>DEHX01000047.1 GCA_002352145.1 Chitinophagaceae bacterium UBA2789
CAGCAACAGTATTTCAAGGATATCCGTGGAAGAAGAAACACACCAAGGGGCCAGCTATCAGTAAGTGAGTCCATTGGCAAAAAAGATTTTATCCGTTTCAATGCCAACCCGCTTCCCCGCAGTTTTACCTATGCCGTAGTTGAATTCAAACAAGGCCGCTACCAGGTGGTACTCATGGAGAATTTTGTTAACCGCCGTGTACTGCTGAAACTGGGAGTAAGGACAAGAGAAAACGAAAAACACCCTAACTATCCTTTACTGGCTTGGGATGGCAAAGGCACAAGACTGGCAGTTTTGTACAACGATGAAGGAAAAACGAAATTCTTTGTGTATGACGTGGTGAACCGTACCAAACTCTGGAAACATGAAATTCAAAAATTTGACCAGATCCAGGATATGAAATACATGCTGGATAATAATACTCTCTTATTCAGCGGGGTGAGGAGCGGCCAGTCGGATATTTATGTTTACAAAATTGATAAGCAAAGTTTCGAACAGATCACCAATGATGTATACGATGATCTCGATCCTTCTTTTGTAGCATTTCCCAATAAAACAGGTATCCTGTTTTCCAGCAACCGCCCTTCGGCACAGGCAGCCAGCAGTGATGATTCTTTACCCTGCCCCCGTTTTAATATTTACCTGGTCGATAACTGGAATAAATCAGACTTTAAACAAATATCCAGGCTCACTGACCTGAAAATGGGTAATGCCCGTTTCCCCTCACAATACAACCAGTCGCATTTCACATTTGTAAGCGACGAAAATGGTATCAATAACCGCTATGCCGGTTTCTTTACTACAGAAAGAGCTGGTTTAGATACACTGGTATTTATTGGTGATGAGGTATTGCGTAACCCTCCCAAAAAAGATGTGGACAGCCTCCTGAGAGAGTGGAATAAAACAGATATTGACTCTGTTGGGTTTGTTTCTATTACCAACGACTCCTCTTATGTGTTTCCGCTGACCAATTACCAGAGCAGTATGCTCGAAACAAGAACAGCAGGCGACAACCAGTTGGTAAGTGAAGTGGTAAAACTGGGTGACGTAAAACTATTATATCGCCTGAAAGTAGACGAGAACACACTCCGTCGCAGGAATGTAACAGCAAAAGCAACTGAATACCGGCGCAAATTGATAGAAGAAGAGAAAAAAGCGTTGCGAAAAGAAGCCAACACGGAACAAACCAAGAAAGACACACTTACAAAAAAACAACAGGACTTTTTCAATACCGGCTTTGAAGAGGAAAAAACAGATGAAAATAAAACCAAGCTGGGTGATGTGGTTAAGTCGGAAGAGATCGTCAAGGAATCCGTATTGAAAAAAGCCAAAGTATATGAATACCGGCCTCCTAAATTCTTCAATGATTATTTAGTGAGTGGTTTCAACAATAACGTTTTGATTACCCGCTACCAGCCTTACCAGGGCGGATACGGACCTATTCAGTTAAGCAATGGTGATCCGTTCAATGGTATTATCCGTGTCGGAACTTCTGATTTGTTTGAAGACTGGAAATTTGCCGGTGGTTTCCGTATCAGCCCCGACCTAAAGAATAATGAATACGTTCTAACTACCCAATACCTGAAAAAAAGAATTGATTACGGACTTACCTACTATCGTAATGTAATCAATAATCCGCCATTATATAATGATTCAGCCGCATTTGCCAAGTTGTTTACCAACCTTTACCAGGCAAGCGTTACCTATCCTTTTAACAGGATCAAAAGCCTTCGTTTCAACGTGGCGTACAGAAGCGATAAATATGTTTCACTTTCAACCGACCCGTTATCCTTAAAAGCAACTGATAACAGGCAGACTTACGGGCTGGCTCATATCGAATATGTACACGATGATGCCGTTTCCCCGGCCATGAATATCTGGCACGGTCTGAGGTGGAAAGTATTTATGGATTTCAATGCGAGGCTCACTACTTCTGGTGCTAAGGGACCTAAGAACCATCCGACTACTTTTAATTTCGGCTTTGATGCAAGGCATTACCTGCCCATTTACCGTAATATTATCTGGGCTGTTCGTGGAGCCGGTGATTTTTCCTGGGGCAATCAAAAGATCATTTATTATTTAGGCGGGGTCGACAACTGGCTGATGTTTGGCCAAAACCAAAAAGTAGATGATAATGGAAATGTTACCTACCGCTACTTTGATCCATCTAATGTACCTGACCCTGACAATGATTATGCCTACCAATCCCTGGCCGTAAACCTGAGAGGCTTCAGACAAAATGTTGCCAATGGTAATAATGCACTGGTGATTAACAGTGAGATTAGGGTTCCTGTCTTTACCTCTTTTTTCAATAAGCCTATCAATAATGCATTTCTGAGAAATTTCCAGATAGTGCAGTTCTTTGACCTGGGTACTGCCTGGAACGGTGCGTATGATAAGCTGGAGAGGCCATCTGTCACTTACGGTGCTCCTCCTGTATTGGTGAAAATCAAAGCAGGCGGTATTGGCCCGTTTGCCGGCGGTTATGGTTTTGGTGCCAGGAGTACATTATTGGGCTACTTCCTCCGCTTCGATGCCGCATGGGAAATGAATGGGGTATTCCAGGGCAAACCGAGGTACTATTTTGCTATGGGGCTGGATTTCTAAACAGATAATAACTTTTTATACCCGAATCCCCTCTAATGAGGGGATTTTTTTTCTCTGGCCAACATTCAATAACTCAAGATTGTAATTTTACCGCCGATGAGTTCGTGTTGTAGAAACGTATTACTTTTTTGCCTGCTGCTGACAACCTTATCCGCTACTTCTCAACGAAAAACAATTTCGGGGATAATTAAGGATGCTCACAGTGAAGAACCTGTTCCTTTTGCTTCTGTAAGTTTTAAAAATACCACTACAGGTAATCAATCTGATTCTGCAGGTGTATTCCGCATTGTTGTGAATGATTGGCCTTCCGATAGTCTTGAAATTTCCTGTGTGGGCTATCAAACTTTCTACTATAAAGTAGACATTTCCCAAACAAACATAAACATAACTATTACCCTTGAAAGAGGAACTTTCAGTGAAGGCGCCAACCTGAAAGTAAAGGTGAATAAAGGTTTGCTGGTATGGCGAAAAATTGTCCAAAACAAACCCCGGAACGACCGCTATCGCTTCGATAATTTCTCCTACGAATTATATAACAAACTGGAACTAGACCTGAAAAATATCAATTTCGAAAGGTTTGGGAGGTTCAAACCCCTGCGACCTATCAGTGAACTTATTAACCAAAATATTGATACGGCAGAGGGCCTGAAATATCTTCCTACCTATTTATCAGAAGTATTATCCGACTATTACTATCAGAAAAATCCAAAGAAAAGACGGGAGATCATCAAAGCTGTTAATCCCAACGGTGTAAAGAATGAAAGTGTAGTAAAAATGCTGGGGGGAATGGACCAGGTTGTAAATGTATACAACAACTTTATACCCGTATTTGATAGACAGTTTATCAGCCCGATCAGTGATAACGGTGATTATTATTACAATTACCGGGTGGTGGACACACAGTTGATTGCCAACCAGCGGTACTTTCATCTTGTCTTCACACCTCGACGGAAGGGAGGTGATACTTTTGAAGGCGACTGCTGGGTGCATGTAGGCAGCTTCGCTGTTCAGCGGATGAACCTTCGGCTGGGAAAAGAAGCAAATGTAAATTTTGTGGAGAACCTTAGCCTGATACAGGAATACCAGCTCATCAATGACTCCACCTGGTTTTTAAGCAAGGACAAATTTGTGGCTGATATTTCACCCACCGGAAAAGATAAGCCCGGTTTTATCGGCCGCAAAACAACCACTTATCGGAATGTAGTAGTAAATGATAGCTCTGTCATACAAGAACTTTCAAAAAATAAAATACTGGAAGAGATCATTACGCTTCCTGGTTCATTGGAAAAAGGAAAAGAATACTGGCAATCTGTACGGCATGAACCGCTCAGCAAAACAGAAAGCAGTATTATCAAAATGATTGATACATTAACGAATGCACCGGTATTTCAGCGCTTCACAAAAACCATGAGCTTTATTGGTACAGGGTACAAAGACATTGGCAACTACCAGATCGGGCCATGGATGAATTGGATTAGTTCCAACGGGTGGGAAGGACTGAGGGTTCGCTTTGACCTGGGTACCAATAAATTCTTCGACAAAAAGATAAGGCTTCATGGTTATCTCGCCTATGGATTCGGCGATCAAAAACTAAAAGGAATGGGTGAGATTTTTTATTTGCCCAACAAAGATCCAAGGATGTATTTATATGCTTCATTTACCAACGATCTGGATTGGGGACAAAATTATTATGGCGAAATCTCACAGGACAATGTGTTCGCATTGGCTGTTCGTAAACAAGGTGTGCCGGTAAAAAACATCAAGGTGAGGGAGAAGCGGCTGGAATTTTTTAAAGAGCTGTTTCCGTGGATGTCAAATAAAATCATTGTAACGCATAAATCCAATCTGCCGCTACGAAACCTGGTTCCGCTGGATTCTTTCAGAACTTCAGCCTCAGATAACCCGTTGACCAGTTTTGAGGTCTCTTTTCGATTGCGTTTTGCTTACTTAGAAAGATTCCTTGAAAATCATTTTTACCGAACCAGTCTCGGCAGCATCTACCCTATTGGTGAAATTTATATTACCCGTGGCTTCCCGGGTGTATTCAAAAGCAGTTACAGTTACACAAAAATTTCAGCCAGTATTTCCGACTATTTTAAAATCCCGCCTTTTGGCAACCTCTCCTTGCTCGTATATGCAGGAAAAACATTCGGCACCCTGCCTTATACACTGCTCGATGTTGCACCGGGAAATGAATTGTATTACTACAATAAATATGCATTCAATATGATGAACCGGTGGGAGTTTATCCATGATCAGTATGCAGGTCTTAATGTGGAGCACAATATTGGCAACGGCATATTCCGTCTTTTTCCTAAACTAAGACTCCGCCAGTTCTGGACGGCCAAAGCATTATGGGGAAGTCTGTCATCAGAAAACAAGGCTTATAATTTTAAACAGGGGCACAGTTTTCAGTCACTGGATGGAAATACTTACCTGGAACTGGGTACCGGGGTAGATAATATCTTCAAGGTATTTCGTCTTGATTTTGTCTGGAGGGCATTCCCTTCTACATTGAAAAAGGAAGGCGATAAAACATTTGGTGTGTTTGGAAGCTTCAGAGTGGTGTTCTGAGCATTTTGTTCAGCTTCCTGAGCCTTGCATATTTAAGGAAATTATGCCAGGCATGCATTCTTGATAACAAATAGCCCGGGCCGCCATCAAGAATGCCCAGTTTAAAAAGATAATTTTTTAGAAAGGCACAAACCGGTGAAAACAACATTTTAAAAACACCGGACTTCTTGCCCTGCAGATGATATTTAGCCGCAAGAAAAAGGGCATCTTTTTTGAATCTAACGGACAGTTGGCCGCTATCGCTGTAAATAGTATGAGAAATAAATCCGTGCAGATTTTCAACTGGAATATTTTGCCGGTAAAACAAGTTTTCATTTATCTGTTGCCTTTCAAACCTGATGCTTCGTTTATTCGCCAGCCTGATATGAAACTCTTTGCCCCATTCACCGTGCCGCAGCCATTTATTCTTATAAAAATTTCTGAACCGGATACGATACGCTTTAGCAGGTTCTTTTAATTCAAGTTGCCTGATGGAAGATTTTAGTTCTTCGTCCAGTTCTTCGCCGGTATGCAACATCAATACCCAGTCATATGCTGCCCTTGCAGCAGCATTGTACCTTACACGGTCATATCCCTCCCATTTCCCTTTGTAAAGCTTCGCATTGTAATTACGAGATGCCTGCTCCGCGAAGTCAGTATCAGTTGTATCATATAAAATTATTTCTGCGTTAAGTCCGCCAGTACTCTTCAGCGTCTTTTCGGTGCCTTCCGCATCATCTTTAGAAACCAGGATCACAACTGACAAGTTCATATTGAGGCTTTCAATACAAGTTAATATGGCATTCTTCAAAAACACTTGACATTTGTCAAGTTGATACTATTTTCAGTAATTTTCTCATCATAATAAAATAAGCCATGCCACATTACATTCTTTCTTTAGATCAGGGCACCACCAGCAGCCGTAGTCTTGTTTTTGATAAACAGGGTAACATCGTAAGCCAGGCGCAGAAAGAGTTCAGGCAGTACTATCCGCAACCGGGCTGGGTAGAACATGATGCCAATGAAATATGGAGTACGCAATTTGGCACTATGGCAGAAGCAGTGGCAAAAGCCGGCATTAATATGAAACAAATTGCGGGTATTGGCATTACCAACCAACGGGAAACAACCGTAGTATGGGACAAAAAAACCGGGCAACCTGTCTATAATGCAATCGTATGGCAGGACAGAAGAACAGCCGCATTATGTGATGAATTAAAATCAGCAGGAAAGGCTGCAATGATTCGCCAAAAAACGGGGCTGGTTATTGATGCCTATTTTTCTGCGACAAAGCTTAAATGGATTCTGGATAATGTATCCGGTACAAGAGACAGGGCTGTAAAAGGCGAATTGGCTTTCGGTACTATTGATAGCTGGCTGACATGGAAACTTACCAATGGAGAAGTTCATGTAACCGATGTATCCAACGCCTCAAGAACAATGCTCTTTAATATTCATACTTTACAATGGGATGAAGAATTGCTGAAATTATTTGACATCCCGGCTGCTATACTGCCGGAAGTAAAACCAAGCAGCAAGATCTATGGGGTAACCGGTAATATCATTCCTGACTCAAGAATACCCATTGCAGGAATCGCAGGCGACCAGCAGGCAGCATTATTCGGTCAGCTTTGTACTCAACCGGGCATGGTAAAGAATACGTATGGCACAGGTTGTTTTATGCTGATGAATACAGGAGAAAAAGCGATCGCTTCCAGTAATAATTTACTTACCACTATAGCCTGGCAAATTGACGGAAAGACAGAGTATGCCCTGGAAGGAAGCGTATTCATAGCAGGAGCAGTAGTGCAATGGCTGCGGGATGAACTGAAGATCATCCGCACTTCGGCAGAAGTAGAAAAACTATCTGCACAGGTAAAAGATGCCGAAGGCGTATATATTGTTCCTGCATTTGCAGGCTTGGGTGCACCACATTGGAATCAATATGCAAGAGGCTGTATATTCGGTCTGACCCGGGGAAGTAACAATGCACATATTGCCCGGGCAGCTTTAGACAGCATCGCCTATCAAACCTTCGATGTGTTGAAAGCAATGGAAGCCGATGCCGGTATCAATATTGCTGAACTAAGAGTTGACGGTGGTGCAACAGTCAATAACCAGTTGATGCAGTTTCAAAGTGACATTCTGAATTGTAAAGTGGTGCGGCCTGTCATAACAGAAACCACGGCATTGGGGGCTGCCTATCTTGCTGGACTGGCTGTGGGCTATTGGAAAAACATTGCAGAAATTAAGGAACAATGGCAGGCTGAAAAAACCTTTGCACCTGCACTGAATGATGAAAAAAGAAAAGATCTGGTGAAAGGCTGGCAAAGGGCGGTAAAAGCTTCTATTACCTGGGCTGATAATAATGAATAATACGGCCCCATGAACCGTTCCTTATTCATACAACAACTGGAGACGAATTCAGTATTCGACATCTGTATCATTGGTGGTGGTGCCACAGGCTTGGGAACTGCATTGGATGCGGCAGCAAGGGGATTAAAGGTTGCTCTCTTTGAGCAACATGACTTTGCCAAAGGCACTTCTTCCCGAAGTACCAAACTGGTACATGGCGGAGTCCGTTACCTGCAACAAGGCAATATCAAACTGGTGATGGAAGCACTCAGGGAAAGAGGTCTTCTGTTAAAGAATGCACCGCACCTGGTGCATAATCAGAAGTTTGTTGTTCCCAACTATAAATGGTGGGAGAAACCATACTATGGCATCGGGCTCAAAATCTATGACTGGATGGCTGGGCGGCTGGGTCTGGGGCCCTCTCAATTCTTATCAAAAGAAGAAACGCTGCAATTAATTCCTGCCCTGGATCCTGAAGGATTAAACGGAGGTATTATCTACCACGATGGCCAGTTTGATGATGCCCGCTTAGCCATCAGTATTGCACAAACCGCAGCAGCACAGGGAGCAATCATATTGAACTACTTTCCGGTTACCGGGCTATTGAAAATGCAAAAAAAGATTTGCGGGGCTTGGGTGAAGGATTCCCTAACCGGCAATGAATATGAAGTAAGAAGTAAAGTGGTCATCAATGCCACCGGTGTGTTTACAGACCGGCTGCTGAGAATGGATGATCCAAAACATGAAAACATTATTAACCCGAGCCAGGGTATTCATTTGGTAGTGGACAAGGAATTTTTGTTGAGCGATACAGCAATCATGATACCGAGAACTGATGACGGCAGAGTCTTGTTTGCTGTTCCATGGCACAATAAGGTTGTACTGGGCACTACGGATACACCCGTTAAAGAAATATCCGAAGAACCGGTTCCACTGGAAGAAGAAGTTGATTTTATACTTTCTCATATTGGCCGCTACCTTGCCAAAGACCCGAAGCGACCTGATATTAAAAGCATGTTTGCAGGTCTGAGGCCATTAGTAAAAGGAAAGGCTAAAAAAACAGCCTCCTTGTCTAGAGATCATTTGATACAGGTCGCTGAATCCGGGCTGATAACCATTACAGGTGGCAAATGGACAACTTATCGTAAAATGGCAGAAGAGGTAGTGGATATTGCTATAGAAAAAAACGGACTTGAAAACAAACCGTCTGTAACGGCAGGAATGAAACTATCAGGATATGATCAACCGGTTTTGCCGGCAGACATTACCAGGGAAAGTGAAGAAAGACTGGAACAACTGGTTCAACATTCGGCCAGGACTGAAATGTGTATGACTGTAGAAGATTTTTTAGCAAGAAGAACAAGACAATTGTTGCTCGATACAAATGCTGCCATCAAAGCAGCTCCTTGGGTTGCCAGCATATTGGCCGAACAATTCAATAAGGATAAAGATTGGGTACAGCAACAAATCAATAACTTTAATGAGACAGCGAAAAAATATATACCAACTTTAAACTTGCCTGCAACAGGCAGGCCTTAAACTTTAAACTTTCAGACATGTCCCCTTTTTTAGGAGAATTCGTTGGAACCGCCTTTCTGATCCTGATGGGTGGAGGCGTTGTGGCCAACGTGGTATTAAACAAAACCAACGGGCAAAACAGCGGTTGGATCGTTATCACATTTGGATGGGCTATGGCTGTATTCCTCGGAGTATATAGTTCACAAAAATTGGGAGGAGGCGGGCATCTGAACCCTGCTGTAACCCTTGCATTGCTTGCTTTCGGAACATTTAAGTCATCATTAGTAACTACTTACCTGCTGGCACAGCTGTCCGGGGCATTTGCCGGTGCAGTACTGGTTTGGCTTGCTTATAAAAAACATTTTGATGCATCCACAGACGCAGATTTGAAGAAAGCCATTTTCTGCACAGCCCCTGCTATACGAAGTCCTTTGCATAATGCAATCACAGAGTTCATCGGCACATTTGTTTTGATGTTTGGCGCATTGGCACTTTCGCCCTCTGCCCATTCTCTCGGCAGCCTTGATGCACTTCCCGTTTCATTATTGGTGTTGGGCATTGGCTTGTCCTTAGGCGGACCAACAGGCTATGCCATTAATCCTGCAAGGGATCTGGGTCCCCGTATTGCCCATTTTTTCTTACCCATACCCGGAAAAAGAGATAGCGACTGGGCATATAGCTGGGTACCCATCATAGCACCCATAGCAGGGGCTATGAGTGCTGCATGGATATTCTCACAGCTTAATTAATTGTCAGATGAAAAAAGTTACCTCCTTTTTCTTTTTCGCATTATTGGTATCTGCTGCCACTGCACAGAATCCCGAATCAAAACTCAAAGAACTGAATATTGAATTACCCGCTATCGGCAAACCTATTGCCAATTATGTGCATGTGGTACGAACCGGTAATCTTTTGTTTCTTGCAGGCAAAGGCCCTTCCGATGCAAACGGAAAATACATCACCGGGAAAGTAGGCAGGGAATTAACCATAGAAGAAGGCCAGCAGGCAGCAAGGTTAACAGCCATTAATCAGCTGGCCGTATTGAAAGCTGAACTGGGTGACCTGAACAAAGTAAAACGGGTTGTAAAAGTGCTGGGCATGGTAAACTGTGAAGCAGACTTTAAAGACCATCCGAAAGTGATCAATGGATTTTCAGAACTGATGGTAGAACTGTTCGGCGAAAAAGGGAAACATGCAAGGTCTGCCGTGGGCATGTGTTCTTTGCCGATGAATATGGCGGTGGAGATTGAATTGGTAGTAGAAATTGAGTAATTCCAATTAGGCTAGTCATTACAAGCTTTTAATATAATATCGCAGGCCATTTTTATCTGCTCTTCAGCAATGATCAAAGGTGGAGAAATACGAAGGCAGTTGGGGGCAAACAAAAACCAGTCTGTCAGTACACCAGATTGAATACATTGATCAATTATCTTTTTACTGGTCTCAAAAGAGTCAAACCCCACTGCCATCCACAAACCAAAAGAACGGACCGCTTTGATCTTTTTATGTTTTAATAAAGACAGAAACAATTGTTCCTTTGCTTTGACTTTTTCAATCCAACCTTCCTCTAATAAAGCTTTCATACCCGCCATTCCGGCTGCACAGCAAACCGGGTGTCCCCCGAATGTGGTAATATGGCCCAGCACCGGGTTCTCCGTAAAGGCATCCATCATTTTTTTATTGGCTATAAAGGCCCCCAGTGGCATTCCACCACCTAAAGCTTTACCCAATAAAAGCACATCCGGAACAATATTAAAATGTTCAAAGCCCCATAGCTTTCCCGTGCGGCCAAAGCCTGCCTGTATTTCATCCAGTATCAGCAATGTCCCCGTTTCTGTACACCGATCTCTTAAAGCCAGTATCCATTCTGATGACGGCACTTTGATCCCTGCCTCAGCCTGTACTGTTTCTGCGATTACACAGGCTGTTTGTTCAGTTATTTCTTTCAACGCATCAAAAGAACCATAATCAAGATGCAATACATCCGGTAACAAGGGCCGAAACGCATTGCGCCAGTATTCATCACCAATAATACTCAAGGCGCCCTGTGTACTGCCATGATAAGAGTTTTTAAACGCAATGATTCGGGTGCGGTTGGTTACCCGTTTGGCCAGTTTCATGGCCCCTTCTACTGCTTCAGCTCCGGAATTGGTAAAATAAACGGAGTTCAATGATGCTGGTAAATGCGCTGTCAGCAATTGGGCATATTGCACCTGCGGACTTTCAATAAACTCACCATACACCATTACATGCAGGTAGGCTTCCAGTTGCTGTTGTATGGCTGTTATTACTTTGGGATGCCTGTGTCCCACATTAGCCACACTGATGCCGCCGATCAGGTCAATATATTCCATTCCGACTGCATCATATAATGTGCAGCAGTCGGCTTTCACTATTTCCAGTGCAAGCGGAGCAGGTGAGGTCTGGCCTACATGTCGCAAAAAGAGTTCCCGCTGGTTCAAATAAATTATTTCACACAAAGAACGCAAAGGGTCAGCAAAGGCGCAAAGAAATTCTCAACTTTACACTTAACCTCAAACTTTAAACTTAAAACCAAAAACAGAATTTATGCCCGTAATACTTCCCGTAGAAAATAAACACCCTCAATTTGGTAACAATAATTTTATTGCTCCTAATGCTACCATTGTTGGTGATGTAATTACCGGTAATGACTGCAGTTTCTGGTTTAATACAGTAGTAAGAGGGGATGTTAACTTTATCCGGATTGGCAACAAAGTAAATATCCAGGACGGGGCCTGCATCCATTGTACTTTTCAGAAATACGGTACCTCCATCGGCAATAACGTTTCTATAGGTCACAATGCAATCGTACATGGGTGTACCCTGCATGATAATGTGCTGGTAGGCATGGGAGCTATTGTTATGGACAATTGTGTAGTGCATAGCAATACTATCATTGCAGCAGGGGCAGTAGTGCTGGAAAATACTATTTGTGAAGCCGGCAGCATTTATGCCGGAGTGCCTGCCAAAAAAGTGAAGGATATTTCTCAAGAGCTTATACATGGAGAAATTGACCGGATAGCGAATAATTATGTACGGTATGCAGATTGGTTCAGAGAGAAGTAGAATGGGGACTAAGGCCAAGTCTCTGACCCTCTGTCCGGGCTTCAATCTAGTAACTTTACTATAGCCGGGCAATTAATAACTCTTAAATTCGTTATTCAATTAAGCTGTAAACAATGAAAAACCTTCGATTTTTTGCTCTTGGCCTGAGTTTCATGGTTTTATTATCATCCTGCGGGATGTTGAGCAATCTCTTTAAAAGAAAAACAGGCTGCCCGACCAATGGTAAGAATGTGGGAGCCGAAAAATTGATTAGCGGAGACCCTAAGGCTACCAAAGATGCCAAGAAGGCAAAAAAATTCAGAAGTTAAGTTAACATTAAGTGCAGCTTATTGTTATAAAATCCTGTCTAATGAAAAAACTAAAACACCTTAACTATGAGCCTCACCCTACGAACCACTCTCGGCTGTACCGAAGCCGTAATCGCCGATGACGGAGGATTGAAAGAATTCTACCGTGCCGCCAACATCCTCAGCCAGGACTTCAATGTCAGTTTTTCCCATAAAGAAGACGATTTTGATACGATTGACTGGGAATTTCGTTTCAAAGGTCACAACATGACCCTGCATTACAGCATTTACAATGGTGTTTCACTCTTCCCTACTAAAACCCGGGATGCCCTGAGTAAAGACAATAAAGCTGTAGTGGAACTGGCCAATGCCCTGGAAGAAAAATTCTTTAACGAAGGGCAGCAGAAAATAGCCTAGTATTTCTTTTCTTCTATGGAATCAAGTATGCTGACATAGCTCACATACCTGTCTTCATGTATATCCCCGTTTACTACCGCCTCTTTAATTGCACAACCCGGTTCATTTATATGCAGGCAATTATTGAACTGGCAATCGTTCAGCCTGTCTCTCATTTCGGGGAAGTAATGTGATACTTCCTGTTTCTCTATATCCACCAGGCCAAATTCCCGCATACCGGGGGTGTCGATAATCTGCCCGCCACCCGGGAGGTCAAACATTTCTGCAAAAGTGGTGGTATGCTGTCCCTTTCCGCTCCATCCGCTGATGTCGCCTGTTTTCAGGTTCATATTGGGGAATATTACATTCAGCAATGATGACTTACCTACACCGCTGTGTCCGCTTACCAAAGTGACCTTGTCTTTTAGCAATATTGTCAAATTTTCTATTCCCTCTTTCTTTTCAGCACTTACAAGCAGCACTTTGTAACCAATTGCTTCATACATTTCTTTCCATGCCTTATATTTCTCCAGCTCTTTGCTTTTATAAAGATCGCTTTTATTGAAAACGATCAGGGCCGGCACATGGTACATCTCTGAAGCCACCAGAAAACGGTCAATAAATCCCTGTGATGTCCGGGGCTCTTTTAAAGTAGCAATAAGCATTGATTGATCCAGGTTGGCTGCTACAATATGATGCTGGTGCTTATGCCGCGGCGACTGGCGGTTGATATAATTGTGCCGGTGAAGGATTTCGCTGATAACAGCCGTTTTATCATTTTCATTTTCGGGTTCAGCCTCTACCCAGTCACCAACCGCCACTGGATTGGTACTGGTAATATCATCCAGTTTGAGCACACCCTTTATCCGGCCATTCCAGAATTTGCCAGTCTCATCTTTCAAGGTGTACCAGCTTCCAGTGGATTTATATACTTTAACCTTCATTGACCTGCAAGATAACTGAATATTGTCTCAGGGAAATTTTCTGAAAACGGCGTATCGCAATAATACCCCTAAGAAAAGAAACAAAAGTGCCGCTAATACAAAAGGTAAGAACCGTTCTTCATAGCGTCGGTTGGTTGTTACTTCCACCTTTGTTTTCTCCAGCTGATCAATTTGTTTGTACGTTTCTTTCAGTGCATCCTTATCTTTTGCCCTGAAATACTGACCGCCTGTTTCATTGGCGATTTTGCGGAGCAGTTCTTCATCAAGGAAATCAACAGCGGGATTCCTACCGGCCGGACGATTGGTTATTTCTGGAACGGATGAAGGCCCTGCACTCATCCCAATCGTATAAACCTTAACCCCCTTTGACTTGGCAATTTCCAAAGCCGTTAGCGGATCAATAAGCCTGGTTTCAGGCGGGTCTTCTTTCCCGTCGGTCAGCAGAATGATAACCTTGCTTTTTCCACTGCTTTGGGATAAACGGTCAACAGCCGTTGCCAACCCTTCGCCAATTACTGTTCCATCAGTAAGATAACGGCGACTCTCAAGATGTTGTATTTGTGAGATCAGGGTGTTACGATCTGTTGTAACAGGGCATTGTGTAAAGCTTTCTCCTGAAAAAATTACTAACCCGATCCTGTCGACCGGACGGCTGCGGACAAATTCCTCCGCTACTTCTTTTGCCACTTCCATCCGGGATGGCAAAATATCTCTTGACCCCATACTACCACTTACATCCATACAAAGTACAATATCTATTCCCTCCCCTTCTGTTCGCTGCTCCTCATTCTTTTTTTGTGGCCGGGCCAGTGCCAACACCAGGCTGGCCAATGCCAGTAAGCGAAATACAAAAGGAAAATGTCGGAACTTTTTCTTCAAGGTTGATACGCTGAAGGCATCAATTGAAGAAACCCTGACAGTGGCTTGTTGCCTGTCACTCTTTTTCAGGTACCACCATAGCAGCCATGGAAATAAGATAAATAATCCGAACACTGCTGGGTAAGCAAAACTCATATGTTTGATCCAATCATACAACATGTAAAAACTTAGCTTCTAAACAGGTGAACCTGTCCCTGGTTTTTCAATTTGACGAATGATATTTTTTATTATAAGCAAACATTGAGAATCATCCTCAGCGGAAGAATCGTATTTGGCAAACTTTACTAAATCACTTAGCCTGAGCGATTGAGATAGTTTTTCAAAATTCTCTTTGTCAATACCTAATCCCTTTAATTGTACTACCAGGTCATCAGTAGTTTTCTGCAGAGAGAGTATCCCCTTTTTCCGGAAAATATATAATCGGAAAATATCCGTAAGTAACGAATGGAATTCTTTTGCTTCAATTTTTTTGGCAGATAATTTCCCAAGTTGCTCCATGGCTTCCTCGTAGGGATCTATAACCGGCACCGGTCTTATCTCATCTAATGGTTTCTTCTTTCTTAACAAAGAGAAAATAATTAAACCCAACACAAACAGACCACCCGCCAGATACCACCACCACGGCGTTTGTTTTTTTACCGCCTCAACTTCAATAATATCCTTGATGTCATGGTACTCCTGTTTAGGATCAAATTCCGAAAAAACAACGTCAACACCGATTGTATCTGATTTCACAGATTTCGACAAAGAGAAGGAAGGGATTACCCAGTGCCCTGAATCAAAACTGGTGAGTTTGTAAATATGACGTACAGCTAAACCCTCTCCTTTACGAATTGTATCAATGAGGGGGCTATCCAACTGTTCAAAATGAGGTATGCTGTCTGCAGAAATTTTCTTAATAACAGCCCCGGGAGGGAAATAAGTTTCTACTGTCAATGCAAGGGGTTCTCCTATCAGAATTTTTTTCTTATCAACAGCTGTTTGAATAGTTAGTTTTTGCTGCGCCAACAGCGGGGACATTGCAAAAAAAAGAAACAGCAAAAATATCAGAGACTTAAGATTCATAATATCATCGGTTACGGCTGAGGAAAAAACGCTGCAAGACCCTTACATAATCCTCTCCTGTCTTTACATGCAGCAGATCGCAACCGGCTTTTTTAAAGATTTGTGTACAATATTCCGTTACCCGGAAGAACTCCTTCTCATAACTATAACGGACAAAAGCATCACTGCTGTCGATCCATTTTGTATTACCGTTTTCAGCATCTTCTGCCAGTAACATACCTGCATCGGGCAACTGCTGATCCATCTTATCATAAACTTTTATTCCGATAACATCATGCTTTTTCCCCGCAATTCGCAAAGCATCTTCATAATTGGCATCCAGGAAATCACTGAGTATAAAGGCAATGCTCTTTTGCCTTGTAACATTAGAAAAAAAACGCAACGCTGTTGCCAGCTCAGTACCCCTGCCCTTTGGTTCTTTACTCAGCAGCTCTCTTACAATGTATAATGCATGTTGTCTTCCTTTTTTCGGAGGAATGTATGCTTCAACCCTATCACTGTAAAAAATAATGCCGATCTTATCGGCATTATTCACCGCCGAAAAACCAAGCACAGCACCTATTTCAGTGATGATATCTCTTTTTCTCGCATAAGTTGTTCCAAACAATGAACTGTTGCTGATATCAATCAACAGCATTACTGTCAGCTCTCTTTCTTCCTCAAATATTTTACTGAAAGGATGGCCAAAACGGGCCGACACATTCCAGTCAATGAAACGAATATCATCTCCGGCAGCATATTCTCTCACTTCTTTGAATGACATCCCTTTTCCTTTAAAGGCACTATGATATTCCCCAGTGAACAAATCACTGGTCAGCTTCTTGCTTTTGATCTCAAGCTCTCTTACCTTTTTTAATATTTCAGCAGTTGTCAGCATCAGGGCACATTGATTTGCTTTAATACTTCTTCAATTACATTCTCCACATTTACATTTTCCGCTTCGGCTTCATAAGTCAGTCCGATACGGTGCCGCAGCACATCTTTGCAAATACTTCTTACATCCTCCGGTATTACAAATCCCCGCTTGTTCAGGAAAGCCTGTGCTTTTGCAGCCAGTCCTAGGTTGATGCTGCCCCTGGGAGAAGCACCGTAAGAAATAAGAGGCTTTAGTTTCTCCAGTTTATATTCACCCGGGCGACGGGTGGCAAACACTATATCGAGAATATACTGTTCAATTTTTTCATCCATATACACCTGCCTGGCAAGATCCCTAGCATTCAGTACTTCTTGTACAGAAACCACCTGCTTAACGGATGGAAAAGACATTCCCTGGACATTCTGCCGGATGATCAGCTGTTCTTCTTTCATGGAAGGATAATCGACTATTACCTTCATGATAAACCGGTCTACTTGTGCTTCCGGCAAAGGATAAGTACCTTCTTGCTCTAGCGGATTCTGGGTAGCCAGCACCAGGAACGGCTCTTCCAGTTTATAGGTTGAATCGCCGATAGTCACTTGTCTTTCCTGCATGGCCTCCAGTAATGCACTCTGCACTTTTGCAGGGGCACGGTTTATCTCATCTGCTAAAATGAAATTGGCAAAAATGGGTCCTTTACGTACGACAAACTCATTGCGTTGCTGATTATAGATCATCGTACCAATCACATCTGCCGGCAACAGATCAGGTGTAAATTGTATTCGGCTGAACCTGGCATGAATAGCCTGAGCTAAAGATTTTATGGTTAAGGTCTTTGCCAGTCCCGGCACACCTTCCAATAAAACATGACCGTTACTTAATAACCCGATCAATAAACGATCCAGCATATGGATTTGCCCTATAATGACATGCCTGATTTCTTCTCTGAGCTTATCAGTAAACTGGCCGGCATGACTGATCTTTTCATTCAGTTGCCGGATATCTTCTGCGGTTTTGAACATGGGAGATTTTTAATAGTCACAAAATACGAACTTGCTTTTAGCAAATTATTTGCCGATATGATGACCGGCAGTATTTATCATGCAATTTTTGGGTATTTCTGCGTTTTTATCCTTGAAAAGAATGATTATCTTGTTACAATAAACCCTGTGTATGAAAAAAGTACTTTCACTTGCCTTTTTGAGTCTGCTGTATATAAGTCTGACCTTTGTTTCCTGCAGTAAAGATGATGATGACAACACACCCGCACCCAAAACAAAAACACAGCTAATTACCCAAAGTACATGGCGATTCAGTGCAGCAACGGTTGGCGGATCAGATGTTTCTGCTTTTTTACAAGCTTGCCAAAAAGACAATATTCTCACATTTGCTTCAAATGGCACCGGCACAGTAGATGAAGGACCTTTAAAATGCAATGCAGGTGACCCTCAAACCAGCCCTTTCACCTGGAATTTTTTGAGCAATGAAACTCAGCTTTTCATTTCCACTACATTGTTTGCCGGGGGCAGCAGTACCTTCAATATTGTTACGCTGAGCGAAACCCAACTGATAGTATCTCAAAATATTACGGTAGGTGGCACTTCACAAAATGCTGTAGTAACCTTTATACATTAATATCAGGATAGATATTTGCCTACAATTGGCACTCTCCTGCCTACACCAAATGCTTTTGGTGAAATGCGGATGATGGGGCAGAATTGGTTACGTTTGTACTCATTTAAGTTGACCATTCGCAGAACCCTTTCTACCAGCGCAGGTTCGAATCCCATTGCTTTTATCTCCTTAGGTCCACGCCTTCTTTCGATGTATTGATATAACATCCTGTCCAGAACGGCATAATCTGGTAAAGAATCGGAATCTTTCTGACCAGGCCGCAGTTCAGCAGAGGGGGGCTTTACAATGATATTATTGGGAATGATTTCCTGGTTGTGGTTGATATATTTTGCCAATGCATACACCTGCATTTTGTAACAATCACCCAAAACAGCCAACCCGCCGGCCATATCTCCATACAAAGTGCCATAGCCTGTGGCCAGTTCACTCTTATTGGATGTATTTAGCAGGATATAGCCAAACTTGTTGGCAATCGCCATCAGCAGGTTACCCCTTGCGCGGCTTTGGATATTTTCTTCTGCAATACTAAAAGGAAGGTCTTTAAATAAAGGATCCAGTTCCTTCAGAAAAGAATCATAGATATTCTTGATCGGGATAATATCATAAGGGTTACCCAGGGTTTTGCTGAGTTGTTCCGCATCGCTTACGGAGTGCCCCGTTGAATATTGAGAGGGCATCATAATAGCCCTGACATTTTCTTTTCCCAGTGCATCACAGGCAATGGCCAGTGTGACAGCGCTATCAATTCCACCACTGCTCCCCAGAATGGCTTTTGTAAAACCCATTTTGGTGAAATAATCCCGGATTCCCATTACAATAGCATCATAAATCTCAGCTGTACACAGGTTATGATCTAACTCATCAGGATTGAACTCTGCATCTGGTAATGCCTCTGCGTTTGTAGCAACCGGGCCCAGGAAATCACCATCATCATTCAGTTCAAATATTTCAATAGCCTCTTTAAAAAGTGGCAATTGTGCCACCATATTTGAATGTTTGTCAAACACCAGCGAACCTCCGTCAAATACTATTTCGGTCTGGCTGCCTACACAGTTGCAATACAACATTGGCAACTTATACTTGGTGGTATTTAGTTTTAAAATGGCCTTCCTGTCTTCCACATGAGTATAATCAAAAGGAGAAGCTGAGAGATTGATCATGATATCCGGCTGCTGTGCTATTAGTTCATCCATGGGACAGTTACGGTACAACGGGTTATCACCCAGGTTCCAGATATCTTCACAAATGGTAACAGCCAGTTTTTTACCTTTAAACTCCATTACCTGCCAGTTATATGCCGGCTCGAAATAGCGGTATTCATCAAACACATCATAATTGGGCAAACAGGTTTTATGGGCCACTCCCTTAATTTGCTTATCATACAGAAGAAAGGCAGCATTGAAAAGGTCTTTACCCTCCCTTACAGGATTCTTATCCGGAGCCCCAATCAATACACCGATGCCATCAGCATACTCCCTGATCCGGTCAACCGACTCATAACACTTATTGATAAAATCTTCAAACTCGAGAAAATCTCTTGGTGGATAGCCGCAAACACATAGCTCTGAAAAAACAACAAGGTCAGCTCCCGATTGTTTAGCTTTCTCAATCCCGTTGATGATCTTTTGGGTATTACTTTCGAAGTTGCCAATATGATAGTTCTGCTGTGCTAAAGCGATCCTCATCGGGCGAAGTTAGTTAATGTTTTTGTAGCTTACTTTTGCTACACAATAGTCAATTTGCATAATCGTTTACCATGTCTATGAAAAAATGGATTGTTTACTCCGGTCTCCTCTTCTTTTTATTCAGTTGCAATAACGATGGAAAAGACATACCTGATATTTCAGGAATAAAAGCAGATGTAAGTATAAAACGTTTCGACAGGGACATAGCAAATCTTGACAGTAATAATGTGGCAGCCGGGCTGAATGAACTTTACCAGCAGAATCCTCAGCTTACCACTATTTTCCTGGAAAATATTCTGGGTCTTGACAGCGCCTCTACCCTAACCGGCGTAAAAAACTTCTTAACCCTGAGTCAGAATTTATTTGACACAATCAATATTGTTTTTAAGGATACAAAGGACTTGGAAAAGCAATTTCAGGAGGCTTTCCGATATGTAAAATATTATTACCCGCAATACCAGGTTCCGGTGGTTTATACCGTTGCCGGCCCTATGGATGCACTGGCACAATCTGATTATGGCCTGACCCCCAATTTTCTTCGCCCGGGAATTATGGGTATAAGTCTCCAGTTTTACCTCGGAAAGGATTTTTCTGTATACCAGGATCCGTTCTTTATACAGAATGTAGCCCCTTTATACCGAAGCCGCCGCTTCAGCAAGGAATATATCATTGCTGACGCCATACAACTGGTGGTGAACGATCTTTTCCCTGACCAAAGCAGCGGCAAACCACTGATTGAGCAAATGGTAGAAAAAGGAAAACAATGGTACCTGTTGGATAAATTTCTGCCCACAACTTCTGATTCGGTTAAAACCGGCTATACACAACTGCAATTAGACTGGTGTTCTAAAAACGAAGGCATGATATGGACCTATATCATAAAAAACGAAGACCTGCAATCGCTTAACCCTGCTGTTTTACAAACCTACATTGGTGAAGCCCCTTTTACACAAGGCATGCCACAGGATTATTCACCCGGTAATATCGGTCAGTGGATCGGCTGGCAAATCGTAAAAAAATTTGCAGAAAAAAACAGTGCCCTGAAGCCGGAAGATATCATGAAAACTCCTGCAGCTAAGATTATTGAAGAGGCGAAATACAAACCAAAGTGAATAATAAATGCTGCTGCCTATAATATTTTTTCCAGGTAAAACTACTTCATAATAATTGTTGTATTTATTACATAGATTTAAGGCCATATGAAGCTCCTTCCCACCACCCTAACCGATCCGGTCTACACAGCACCAAAAAAATATTCGTTCTACGAAAAGTGCTGGCTCAGGATCATGAATGATAAAAGGGACCTGCCCTTTATCCACCTGCTTACAAAAATTCATTTATCAGTTTTGCCGGTTGCCATTTTGCTTTTTACAAACCTTCTGACAGGCTGGTGGTGGTGGGCTGTTGCCATTCCTTATTTTTATGTTTCACAGCTTTATTTTAAGGGCAGATTTGGGCTAATGTTTCATTGTCTCTGCCATAGAAAAACACTGAAAGCACCCTTTCAGCAACCATTCCACACCTATATAACATGGATCATATGCCCGTTGTTTGGGCATGCACCGGAAGGCTATTTTAGCCATCACATGGGGATGCATCACATTGAAAATAATATGCCCGATGATACAAGCAGTACAATGTATTACCAGCGGGACAGCTTGAAAGATTTTTTGTCCTATTTCATCAAATTCATGTTCCGGGGAGTCATTGATACTATCCGCTATCTGTTTGTTCGCAAAAGAAAAAAATTATACCAACGGCTCACAATCGGCGAATACGTTTATATACTTTTTTGTATTGGCATGTGTTTCGTAAACCTGAAAGCCACACTGGTCGTATTCATTGTGCCATTGATTTTTGCCCGTCTGGTAATGATGCTGGGCAACTGGACACAACATTCATTTGTTGATGCAAAAGACCCTGGTAATCTTTATACCAATTCCATCAACTGCATCAACACTATATATAACAAGACATGCTGGAATGACGGCTATCATATTATTCACCACCTTCGCCCAGGTATGCACTACACGGAAATGCCCGGCGAATTCCTGAAAAGGAAAGATGAATTTGCTGCCAATAAAGCCATTGTTTTTGATGGTATTCATTACCTGCATGTATTTACCTGGCTGCTGACCAAACGTTATGATAAGCTGGCAGATAATCTTGTAAATATCAACGGCAATATGTTTGAATCGGAAAAAGAAGCAATTCAACTCATGAAGGAGAGGACAAGAAAAATTACTGCTTAGTTATTCTTCATAGGAACGATCATCTCAAAGGCAGGAATCTTTACACTAAACATTTTTTTACTGCTGAGATTTTCCATCTCGTAAGTGCCGTACATTTTTCCCATTTCTGTTCGCAGGTTACATCCGCTTACATATTGGTAATTTTCACCGGGCTGTAAAGTTGGCTGTACACCAACTACACCCTCACCCTCCACTTCCCGGTGAGTGCCGTTGCTGTCAAAAATATACCAGTGGCGGCGGTGCAGTTTTACCGGGAATGAGTTGTGATTCTCCAGTGTAATGCGGTAGGCAAACATAAACTCTGACTGGAGCGGATTGCTGTAGTCAGATTGGTAAAATGTTTCCACACTTACCTGCACACCTTCGGAGATCAAACTTGTCATACGTAAAAATAACTTAAAAACACCCACCATGCAAACAAGGTTCAGATTTAACGAATAAATCACCTGTGAGCACTTAATTTTGCGGCCTGTTATATAAATCATAGATTATGAAGATCGCAGTAGCTAAAGGAGATGGAATCGGTCCTGAGATAATGGATGCCGTACTTAAAATATTCAATGCCAATAATGTACCTCTTGATTACGATTTTGTGGATATGGGTAAATGGGTCTTTGACAAAGGCTTCAATAATGGCATGACCCCTGAAGCAAAGCAAACTATTGAAACCCTTGGCCTCCTTTTTAAGGGGCCCATGGAAACCCCTAAAGGAAAGGGGGTAAAAAGTATAAATGTTACTGCCCGTAAAACCTGGAACACTTTTGCCAATAAAAGAGACTTCCGGACACTTCATGGTGTGGATACCGTTTTCAGTAAAGCAGGTATCCCCATTGATATAACAGTAGTAAGAGAAAATATTGAAGATACCTATGGCGGTATCGAGCATATGCTGACCCATGATGTGGCATTAAGCCGCCGTTTCATCACCCGTCCGGGAAGTATGCAGGTAATACGCTATGCTTTTGAAATGGCTAAACAGAAAAAGGCCCGCCGCATCACCTGTGGCCACAAAGCCAATATCATGAAAATTACAGATGGATTATTCCTGGAGTGTTTTTATGAAGTGGCAAAAGAATACCCGGAACTGAAAGCAGACGACATTATCGTAGATGATCTATGCATGAAACTGGTAACGAGACCAGATACGTTTGATGTAGTGGTGCTGACCAACCTGCAGGGCGATATTGTTTCTGACCTCTGTGCCGGCCTGGTGGGCGGACTTGGATTTGCACCTTCTGCTAATATCGGAGACCACATCTCCATCTTTGAAGCGGTTCATGGAACAGCGCCTGATATTGCAGGAAAAAATATTGCTAACCCAACTGCTTTGTTGTTAAGCGGCCTGGCTATGCTCCGCCATGTGGGACTTACTGAAAATGCAGCAATCATTGAAAATGCATTGCTTTATACGTTAGAAACCGGGGTTCATACAGGCGATTTTGGTGATAAATCAACCGCTGCAGTTAATACCACACAGTTTGCGGATGCTATCATCAGCAATTTTGGTAAGAAACCGGGAATAGGTGCCAGGGAAATCATTCCCAACAAACCCGGCACACCCACACCTCTCAAACTGGAAATCAACCCCATGATGATTTCAAAAGAATCAGACAAAGAAATCATTGTTGGCGTTGACCTGTTTATTGAAAGTGATGAACAGCCGGCAGCAATAGCAGCTAAATGTCAGCGTCATGCGGGTGTGAAATTCAACTTGATCAATATCAGCAATCGGGGTACCCAAGTTTGGCCGACGGGCTCTGTATATACCAACCTGGTAAATCAATACAATGTCCGTTTTGAAAGTATTGACGATGAACCGCTCAATCAGCAGGATGCAATTGGACTTTATGTTAGCATGAGCGGCAACTTCAAAATATGTTCTTTCGAACTGCTGAATAAATGGGGAGATAAAAAGGCCTATAGCCTCGCCCAGGGCCAATAAATACAATTACATAAATAATTAGAAAAAGGAGACGTTAGCAGCGTTTCCTTTTTTCTTTTTACTGGCTTAAATTACAGGACAAAATTCCATTATGGGTAAAGAAAGCTTCAAATATTCCAACAATGAGATCACAGTTGTATGGAAACCCAATACCTGCATCCACTCCACACTTTGCTGGAAAGGATTGATCGAAGTATTTAATCCCAGGGAAAAGCCATGGATTAAAATGGTTGGTGCAACAACAGAAAAAATTATAGAACAGGTAAGAAAATGTCCGAGTGGTGCTTTAAGCTATTACCGAAATGATGAATTGCCGGAAAATCCCGGCGAAGTCATGTCTGAATCTGCGAGTATCCTGAAAATTGAAGTTTCACCCAACGGCCCTTACCTGGTAAAATCGGAATGCCTCATCATTCACAGTGATGGAAGAGAGGAAACAAAAACAGGTACCATAGCGCTATGCCGCTGCGGCGCCTCTGGCAATAAACCTTACTGCGATGGCAGCCACCGGAAAATTGATTTTCAGGAATAAACTAACTTTAGCTGATCAATATGAAAAATAACCTTATCCTTTTAGTACTGTTAACAGTATTCCACCTGCAATCCCATGCACAGGTAAGTTTCAGAAATATATCTTTTGATGAAGCACTCAAAGAATCTGCAACTAATGGGAAGCTGATTTTTATCCAATTTGAATCTGCAACATGTACTCAATGCAATGAAGTAGCAGATAAGGCGTTTTCAGATGCAAAACTGGGTGAAAAGATGAATCAGTCCTTTATTTGTCTGAAGATTACAAATAATCATACTGACCGTCAAAAAGTAGCATCGCTTTTTAATAAAAGCAACAGTAGTTTCGGTTCACTATTTATAGCGGCAGATGGATCACTGATACACACATATGCCAGAAGCTCAACCATGGCAAAAAATTATGAAGAAGAAGCTGAAAAAGCCCTTTCGAAAGCAGGCGAAAGTGTCAGATTAAAAAACCTGGAAGAATTGTATAAAAACGGGAACCGTAACCTGGACTTTCTGGAGATGTATATGACTGCAAAAAAAAATCTTCAGTTAGAGACAGATAAGTTACTGGATGAATATGTAACATTAATACCTGCAGATTCTTTATCATCGAAAAGAATGTTTGTCTTTATCATCTTAATGACCCCGTTATATGAAAGTGTGGCGTACCAAAAAATTGAAGACTTTTACCTGGCTGTTGAAAAAAGAAAATATAATTATCAATACCCGCTTAAGCCGACTGTTAGATCATCTATTGCAAATAAGTCTATGCGTAAAGCCATCGCTGAAAAGAATGAACCATATGCACACCGGGTAGCGGATTTTGCCGGGAAACTGTATCCCACAGACTTAGGCAAAGCAAAAAAAACGTACGAGAGTTTCATACTTGATTATTACAAAGGCGTAAACGATAACACTAAATATCTTCAGCTTGCTGCCAGCTATTATGACTCCTACTATATGACTATCCCGGTTGATTCTGTTAAAAAAGCCGATACAGCAAACATGAACAAACTGGCCCGAAATCAACAAGGCACCAAAATAAAACAGGGCGATTCTACTGTAGTAATAAGAAAGCAAATAATGTTTGCCTCAGAAGCTGGAAAGTTTAGCAGCGAACTAACGGGAGCTGCCAAAAAATTTCTGGAAATCACTGATAATGCAGACTACCTGTCAAAAGCATTAAAATGGTCGGAAAAGGCCATCGCCTTCAATGAAACTTTTACAGCTATGAATGTTTATGCGCTGCTATTGTATAAAACTAATAATAAGCCAAAAGCAATTAGCTGGCAGGAAAAGGCTATAGCCCTTAAAAAGAAAATGGGATATGATACAAAATCTCTCGAAAAAGAATTAAGCGAAATGAAATAATTCATTTACCAAAACCACACCCATTTGAAGTAAGCATAACTTGAAATACTAATCACAGCAAAGCATAACAACAAAGAAGACAAAAATGCTTTCCGGGAAATGGCATCTTTGAAGCCTGTGTTTAAGAGCTGTTTAAGGCTCATAAATAAATAGAAACAGTTTACCATTACTATTGCCAGGTAGATAATTGTCACAGGCCCGAAGAAAATGAACCAATAAAACCACATCGCCTATCCCGATTTTTTTGTCTGTGAGTACCCATTCTTTAGCAGCCATTGCAGCACTTTGTCCCGTTGGTCACCCTGTACGATAATCTCACCATCTTTGGCTGATCCGCCGGTGCCGCAAAATGATTTTAGTTTTTTACCAAGGTCTTCAAGATCGTCTGCCTTTCCGGTAAAACCATCTACTAATGTAACCGTTTTGCCACCCCTGTTCTTTGCATCCAGTTTTACTCGAAGTTTTTGTTGAGCTGGTAAAAGCGTCTCTGCATTTTCCTGCTCCTGCTCAAAGGAAAAATTGGGGTCTGTGCTGTATACAAATCCCCGGCTGTCAGGTTTATTTTTCTTACTCATTATTTTCAATTATCCGATTATCAAATTATCACGGCCTTTAAACTCAGATCAAGGCTCCGTGCCTGGTGTATCAATGCTCCTACACTTACAAAATCAACACCTGTTTGAGCATACGCTTCAATATTGTCCAGGTTAATTCCACCGCTGGCTTCTGTTTCGAACTCCTCTCCTATAAGTTTCACTGCCTCATGAACCTGCTCGGGAGTAAAATTATCCAGCATAATGCGGAATACTATTCCCTTTCCTGCTTTTATGACTCTTTTTACATCATCCAGGCTTCTTGTTTCTACTTCTATTTTCAAACCTGGTTTTACCTCCTTCACATACCTTGCTGCTTTTTCAATAGCCTTCTCAAGTCCGCCGCTATAATCAATATGATTATCCTTTAACATGATCATGTCATATAAGCCAAAGCGGTGATTAACACCTCCCCCGATTTTCACCGCTTCTTTCTCCAGCAATCGAAAATTGGGAGTAGTTTTCCGGGTGTCCAGCAGCCGGGTTTTGTAGCCTTTTAATTTATCGGTGTATTGTTTGGTTAATGTGGCGATGCCGCTCATTCGCTGCATGCAATTCAGTACTAATCTTTCACACATCAGAATAGTATGAACTAATGCCTCTACTTCAAAGGCCTTTTCCCCATACCTCATTTCATCCCCATCATTTTTAAAAGAAATAAATTTTGTATCCGGTTGTTTATAAGTAAAAATTTTTTCAGCCACAGATAGACCTGCAAGTATGCCATCTTGTTTGATCTTTAAAACTGCCCTTCCTTTTGCTCCCGGAGAAATACTGGCCAAAGTTGAATGATCGCCATCTCCTACGTCTTCTTTCAATGCCTCGTTGATCAGGTGTTGTAATGCGTTGTCAAAACTCATGCAGCAAAAATAAAGAAGCCCCGGCTATGCAACCGGGGCTTTATCAATATTTGAATAGAATAATTATTCTATTGCCTGGAACCTGATTTCTTTTATTACTTCTTTTCCGCCTTTCATCTTCATCAGTACATTGGTACGGAAGTTCCCGGCATTGGTTTGCAAAGTACCGATACAGAAATGTCCGTTAGGGCCATCTCCTTTATGTTTTAATTCAAATCCCTTAACACCGTTATTGCTAAAAAAGTCTTTTACTATTAATTGTGCCTGGGCCTTACTATAACTATCACTTTTATCGGGCAAAGAAAGCTCAACATTATCATCAAAATAGCTGGCCAATTGCCCTGCATTGCCTGACTTTAATGCATTGATAACCTCATCTATACCACCTTTTTGGACGGTAAAGGATGATAATAATAAGAATGTACCCAACAGCAGTGATGTAAAGATTGGTTTCATAACAAATGTGTTTTTCACAGGTGTTTAATCTAAAAACATGCCACAGTAACGTGGAGTCATCAACAGGTACTAAAGTACTAAAAACCAACCGCTTTTTATAGGTTTCGGATGGCAGATAGCAGATTAGGGTGTAGTTTTACAGGGTGCAGACCGGCCTAGTTACCTTTAAATGAATGTATTTCTACGAAAAAGCCTGAATTAATAAAATGTCAAAGAAAAAAGTCATACTCGTCATCATGGACGGCTGGGGGTTGGGAAAAGTTGCCTCGGCAGATGCTATCCAAAATGCCAATGTTCCCTTTACCAGGTCCCTTTACAGTT
>DEHX01000026.1:0-4898 GCA_002352145.1 Chitinophagaceae bacterium UBA2789
ATACCTGTCGATTGTACCCTGTGAACCAACATTCGCTGCATTGTAGTTATACTCAGACTGAGGATATAAATACCTAACAGGAATCTTAGTAGAAGTGTTCTGAGGTGATACAGAAATCGGAGGTCCGGGGTCATAACCAACACCAGCACCATATACAAACCTGTCAGTTACAGAAGATGATGGCACAACTTCTTTGTATTCCAGCCTGCGGTAGTCTGTCCATACTTCCAAAGTGTTCAAACCGTTCAGGGCAAACCACTTTTGAGAAATTATTGTGAAAAGACCACCAACCGGAGGAGTCAAAGTTGGGATATTAGCAGGTGTATTAGATACAGCTGTTACATCCACATCAGAGTAGCCTGCATTGCCGGAGATATAACCTGCAGCACTGCCCGCACCCATATAAGTAAAGCTCTCCTGGATACCAGTATTAGTTAATGATGTAACTGTAGGGGCTCCGCCGGGAATCCATCCTCTCCAGGCAGCTTCAGCCTGCAGGAAATAACTCTCAGCAGAAGACATGATCAACTGGCCAGCGGTATTAGTCTTATACAAACCGGGCCCGATAGCTGCCAGGTTGCTTGATGCATTGGCATTAATGGGAGGCAATCCATAAGCTACTCCTACATAACCATTTGATCCTGCTTCATAGAAGCGAGACCTGCGGGGATCAGCATTATATGTATAATAGTCAATTCCCCAGCTGTTTGCCCTGTAGTAAACGTTATTAGCTGTTTGTGCACCAGCAACAGTTCTGTAATAGGTATTATAGAACGGATTGGGCTTGTCGGCTACATATCCGGGCTGTATTATGGCATTTTCGCCCATACCCAGGTAACCAGCACCTTCTGTATTGATAATACCAATCTCAGTGGTTTTGTTGATACCAGCAACTTTATACGCATGTATCAGCAGACGCAGTTTCAGCGTATTGGCAAATTTTCTCCACTTCAATTTATCACCACCAAACATAATATCATTTGTGGCGATATTCTTATTAGCATTTGTACTGGTCACAGTAGCAGTTTTGATCTGGTCAATACCGAGGTCAATCTCACGAAGCAGGTCCTTATAAATATCCAGACCATTATCGTAAGCAGGGGTTGGGTTGGCACCACCCTTCAGTGCCTGGCTGTAAGGTACGTTTCCATACACATCTACCAGTATCTGGAAATTGTGCGCCTTCATAATGCGGGCAATACCCTCATAGAAGCCAGCACCAGCCTGTGATGCTTTGTTGATCATGATCTGGTAATCGTAGTTATTATCATAACAAGCATTCCAGATACCGTTACCGAAACCGGTAGTAATTTCATAAGTCTCCTCAATTACGTTAGGAGCATATGTACCGGAACGGGCCCAGTAACCCATCCAGTTCTGGATAGGCCCCCACTGGGTAGCAACGATAGTTCCTGTTGCATGAAGCGCCGCAGGTAATATTACATCATATGTAACCGTACTATCTGTCGGCAGGTTTTGCGTTTGGTTGATGTTGAACTGGCTCTTACGGCAGCTCGATCCCACAGCCACGATCAGCGCTGCAAGGGAAACACCATATATTAGTTTTTTCAGTTTCATATCTTGATTGAGTTTAGCAGGTTATAATGAGATGTTTATGCTGGCGCCAAAGATTCTTGTTGGCGGTGTATTGTCCAAACCACTCACACCCTGTGCGTTTCCGGTTGTGTTAGAGAACTCAGGATCGGTCCACTCGTTTGTCTTCGGAAGGAACATGAAAAGGTTTCTTCCGCTCAATGTGATGTTTACACCCTTGATAGCATTCTTAGCAAAACCGTACCATTTAGCAGGTACATTATAGCTAAGGCTCACCTCACGGATTTTCCAGAAATCACCGCTTACCAGGTAGTTGGTATTGGCGTTCGTGTTGATGGCCTGAGACCAGAAGTTGTAACCACCCTGGGCAGTATAAACGTCTGTGTTGTCTACATATTTAGAACCATCCCAGTAAGAAGAGTTCGGGAAAATGAAAGGCTGACGGCTGTTCTGGGCACTTCTCTTAGAGATACCAGAGAAGTCCATACCTGTACCGAGGTTACCAGTATAAATCTGGGCACCACCACGGTAATCAGCAACAGCGCTGAATGTCAGGTCTTTCCAGCTTACGTTCAGGTTCAAACCAAGCAGGTGCTTAGGCTGAGTCTGACCGAAAGGCTTGATAGTAGGATCAACAGTAGGATAACCTGTGTTTTTGTCAACAATTACACGACCCTGATCGTCACGAACATAGTCAGTCAGCTGGAAAGTATAGGCAGGCTTACCTACGATAACGTAGTTACCATTACCGATACCCAACTGGTCAACACCTTCGATGATCTTAGTAACCTCGTTAGACTGGTAAGTATAGTTTCCTTTGAAGTCAATGTTTACTTTACCCAGTTTAACCAACGGAGTCAGTTTCAGATCGAACTCGTAACCTTTGTTGGTAAATGAAGCGGCGTTCAGCAGGGCACTGGTAAAACCAGTAGCACCAGAGTAAGCCACCTGAACGATCTGGTCTGTATTATCCTGCGTATAGTAAGTACCCTCGATGCTGATACGGTTCTTCAATAAACCTAATTCAAAACCGATCTCGTTGTTTTTAACGAACTCAGGAGTGTACCTGGGCAGACGAAGAACGTTGCCTGAAGTATAACCTACCAGTGAACCGTAAGGGAAGCCACCACCTAAACCGTAAGTATTCTCCAGTGACTGTACACCAAGGTTTACGTTACCGGTTTTAGAGATAGCACCACGAAGTTTCAGGTAAGAAACTGTTTTGCTGTTCTTCAGGGCAGGAATTGCTTCACTCAGGATCACTGATGCACTTACACCAGGATAGAAGAAGTTAGTTGCGTTGAAATCAAAATCCCAGAAATAAGCAAGGCGGCTATTGATATCATAGCTGGCAGTACCTTCAAGGAACGCCCAGTTGTTATAACCAATAGACACTTTACCAAAGTAACGGGCCAGTCTTGATTTCAGGGTTGATTCAGAAGCACCGGGCTCACCTTTACGACCGATGATATTAAACAGGGTCGGGAAGGCAAGGTTGTTGCTTGATACGTTGATGTTCTTGGTATTGTCTTCACGGAATGAAGTTCCCAATAAAGCTTCAACTTTGAAATCACCAAATGATTTGCGGATAGTAGCAAAAAATTCAGAGTTGATACGGCTTGAGTTAGAGATACCATCAGCAACCTGTGCTACGATATCACCAGACTGGGCAATTGACTTACCACTTGCTTTGGCAAAATCACTGTAGTTAAGGGCGCCGGCAGTGCTCTTTGCACTTCCGTTAGAAATAGTAGCACCTAACCTGTAAGTCAGGGTCATCCAGTTGGTAGCCTTATAGTTCAGTTCAAAGTTTCCGAAGATATCTTCTGTCCTTCCTATACTTCTGAAGTTATCGATCATGAAGTAAGGGTTAGAATAGTAATCGTTGAAATAACCGTTCGGGCTAGCCCAGAAATCATTTCTCCAGTCTTTGAAACGGGTAACAGGAATCTGCATCGGGGTATTGATCAGGTTCCAGTATACAGTGTAGTCACGGCCGTTACCGAAGCTAGAACCTGCAGTAACGTCATAATTACCTTTTGTATAATTGATGCTGTAAGAAGCTTTGAACTTGTTATACTCTTTATTAGCAGACATGTGTACGGAAACCCTGCGGTTTACATCCTTGGGCATAATACCCTGGATCAATACATTCTGCACACTCAGGTAGAAATCACCCGTAGAGAATGAAACGTCTGTCTGGTTAGTTAAACCTGTGTTCCAAAACCTTAATTTTTCTTTTGGTAAAGCCCTGTACTCAGTCAGGTACTGAGAACCATCGGGTGCATCACGACCTATCTGGCGGAGAGAACCATCGAACTCATCACCATAGCACTGGTTTTCAATTGGGTCATAAACACCGTAACCGAAAACGTCAACAGAAGAACCAGAACCAAACTGTGTTTGCAGCTTAGGCATATAAGATACTCTTTCTACCTGTACTGTGTGGCCTACGCTAACCTGTGGCTTCGTACGGCTACCTTTTTTGGTAGTAACTACCAGGGCTCCGTTTGCACCATCAGGACCGTAGATCGCAGTAGCCGAAGCTGACTTAAGAATTGTTACGTCAGTGATGTCGTTAGGATTGATTGAGTTAAGGTAACCCAGGGAAATGGGTACACCATCGAGGATCAGCATCGGCTGGTTGTTACCAGTCAAAGAGCGGATACCACGAAGAGTGATCCTTGTATCTCCGAATACACCATTATTTACTGTTTGTACGTTCAGACCGGAAACCTTACCAGTCAAACCGTTCTGCAGGTTTACAGCCTTAGCCTGAGTTAACTCAGTGGCCTTTACTTTAGAAACGGAATAACCCAATTCCTTGGGCTGGCGGGTTTGACCGAGGGCAGTAACAACCACCTCTGTACCGGCAATAACAGTTCTTTGAACTTTAATGTCAAGAGTGCTGCCAGAACCAACAGTAACCTCAGTTGACTCAAGACCTGCACCGGAAACTACCAGTATATCGCCGGTCTTGGCCAAAATGCGGAATTGGCCGTTGTTGTCAGCAGCTACACCTGTACGAGTTCCTTTGATTCTAACAGATGCGCCGGGCAAAGCGTCGCCCTTTTCATCGGTCACGGTACCGGTAATCGTCCGGTTCTGACCAAATGCAAATGCTGTAAACAGCATAAGCATCGTGAACAGTGATGCGATTTTTCTCATGTTAACGTTAATTTTTAGAATTTAAAAGCTTGATTATCAGGGAAAACCGTCAATTTCCAAAGGGTAAAGGTTATTAGTAAAGACACGAATGCCTTACAAAATGCTGCCGCAAGGTAAAAATTTTTTTAACAATTAGTTAAAAGGAGCAAAAAAATCTTAAAATCTGTTTTTGAGGC
>DEHX01000026.1:4932-14604 GCA_002352145.1 Chitinophagaceae bacterium UBA2789
TACAAAACATCATTCTCGTATGCATAAATCCGGGAATTGTAACCATCTGTTTCAAAGTACTGCAATCGCACAATACCTGAATAGGGCTTCATCATGGGTTTATAACCAACATCTACAAAACCCAGGAAGCCTTTTTCATTGTTGTTGCCTTTTTTATCATACCAAAGCATTTCAGCCCGGCTTCTGAGCGTCAGGAATTGATTAGGTTTAAAACTTACCTGTGTCCGCCAGTTTTGCCTTGGCAAAAACACCAGAAAATTCGTAACGGTTGAATTGGCAGATTGATTAGCTTGTTTGGACTCATACCGGAAGCGGCTATAAATCTCCGTTTGTTTGTTGGGTGTATAAGTTACCTGTGTCAAAAAATCCTTGCCGTTGCTGGGCGCATCTACCAGGTATTTCAGCCAGGGAAATTTAAAAACATCCGCATAGGCATCAATCCGCCAGCCGGCCGCAGGTCTTATTGCTGCTCCGATATAAAACCCTGTTTCATTAGTTGGATAAGTGTTCTCAGTAAATGCATTACCGTTTACCGCCTGGTAACCAGCAGCGATTGTACGCTGCACCACCGAAATATCTATTTTGGGATCAACGCTTACCAATAATCCATTGACAAATGCTTTGTCAAAATTTTTATCCGCTGCTGCTTCACCAAAAAAATGCAGGTTCTTATATGTGTAACTATAATCAACACTGAAGTTGTGCCATGTATCACCGCTTATTGCATAGAGGTTATAGGGCTCATCTCTTTTTTGAACCGGTGATGAAAAACGATAATAAACACCGTTCACTCCTACCTGCCAGCGATTGGTTTTGAAAGTAAGATTTCCCCCAAAGGTGGATTGTGTCAGTTTATTCCTGTCAGCCAGTTCACTTTCTGTACGGTGAAAACCGGAAGTAAGAAATGACGAGATAAAATCTTCATTGTTCACGGTATCTGCAACGAAGTTGGCGCTGAGTTTACGAACAGATCCAAAAGCTGTTGCCTCCATTTTTCCTTTCCTTACTGTAATCCCAGCACCCCTGTGAAAATAAAACTCACCGGCCGAACTATAGGGCCTCAGGATGGCAGATTGCCGCTTCACTCCCATCACATCCACACTTTTTTTAAAGGCAAGGCTTTGCCAATGAATTAAACCTTGACCCATGTTAACAGTAAAATCTCCTAGTGCCAGCGACTGAATAGCACCTATCTTTCTTGCAAACAGATGAAAGGAGTAAAAGTCAAAACCCTTGCTTTGTTTGCCTTTAAAAAATTGCTCCCCTGCATCTTTATCGCCTGCGATGCCGAACTGCAATAAATTTTTGTAATTGTACCGATGCCGGAAAAAAATCCGTTGAGGGCTTCCCAGATATTTTGTTCCGCTTGTCGATTTATCAAAACCCCGGGACTTTTCAAGCACCTGTGAAATTCGAAACAAAAAACTATGCTCTCCGTCCTTAAATCGTTTACCCGCCTCTTCAGCTAATGATATTGGAGCTGTTGCTGAAATAAAAGGTAATATTCTTTTAATGGTTGCTACATCCCACGCCGGCACGGCCTGCAATTCATACACACTAATAAATTTTCCGAATAAGTTGCGGTAGCTGATAAGGTTCGCAATTTGTAAATCTGTAATTATCCGGAGTTGTTTTAATTCTTCCGCTTCAGCACTATTTATGTTTAATGGATTTTTTCTGAACTGTTCCATATCCTGCAGCCAGGCATCGTCTTCCGTTTCCCCCTGGTCCACATCGGTTTGGTTTTCGAGTTGCTGTTCTGTTGCCGGGGGAATTTCCTGTCCATAAAGAACAGAACAGCCATGCGCAAAAACAATTATCGATATGATAATATAATTTTTCACTCCTGCTGTTTCTTTAGATCAAACACTAACATCAGCCCCGGTGTAATACCCAACTGCGGATGGTAATTACTGGTAATATCAATTCGCACTGCATTTAAACGTATGCCGACACCGGCCCAAACGATTGATGCAGCAGAAGACATCCCGGCCCTCACCTGCAGCTGCGGAATAAACCGGTATTGAAACCCTGCATTAACATTTATGGGTTGATTCTCCTCCTTCTCTACTTCGGCACTGAGCAGCAATTTTTCGGAAGCTTCATACCCCAAACCAAATGAATAAACAGAGGGGAGCTTCTCCTGGTCTTTTCCAAATTTTCCTCCAACAGGATTATTAACCTGTACACCTGCATGCAGTTTATCAGTGATGTGCAAAATAGTTCCCAGTTCAAAACTAACCGCCGATGCCTCACCATAGCCGCTTATTCGAATACCGTTGTAATTAAACTGAGCACCTATATCCACTTTTTTTCCAAGGCTGCGGGCATAGGCAAGCCCAATTTGTGTTTCATTGTAATCAGTAAAGCCAGCATAGGAAGCCTTTAATCCAAAGTTTCCCGAACCCGTCGGCAATGCCGCCACAGCCAAATAATTGTTTAGTTCGCTGAGCATAAACCGTCTTTCTCCAAATAGTCCGGCTGAAAAATTTTTTATCCCGGCCAGTGAAGCCTGGTTATTCGTGAAAGAAAAAACATCGGTGTGACCGGAGCTATAAACGCCAAAACCGGTGTAAGGTGAGAGGAGCGGATTTTGCAATGTTTGTGCCCTGACTGAAAAGGGCACAACTAGACATAAGACGATTCTGATGAATTTTCTCAAAGCGGATAATGTTTATAGGAGAAAGTTACAATCCGGTTTTTTTTCTGCAAAATAAAAAGATACCATTGCGATGGATAGCACAGTTGCCATTGCTACCTTTGCGTCATGCAAATTTTAGACGGGAAAAAAGCAGCACAAGCCATTAAAGATGAGCTGAAAATAGATGTAGCCCAACTGGCTGCAGAAGGGAAAAAAATACCACACCTGGCAGCAATACTCGTTGGCAACAACGGCGCCAGTGAAACTTATGTAGGCGCCAAAGTAAAAGCCTGTGAAGAAGTAGGATTCCGGTCTACATTGGTACGACTGGATGAAAATATATCGGAAAACAAATTACTGGATGAGATACGGTTGCTCAATACAGACCCTGATGTGGATGGCATCCTAGTACAATTACCATTACCAAAACATATAAGCGATGAAGAAGTGATCAATGCCATTGATCCGGATAAGGATGTGGATGGTTTTCACCCGGTGAATGTGGGCTATATGCTGCAGGGCCTTCCCACTTTTGTTCCGGCTACACCGCATGGTATTATGTTGCTGCTTCAGCATTATAAAATTGAAACTGCCGGTAAACATGCCGTTGTCGTTGGGCGCAGCAATATTGTCGGCAGACCCATGAGTGTTTTATTAAGCAGCAATACCAATCCGGGCAACTGCACGGTTACTGTATGCCATTCCAAAACAAATAACATAAAAGAGTTTTGTTTACAGGCCGATATTATTGTTGCTGCACTCGGTAAACCTGAATTTGTAACCGCAGATATGGTAAAAGAAGGCGCAGTAGTTATTGATGTAGGCATAACAAGAATGGAAGACCCGACAAAAAAAAGCGGCTTCAAGCTGAAAGGCGATGTGGAATTTGATACTGTTGCGCCTAAATGTTCCTGGATAACACCAGTACCCGGTGGTGTTGGGCCAATGACCATTGCTGCATTGATGAAGAACACATATAAATCCTGCATGCAGAAAAACTAAATGGCAGAAACAATCACAAATAATATCAGTACGGCGACTCTTCCGGTAATGGAACATTTCTATACCATACAGGGAGAAGGCTATCACCAGGGGAGAGCAGCTTATTTTATCCGGCTGGGGGGTTGTGATGTGGGTTGTGTGTGGTGTGATGTAAAAGAAAGCTGGGATGCTTCCAAACATCCCTTACTAAAAATTGAAGACCTGGTAACTGCCGTAAAAAAAACACCGGCTGAATTAGTGGTCATCACCGGGGGTGAACCTTTGATGCATAACCTCGATGAACTAACAGATCAATTACAGGAGGCCGGTTTTAAAACAAATATTGAAACATCCGGCTCTCATCCGCTAAGCGGCTTGTGGGACTGGATCTGTCTTTCTCCTAAAAAATTCAAAGCGCCGCTGGAGCCGATACTGCATGTGGCCAATGAACTAAAAGTAATCATCTACCATAAATCAGATTTTGAATGGGCGGAGAAATATGCTGCCCTTGTTTCACCGCATTGTAAGCTTTACCTGCAGCCAGAGTGGGACAAAGCCCCAGAAATGACGTCTGCCATCATCAACTATATTTTGGATAACCCGCAATGGGAACTTTCACTGCAAATCCATAAGTACATCAATGTACCTTAAGCAACGTTTTGTTTAACAATTTCTTCCAGTGAAAGGAATAAATTCTTTTTAGCTTCGTTATTCGCTAATACAAATCCATTCGATGAAGAAACTGTTGCTTTTCATTTTACTTTTTTCAGCTATAACGGCTTTGGCGCAACCTTATGACCCAACAAAAGTTAATAAGAAAGCTGTAGGCTATTACAACCAGGCGCAAGAAAGGGCAGTTGAAGAAAATTATATAAGTGCAGCAGGCCTTTTGCAAAAAGCCATCGAAACGGATAAAAATTATGTGGATGCCTACCTGGCACTGGGATCCGTTTACGGCATATTAAAAAACTATAAAAGCAGCACTGCCAATTTTGAAAAAGCATTTGCCGTCGATTCCAACTATACGATAGATTACAAATACACCTACTCTATCCATTTAGCCGGTTTGGGTGAATTTAAAAAAGCCCTTGCTGCCATTGAAGAATATCTGCAAAAAAGAGCACCGAAGAACCCTTCCGTTTTTGAAAAAGTGGACAAGTATAAAAAATCGTTTCAGTTTGCGGTGGACTATGAAAAAAATAACCCGGAAAAAAATTATGTTTTCGCTCCGCAAAATGCAGGTCCGGGTGTAAACAGTGCAGAAAATGAATACTGGCCGGCGCTGAGCTTTGATGGAAAAGAATTGGTATTCACCCGGCGATTGCAAAATATCAATGAAGATTTTTTTTACAGCAAAGCAGCAGATGACAACTGGTCGGCTGCCAGACCATTGGAAGGAAATGTAAATACACCCCAAAGCGAAGCTGCACAAAAAATTTCTGCAGACGGGGACTGGATGGTTTTTACTGCCAATAACAGAAGGGACGGCTTTGGCAATTATGATCTCTATATCTCTTATAAAACAACATTAGGCTGGAGTACTGCTGAAAACCTGGGGGCAACAGTCAATTCTGAACAGTGGGATTCGCAACCTTGCCTGTCGCCGGATAAAAAAGATCTCTATTTTGCCAGTCGCCGCTTCGGTGGCTTTGGCGGCATTGATATTTATGTTTGTCGTTTACTGCCCAATGGCCGGTGGAGTGAACCGGAAAACCTGGGAGCCGGCATCAATACGGCAGGTGATGACCAGTGCCCTTTCATTCATGCAGATAATCAAACATTGTACTTTACATCAAATGGCTGGCAGGGATATGGCGGTAATGATTTGTTTGTAGCCCGCAAAGGATATGGCGGCAGTTGGAGTAAACCGTTGAATCTTGGCTATCCTATCAATACAATTGATGATGAAGGAACATTATTTATTACTGCCGATGGAAAGACAGCATACTATGCCAGCGACAGAAGTGATTCCAAAGGCGGGTTGGATATTTACAGTTTTGAATTAAGACAGGATATCAGACCGGCAAAAACACTTTGGGTAAAAGGGAGAGTAACAGATAAAAAGACCGGGTATGGCTTACTTTCTCTTGTTGAACTAACTGACCTTGCCACAAAACAAACCATCAATCTTGTGGCAACAGATAAAAATGGACATTACTTCATGACCTTGCCGGTAGGCAAAGATTATGCGTTTAGTGTCAATCAAAAAGGTTACCTGTTTTATTCAGACAATTTCCTGATGGCAGGCCTTTCGCCGGATTCAACTTATGAAAAGAACATTGCTTTACAGCCAATCGAGGTAAATGCAAGCATCATTCTAAAAAATGTGTTCTTTGACGTTAATAAGTTTGACCTTAAACCCGAATCACAGGTAGAACTGGATAAACTGGTTCAGTTATTACTGGAAAATCCCTCTTTAAAAATCGAGATCAGCGGCCATACAGATAATGTGGGTAAACCGGCTGATAATCTCACGTTGAGTAATAACCGGGCAAAAGCAGTGGTCACCTACCTTTTAAGCAAAAACATTCCTGCCCCCAGATTGGTCGCCAAAGGTTACGGCGAAACAAAACCTGTAGCTGATAACAAAACAGAAGACGGAAGAGCACTCAACCGGCGTACAGAAATGAAAGTCATCAGTCAGTAGTTATCAGCCGTTCAACTTATATTTGAATGTTACGACTGAAACCATGAAACCTGACCTTCTTTACCAGATTGCCTTATCCCTTGTGCCTAACATTGGCCCCGTTCAGGCAAAAATTTTATTGCAGCATTGCGAGGCTGAAGAAATCTTTCACGCCAAAAAATCATTTCTTGAAAACATTGAAGGCATAGGCCCCGTAAGGGCAGCTTCCATTATCTCATATAAAGATTTTACAGCTGCGGAAGAAGAAATAAAGTTCATTGAGAAGTACAAAATCAAACCACTTTTCATTTCCGATCCCGGCTACCCGCAGCGTTTACTAAACTGTTACGACTCTCCCACCCTATTATATTACAAGGGAGAAGCTGATCTGAATGCTTCCCGGATTATCGCTATTATTGGTACCCGAAGCCATACGGAGTATGCGAGACAAGTAACAGAAAAAATAGTAAAAGAACTGTCAGAAGAAAATGTCACGATAATCAGCGGCTTAGCTTACGGTGTTGATGCCATTGCACATAAAGCTGCCTTAAAAAATAATCTTCCCACGATTGGTGTACTGGCGCATGGACTTGACCAGGTTTACCCTCCGGACCATACGGGACTAGCCAAAGACATGGTGAAAAATAACGGAGGATTGCTGACTGAGTTCAGAAGTAAAACAAAACCTGACAAACATAATTTTCCGACAAGAAACCGCATCGTAGCCGGCATGAGTGATGCTACTATTGTAATCGAAACAGGTATTAAAGGTGGCAGCATGATTACAGCAGAAATGGCGAACAGTTACAACAAAGACGTTTTTGCCATACCCGGGAAAATTACTGATAGTAAAAGTGCCGGTTGCAATTACCTGATCAAAAACAATAAAGCCATTTTATTAACTGACACAGCAGAGTTATTGCAATTGATGGGCTGGCAGCAGGCCAGGAAAAAAGAAAGGAAAGTTCAGCGGGAAATATTTATTGAACTCAGCAAAGATGAAAAAACAATCATTGATATTCTAAAACAGAAAGACAATGTACATATTGATGAGATCAATATCCTGAGCGGCATCAGCAGCAGTGCGATTGCCGCTGCCATTCTTAGCTTAGAATTACAAAATGTGATACTATCTTTACCGGGCAAATTATACAAGCTTGCATAACCCGCAGCAAGACAAAACAGCTGACCTGGCCATGAAAATATTTGTGAGAAAGAAATTAACAACACTGCTGATTGTACTGACCTTTTGGGTTACTGCTGCTCATGCCCAGCCTTGCACTACTTTAGGACAAACTCCTTCTACAGCTTTTCCGGTTTGCGGCACTACCACATTTACACAGGCCACAGTACCTCTTTGCAGTACAACCAGCCTGTTTGTTCCCGGTTGTACAGGCGATGGTGCCAATTATGAAAACAAGAATCCATTTTTTTACAAATTCACCTGCTATGTTGGAGGCACATTGGGTTTTGTCATCACGCCACTGGCTGCCAATGAAGATTACGACTGGCAGTTATACGATATCACCGGCAAGAACCCTGATGCCATATTTACCGACAGAACGATCATCGTAACAGGTAATTGGTCAGGCTCTTATGGCCCAACCGGCGCTTCGGCTTCTGGTGTCAATTATATTCAATGTGCCTCAGTACCCAGTGATAACCTTCCCACATTTGCACAAATGCCGGTACTGATTCAAGGGCATGAATACATTTTAATGATCAGCCATTATACTGATACACAAAGTGGATATACACTGGCATTTGGCGGCGGCACTGCTGTTATTACCGACCCGAAAGTACCGGATATGCTAAGCGCCAAACCTGATTGTGACGGAAGATCCATCACTCTTAAGTTGAACAAAAAATTCCGCTGTAATTCATTAACTGCAGCTGGTACTGAGTTTAGCTTATTACCATCTGCAACAACAGTAACTGCCGCAGCAACGACCACCTGTGCTGCCGGTTTCGATTTTGAAGAAATAACGCTTACACTGGCCGCTGCATTACCCAATGGCACATACGACCTGGTGATCAACAACGGTACCGACGCAAACACTTTGTTGGATTTGTGCGGAACAGGAATTGCAGCAGGCAACAGGGTAAGCTTTACGTATGCAGCACCACAACCCATTTTTGCAGACAGCATAGGAAAAGTGCCCTGTACATCGGATTCAGTAAAAGTTTATTTCCCAAAAAAGATCAGCTGTGCCAGCATTGCACCTAATGGCAGCGATTTTAGTGTAACCGGCCCTGCACCTGTCACTGTTGTCAGTGCCGCAGGTAATTGTGTAAATGGAAAAACAGATTATGTGGTAGTGAAATTTGCTTCGCCTATTTATACAAGAGGAATATATACACTAAACCTGAAAGCAGGTAATGACGGAACCGTTTTGATTGATGAATGCGGGCAGGAAACCCCGGTTCAATCACTTCCTTTCAATACAGCTGACACAGTGAATGCTGAATTTAATTTCACTTCCAGGTTCGGCTGCCAGCGGGACACATTGACTTTTTCTCACAATGGGGCCCATGATGTAAACTTCTGGAGCTGGAATTTCAACAGTGATCCCCCGGTATTAACGCAAACCCATACTATTATTTTCCCTGCATTCAGCACCAACAATGTGCAACTGATTGTAAGCAACGGAACCTGTACAGATACAGCGTCTGCAACAATCGTTTTGAATAATGAGGTAAAGGCAGACTTTACGATGGACTCTTTTATTTGCCCCGAGGATAAACTCACTGTCATTAATAACAGCCGTGGCAATGTAGATGCCTGGAAATGGAATTTTGATGTCATAGCCACCAGCACACTGAAAGACCCGTTGCCTGTTCAATTTCCAACATTGAATAGAGAAGCCTACTATACCGTAAAACTGGTTGCTTACAACAACAGCCTGCGTTGTGCAGACAGTATGAAAAAAACACTAACTGTACTGGACCATTGCCGAATTGCCGTACCTACTGCTTTTACTCCCAATAATGATGGCCGTAATGATTTCTTCTGGCCGCACAATGCATTAAAAGCCGACAACCTAGAGTTCAGGGTGTACAACAGGTGGGGCCAATTAGTTTTCCAGAGCCAGGGCTGGCGGGATAAATGGGATGGCACCCTAAAAGGAATACAACAACCCGCAGGAGTGTATGTGTGGATGCTGCGCTATGTGCACCGGGAAACGAAAAAGGAAGTATTTGAAAAAGGAACTGTTATGCTAATCCGGTAAGACCTCTTTCGAAAAATCATTTTTATCATTTGACTCAGCGGTCTATCTTTGCACATGGCAACAAGAAATTCTTCCCCCGCTGCAAGTAAATCCCAACGTTTTTTTGGTGAAGGCCTGACCTTCGATGATGTATTGCTGATGCCCGGCTACAGCCAGGTATTGCCCCGTGATGTAAACATCAAAACCAAACTGAC
>DEHX01000160.1:0-16742 GCA_002352145.1 Chitinophagaceae bacterium UBA2789
CTTCCTTCATAGATCTTACCATCGGGTGCAATAAAGAAATGATAAGGCACATCGGCCCAGTTGCGGTCCTTTCCCATGCCCCATGTCTGAATACCTTTTATTTTTCTTACTGCATCATCCGTCACCAGCAGCTTTGTTCCTTCATGATGTACCGTAATGCGAACCGGCTCATGCCGCAGGTAAGGTATGGGATCATTGGCTTTCCACTCTGATCTTGGTATAATACTGACATCCTTCATCCAGGACTGAATTTTTCCGGAAGAAGAACAAGCCATCGTCATACATAGCATCACAATAAGTGACCAGTAGATGGAACTCCGCATATAGGCCGATTGAATATTAAAAATACAGAAGAGAAATTATATCACTGCAGGCAATAAAAAAGGGCACCTGTACAGATGCCCTTTTTGTTCACCGTAGGAACCAATTATTTCAGATGCTTAGCAAGAGCTTTTGCTACATCAAACATTGAAACCTGTGCTTTACCACCGAAGATGGGTTTCAGCTTGGCGTCGTTGTTGATCATACGCCTGTTCTTGCTGTCCTGCAGTTTGTTGGCTTTGATGTGCGCCCAGATTTTTTTAACTGCTTCTGTACGGGCCAATGGTTTGTTACCAACCACTGCTGCCAGGTCAGCACTTGGCGTTAATGCTTTCATGAAAGCAGCATTAGGCTTGCGGGCTGATTTTTTCTTAGCAGGTTTTTTTGCTGCGGGTTTCTTAGCAGCTTTTTTAGCTGGCTTCTTAGCAGCTGGTTTTTTTGCTGCAGGCTTCTTAGCAGCTTTCTTGGCGGGTTTTTTCTTAGTTGCCATGTTGTTTTAGATTTTGAATTGTTAACGGGTTTTCAGTATTACCGGTATCAAATATAGAGTATTTATTTATCCAACTCACTGAGAAAAAACTTTTTTTCCCTCTGAATATGCACATTTTTCATTGGGAAAAAGAGGTGATGTTCTTCCGTTTTCATTGGGAAAATCAGTATATCGTCTCCTGCAGTATCCGTTGCAGTACTTAAATTGTGCCGCACAATCACCCGTTTTGTATATCAATATGCATAGTCATAATGCCCCGTCTCCCAATGAATGGATGATCCAAAACCTGCATGATNNCAGCTCCGGCAACTGGAGCAATGGAGCACTCATCCGCATGTACTGGCCATTGGGGAATGTGGCCTCGATAAAGTATGCAGCACTGATTTTTCCCTGCAGCAGCTAGTATTTACCGGACAAATAAGATTGGCTAACAGTATACAAAAACCACTGGTCATTCATTGTGTAAGGGCATGGGAGGAAGTGTTTTCACTACTGAAAAAACAGGGAAATACAGTTCCCGTCATCTTTCATGGCTTTGCAAAAAACGCAGTAATGGCCAGCCGTATTATCAGTGAGGGATATTACCTCTCATTCGGAAAAGCTTTGCAGCAGGAAAGAGTAAGAGAGTGTTTGGGTACCATTCCTTCCGACCGCTTTTTCCTGGAAACAGATGACGCTGCACTTTCCATAGAAACGGTGTATGATCTTGCAGCCAGTACTTTATCAATTGACCACAATTCACTTAGTTTGCAGCTTCAAAAAAATGCAGCGGCTGTATTTGGCCCTGCTGCTGTTCAGCTATGACAACGGATCTATCCTGGTTATCACGGACACAATTGCTCATCGGAGAAAAGGCGTTGCAACAACTGGCCACATCGCATGTTATGGTAGTGGGATTAGGTGGCGTGGGTTCCTATGCGGCCGAATTCATTGCCCGCAGTGGTGTAGGTCAGATGACCATCATTGATGGTGATGTGGTAGACCCGACCAACCGCAACCGTCAATTGCCTGCCCTCGCTACCAATCACGGTGTATCCAAAGCAATGATTATGGCAGAGAGGCTGAAAGCCATTAACCCCGAACTGCAACTTCACATCATCAAAGAATTCATTAACCCGGAGATGGTACTGCAGCAATTGTCGCATCGCCCGGATTATATCATCGATGCTATTGACAGCATCACACCTAAGGTTACTTTTATCCGCCTGGCTTATGAAAGTAAATTGCCATTGGTGAGCAGTATGGGAGCCGGCGCCAAATTAGATCCCACCCGGTTACAGGTGGTGGATATTTCCAAAACCTATAATTGTCCCTTTGCGCAGCAGATCCGGAAAAAACTAAAGGAGCATAAAATATACAGGGGAGTAAAAGTGGTTTTCTCCCCTGAAGAACCGATAAAGGAAAGCCTGATGCTTACCGATGGTAAAAACTATAAGAAGTCGGCCTATGGTACTATTTCGTACCTGCCCGCTGTGTTCGGAGCGGTGGCCTCTTCCGTTGTCATCAGGGACCTGATCCGGAAGTGAATGGTGGCTTATTCGTTTACCTGCTGAACTTTTGTACCAGTGAATTGGATATCACTTTAAATTCATCATTCTTCAATACGATCTGGTAACTGTTATTCATGGCCCTTATATTGGGATTAGACAGGTGCTTTTCATTATAAGGAGCCAGCATATCTTTTTCTTCTGTTACATTTCCTTTTTCATCCACCGTTCTCACTATTACCCTGTATTGAAAATGCCAGGGATTAAGATCGTCTTCATACTCCCCGTGTGAATAAGAGTCATTGAAGCCTTCAAAAATCAGTTCATTCACATGGTCTTTATGGTCCACCAGGTGATCAGTTATTTCTATATACTTATCCAGTTCAGGATCGTCCTGAACGATACCGCTATCCCAGATAACTTCACCATTCAGGAAGATGACCATTCTGTTGTCAACATGTTTTACATTGATCCAGTATTGCTTTTCCATTTTACTTGTTTTTATTGTTTGAATTTGTTTCTATGAAATGTGCCTGATCCGGAAAGGCCATTTCATATTTAAATTTTAAAAAAATTAAGAGCCAAAGTTGTTAAACTATCCGGATGTGCCGGATGATTTAGATTATCCGGCCGGCTGATATTTATTCCTGCAAGGGGCTGCTATGCCTGATAAAACTCACAATCAACAGGCGGCATCCCGGCTTCTGCCGGTAGTTGAACCGGGTTTTCAAATATTGTCCCAATGACAAGGTTCATCCTGCCGAATGAGCCCTCTCAGTTAAATACGCTGTTTGATCACAGTAAATTGAAAATGATGACGGCTTGAAAAAAGGATAAACTATGCAAAATATCCTGCATAGAGATATAACCATACCCGTTGATACTATCCGGTTGCAGGCCATCCTGACTATTCCCGGAAAAGTGATGGGTATTGTTATTTTTTCGCACGGCAGCGGCAGCAGCCGGTTCAGTCCCCGAAACCGCTTCGTTGCAGATATTTTAAACCAGCATCATATCGCCACACTCCTTGCCGACCTGCTCACCCCGGAGGAAGACGCTGTATATGCCAACCGTTTCAACATTGAATTGCTGACGGAAAGGCTTATTGCCATTACCCGGTGGATCTCCCAAAGAGATTTCGGTCAAACGATTCCTGTCGGGTATTTTGGTGCCAGTACCGGGGCTGCTTCCGCTTTAAAGGCATCTGTTCAATGCGGCAATATTGTCAGCGCTGTTGTATCAAGAGGAGGCCGCCCGGATCTTGCTGCAGCTTCCCTGGCTTATGTAAAAACACCTGCCCTACTTATTGTCGGTTCGCTTGATGAAGAAGTGCTGGCACTGAACCGGCAGGCATTGGAGCGTTTATCCTGTGAAAAACAACTGACAATCATAGAAGGTGCTACTCACTTGTTTGAAGAACCCGGAAAGCTGGAAGAAGTTGCCAGGCTGGCTACAGACTGGTTCCTGCATCATCTCCGGCAACCGGCAATTATGGATGATATTGCCAGGAACCATTAAACTATAGATCATGTTTTTCAAAAACCGATTTGATGCAGCTGCACAGCTGGCTCCTTTACTGAACAAGTATAAACATCAGGCCGCCGTAATAATGGCTATTCCGAGAGGCGGTGTACCNNGCTGTAAGCCTTGAGGGAAGCATTGCCGAAGACTGTTTCGATATTCCGGAAAAATATATCCTTGATGAAACCAAACGCATCAGGGAGCAGTTAAAGCTCCGCTACAAACAATTTATGGGAGACAAAGAACCTGTCGATATAAAGGGCCGGATCGTTATTGTAACAGATGATGGTATTGCTACCGGAAGAACTATTTTAAGTGTTATCAAAATTTTGCGCAACAAACAGCCGGCAAAAATTGTGGTGGCAGTACCTGTTTCTTCCGAAAAGGCAGCAGAACGAATCAGAACAGTGGTGGATGAATTCATTTGCCTGCAGACCCCTTACCCTTTTTTTGCCATTGGTAATTTCTACGAAGACTTCTCCCAGGTGGAAGACGACGAGGTCATTCAGCTTTTGCAGGAGTTAAAAGCAATGGATAAAGTGGGCTAGACATCGGATGTTTCGGGCTCCCCGGGTTCTATAAACTCATTCATATAAATGCGGAACAGAAGTATGATATAGTTCACCAGCAGAGGACCAAATATCAAACCAATAAAACCAAACAGGCCCAACCCCACAATTACCCCAATTACTGTAACCAAAGGATGCACATTGCCCATTCTTTTTAATAAGGTAATGCGGGCCAGGTAGTCAATATTACCGGTTACCACAAAGCTAAAAATAGCAAGGCCCATAGCATTCCAGGTATCACCGCTGACATACATGTAAATGACCAGTGGTACCCAGATGATCATGGTACCCACAACCGGGAAGAAAGCAAATACACCGGTGAAGAAACCCCACAATACAAATTCATCCACACCAAAAATGATGTAACCGATTGTGGCCGTGACACCCTGTATAATTGAAATAATGGGAATGCCCAATGCACTCACCTTTACCAGCCGCTTGGTTTCGGATGCCAGTACATCAATATTTGTTTTTTTAAGCGGAATGATCCTTGCCAGGAACGCTTCCATTTCTTTACCATGCACCAGCATATAATAAAACACAAACAACAGGATGGCAAGATTGAACAATAGGTTTAATGTATCATTGACCAATGAGGGAATAAAAGTTGATATACGATGCTGAAGGTCTGCGAGGCTTTCATCTGAAATCAATACGATACCGGCTTGCTCCTGTACTTCAACGATGGCCTGTTTGGCCTGGCTAAGCGATGAAGCAGGGTTATTAAAAAAAGGTTCTACCTGCTTTTCCAGTAAAATGACAGTGAAGTAAATAAGCAAGCCAAGCAGTACCATGAATCCGAGCATGAACATACCTGCAGCCCATCCTTTGCGCCATTTGCGGTGATAAACCAGTTGAAAATAACTGCCCCGGCTCAGTATATACAATGTCAAAGCACCTAACAGGCCGGGCAGGAATATATACAGTTCTTTGAGTGCAATAAAGATCAGCAGCAACAGCAGAATAAGGATCATCAGCTGCTTGATCTGGTTATTAAAACTGGGTTGTTGCTGCATAACTGCGGTTTACCAATAATATCTCAATACAAGGCTACAGTAATTATTAAAATTATTTGCTGATACATGTCAGAGCCCAATCCTGATACTGATTAGTTGCTATTTTGGGGTGTCCTCTGTGTCCACATCATTTTCCTCGTCCTTTTTCTTGTGATAATCTTCGTTCAGCTTTTTTTCCAGCTGCTTTTGGTCTTTCCTGTTTTGCCGGATTAGAAAAATAATAAATGCCAATGACAGCACACCCACCAGGAATATATACGGCCAGTTTTCTTTCATTGTCTTTGATTTATTTGTCCTTCTTTTTGGAAAATATAAACAGTATCAGTGTTATCACTACTAAAGAAAGAGAACCATAAATAACATAGCTAAGCGGCATGTAACTGATTTCACTATGAATTTACTCCTTTTGCAGGAGCCATGCTGTTTATTCCTGGTGTTTTCTCACGGATTGTGTGTAAGGGAGGCTTAACCCATTATTAGTTATTGGCTGCCGGGGCTTCGGCTACAATATCTTCCATATAGATAGCCAGGTGACTTTCATCAAATACACATTCTCCGTTCCGGATGAGCAGCACCTGTGGCGATTCATGCCATACATTAAATTCCTCTGCAATTTTGTTGGAGACAGACCGGTACCGGATCAGGTCCAGGTAATGAAAATCGATATGGGAAGGAATGGCTGATCTTTCCAGCCTTGTTTTTATAAGGCTGCTGACAGAGCACCGGGTAGAGTGTTTGAAAATGACCTGTGGCCTGTTGTACGACTGCCCTATTATAAGGGCTAATTGTTCTTCTGATTCAAGTACGGACCAATTCATAATAACGGCTTGTAAGAAAAACAAAAATAAAAAGGAATGGTTGTGTGAACCCCGTTACCGTTTTCTCTTTCGGGAAAAACTGGTCCTGAGTTTTTCTGCAAGATTGTCCATACTTTCTTTCAACCGGGCTTCTGTGGCCTGTCCTGCTTTGGCTGCCAGTTTCTGGCTGATGTAGGCGGTTCCGTAATCCAGTGCAAGAGACCATAATGACCGGCTTGGTTCCTCTTCAGACTCTTTCTTTTTTTCTTCAGGTTCTTTAAAAGGCTTTGTTCCGGTCTTCAGTTCCTTCCAGCTTATTTTTAACTGCTTCTCCAGTTCCAGCTGCCGGATACGCAGCCGCATTCGTTCCTGCTTCATATCCTGTACCCTTCTAATCTTTTTCATCTTCCACCTCCTCTTCATCAAAGAGACGACCAATGATGGCATTCATAATAGGTAAAGCTAATAAGCGGTCTTTTGCTGTCCATACAATGATTGCCAGTAACAGGTAGACAACTGCCATAATCAAAAAGCCCAGCCACATATAACCGGTCCATTGTCCTAATACAATAGCAGCAGCTATACCCGCAAAGACCAAAAACAAAAAGAACACCAGGGCAGCCGCAAACCCCGCTATTACTGTTGCCATTATTTTAGCTACTTTCTCTGCAACAGAAAGCTTGAATTGTGCTATCCTGGTGTTCACATACTCTTTTGCCTGCCCCAGCAATGATTCTATCCTGTTAAATTCCTCACTCATGATAACTTGCTTTTGGCAGGTCTGTAAAAGGATCAGATGAGTTCTTCAACCCTGCCATTCACTTTTTCGAACTCTTTTTCTTTGTGAAATTTGTTTTTCACTTTATCTGCCAGTTTTTTGCCCTGGTCAGAAATTTTTTTCCTGGTTTCTGAACCTTTATCTGGTGCAAACAACACTCCTAATACACCTCCAATTGCCAGGCCGGCTCCTAATGCAATGAGCATTTTTGATGTATTTTTCATAACCCATTCTTTAACGGTGAACAATTAGAACCTGTCGTTTCAAATATCTGTTTTGACATACTCATTTCCTATGAGATTCTTCAGCAAAACAGATGATACTTATCACTCTTGTTTTTTCACACCAGGGCATCACATTGCTTTCATCACCGTGGTTGTTTTCAGGTTCATCAGCACATTGTTCTTCACCATGTCTTTGGCAATCATCTGTCCGTACTCATGGCCCAATGTTTCTGATGAAACAGGATCGAAAGACTGGCTTTGTGCGGAATAAATCAGCTGCTGTCCGTTTTCTGTCAGGTCATACAGGTTGGTTTCCCAGAAATACTTGGTGTTCTCTGCATAATAGCCCTCTGTATAGATCCTGTCGTAGACAGTCCGGCTATAAATCCAGAACCGGTTGTGATAAACAACATACGGGGTATAACGGACACGGCCGGGCACATAATACCTTTCTTTTGTTTTATCCAGTAGTACCACGGTGAGCACCGCATCCACTCCTGCATTGCGCATTTTGCCAATTGCCTGTTCTTCGGTCATGTTCTCAAAGGCTTTCGGATTATACTCATCGCAACTGCAGGTAGCATCATAGCCCAGGTCTCTCAAGTCTGCAGCCAGGTGCTGCTCCATATTCTCCCGCAATGTTCTGTCGGACTCCCTTATAATACCCACCACCACAATTTTCTTAAATTTTTTGGGTGCTGCATTATCTGCTTTCCAGGTGCTGGTTATTTTGGAAGAAGGCCCGCATCCTGTTACTATAAACAGCAACAAGAATGTCATTTGCAATACCTTTTTCATGATTAACCGTTTAGTAGTTGTAAGGTAGTATTCACCTTAAGCCAAAACAATGACAGCCCTCAGCGAAAAGAATGACAAGCCTCAAAATGTCCTGTTTTCTGCCGGATATTGGTGTAAAAAAGCTGACCGGGGGTAAAATCATATTAATTGATTTTTAAATAAACTACCTTTTACCCACAAAAACTATCTGTATGAAGCATTATCACATTGTATCACGGATAGCTATTTACCTGCTGGCGGTGGTATTAATAGCATTTGGTGTTTTTCATTTCATGTACCCAAGGGACCTGATGGTATATGTTCCGCTGTCCCTGGTAGGTGGTATCAAGTGGGCCTATGTGGTGGGGGGTGCTTTTATTTTGGTGGGCCTGTCTTTTTTGACAAACCAATTTGTTAAGGTTACAGGGTACTTACTGGCCATTCTATTACTTATTTTCATTCTCACTATCCATTTGCCCAATTATAACAATGCCGGGGCAGAAGATATGAGGCGATTTGCTTTGATCAACATTTTGAAAGACCTGGCCATCATGGGCTTTGCCCTGCATATTGCTGCAGGCGCCCATCACCAACACATTCATGTACACGAGGAAGATGATTAGTACTTTTTGAGGGATATAAGGGGGATGGCTGAGCCGGCTGACTGTTATTATGCTATTATTTTATGGCAGAACTGCAGTTATTTTTTTTCACCTCCATATCTTACTCCACATAGAAGCAGGCATTTTTATGAACTCTTCTCTGTTGATCTTTATAGTCACAAAATTTTTATTAGCATAAGTTAGTAATGCGGCGGCTTTAGTGAAGTTATTCGCATAATAGTAGCAACGGGCCAGGTTATAATAAAGCATATAACTTTCCCCCGTAGTTTTTGCCTTTTGCTTTTCGAGAAATGCAACAGCCGTTGGAACAAAGGAATTTTGCATACTGCATAGCTCCGGCCATGCTTCATATTCACTGGCGGCAGAATCCAGCCTGATGGAGGTTTTGAGAAACCGTATAATACTGCCTTTGGACAATTTGTAAGTTTTATATTCACCGGCAAGCTTAATCCAGCTTTCCGCCCTCAGGCTGTCGAAATCAACTAATGTTTTTAAATAACTATTTATTTGTTGGTTATTGCCCTGTTTTTTAAAATTTGTGATCAGGCTGTCATTATACGGGTAATTATAGTCAGGATATTCAAGCCTGGCATCCTCAGCATAATTCAAGTACCTGCCGTACTCCACAAGTTTTTTATTGACATCATTTTCATGCCCCATGACTTTTGCCAGCAGATCAATCCTTGCCTGAGATGGATCTGCTGCATACTTCAGATCAACAATTTTATATTGATACCTGTCAGCCGAATCTATCTCATAAGCTTTTTGATAACATTGTTCGGCCCGGGACAAATTTTTAAGCGATGCGAAATAAGTATCCCCCAATCGTTCCCAGAGAGAGCCTTTTGAAACAGGTGCCGTCGTGAGCCAGATGAAGATTTTTTCTATATCAGCCAAATCGCCAGTATCATTTGTATATATATCCAATAGCGATTCGAAGCAATGAGAAATATTGCTGTTGGGCAAATTGATTGCCTTCCAATAGTAATATGCTGATGAATCAAGTTTGCCGAGATTTAAGTAGGCCCTGCCCAGGTTGGAAGGGTAAACCCACTCCTTATCATTTAAAGCCATGGCCTTGTGATAATAAATAATACTGGAATCATACTCATCGAGGTAATAATTGTACAAATTTCCTATTTCATTCCAGGCATAATCATACGTCGGGTTATTACCAATAGCCCTATCATAACAATACCGGGCCGAATCATACTTAGAAGAATTTTTAAAAACACCACCAAGGTTTGCCCAGGCATACTCATACTTCGGGTTAGCGGCAATCGCTTTTTTATAGTAATAGGTGGCAGAATCATACTCTCCCCCGTCATAAAAAATATTGCCAATCTTAACCATTGTATTTTCGGCGGCAAGGTCTATCTCCAACGCTTTAGAATAATAATATTTTGCTGAATCATACTCTCTTGAAGCTTTGTACACATCTCCAATCTTATTCAGGTTATAATCGTCCCGGGGATTTATGGAAATAGCCCGTTGCAGAAAATACATCGCTGAATCGTATTCCTTTAATTGATAAAAAAGATTTCCAAGATTTCCCAGGGCTACCTCATAATTGGCATCAAGGGAAAGGGATTTTAAATAATAATTTTTTGCGCTGTTAAAGTCTTTAACAATGTCAGTATAATAATTACCGATGCCTATCCAGGGGGTTGCATATAAACTGTCCAGCCCGATCGCTTTATAATAGGCTGCCAGGGCCTCTTCATATCTTTTAAGTTCATAAAGTATATTACCCAGGCTATTGTAGGCAAATGTCCATTTAGGGTATTTTTCTATCACCCTTTGCTGGTTTTCGAGTGCCATTTCGGGTAATCCCAGATCTTCTAAAAATATATCAATGACATGAAGAATATAATAAGCAGAGGAATCAAGGCTATAGGCTGTATTCAGTAAATCCAGTGCTTTTTCTTTTTCTGCCCTGGAGGCAGCATTCAGCAGGGATCTTCCTTTCATAAAATAATACTGCTGCAGGTAATCTTTGTTGTCATTATCACCAGGAAAATATCTCGAACAAATTTTATACAAGGTATCAAAATATGCTGCCCCTTTTACAAACTGGTAATCAGAAGCCGGCCCCTGGTTTTTAAATACTTTTTTATCGGCAGCCAGGTAGGAGTTCATGATAAACTGTCCCGAGTCTACCAACACAGAAGAGAGGCTAAGCGCCGCATCATTAAGCAAACGGATATCAAATTTGAATTTTTCCATCCGGGAAAATTGATACAAAGCACCGGTATCGCCCCACAACTTTCCTTCACTCAGCCTTGTTAAGAAATTATCATATAGTCCGATTGTATCGAGATAAGAATATTTTGATGTAAAAAATCCTTTGGCATTTCCTTTCCTTGTATTTACAGCCAGCTCATTACCGGGTTGTTTTAAACTTTTTAAATGGCTGGCCAGTAAATTACTGTCCACAATAGCTATTACGGGATTTTGTGCTCCCTTATGGTATATTAATGGAATTTGGGATTCATTGGTATAATCAGAGACCATTTTAGTTACATAATTATTGAGCTTGTTCAATGTAACCAACCCATCTGCTTTTTTACCATTATCAGCCATGCCGTAAAGCCCCTGCAGCAAATAATAAGTAAATACTCCATGCCGGATATTATCATTATCGGTTTCGAGGCTGGCCTGGCCGTTTCGGGATGAAAGCAACATGATATCCCCCGCATTCATTTCCGCCGAGTTGAAATCGGGATTAAAAGTGGTAACGGTGGCACTTCCCAATGTCTCGGCCAGGTGAGAGCGGCAGGCATCAATGATGAGAATTACCTGTACACCACTATCACAAAGCGGCCGGATGGTATTTGTTTTTAGCTGGTATAAGGCCTGCGTACCTGCCTCTTCAATATTTTCTACCGAAAAATCGGAGGCAAGATTATGAGCCAGAAAATAGGAATCACCACCGCTGACGGTAATACCATGACCTGAAAAATACAGGTAAACCCTGTCCCCCTTTTTGGCTTTGCTCTTTACCCAGGAAAGTCCCAGTTTTTTAAATTTTCCGGTCGTAGCCGAATCATTCAGAAACCTTCGGATATTTTCCTTTGGCACATGCCCGCCGGCTTTTGACAATAAAAACTGCTCAAAAGCAATCGCATCACTTGCGGCGTAATTAAGTTTGGTAATTTTTGGGGAAGTATAATTATTGATCCCGACAATAACTGCATAAGTGTTCCCCTCCACTATTTTCGGAGGAGCTGAAGTGCCGCCAAGATCAAGACCCTTGATAACCTGGCCAAAGCATAGAATGGGCACCAAAAAGAATATGTAAAACATCCTATATAAAAACACCGAACAAAATTTTGATAAATTTCGAGATATAAACTTATCATTCCAATACCCTTTTTAGGGTATGATTTTCTATTTATTACAAACTCCAGTCCACCGAATTAATCTCATTGCTTAAAGCAAGCTTTTGCATACTATTGTTCAGTTTCTTCATCCTTTCACCAATATTCTTTTTCAGCAAGCCGCATTTTATCTAATATTTAGTTTAGAAAAGGGGTTAAGAAAATATCTTTACCTTCTGAATAAATACCACAAACCGGGTAATTTCTTAAAATAATCCCCAAAATATTAGCTTTTATTTGCTAAATCATTTAGCTTTGATGTTCAGCCGGAATTTTTCGGCCTACAATACGCAAACACTTAATTTTAACGCATGGCAAAAACTGAAAAAACTACAGACATGAGTACGAACAATGAAAAACTGAAAGCCCTCAAGCTTACAATGGATAAGATTGAGAAAGACTACGGCAAAGGCAGTGTGATGATGATGAATGAAAAAGCCGAAGTACAACAGGAAGTAATTTCCACCGGTTCTATTGGCCTGGATGTGGCCCTCGGTATCGGCGGCCTTCCGAGAGGAAGGGTTATTGAAATATATGGTCCCGAGTCTTCGGGAAAAACCACCATCGCCACACATGTAATTGCGGAAGCACAGAAAAAAGGCGGCATGTGTGCCATTATTGATGCTGAACATGCATTTGACAGCAGTTACGCAAAGAAATTAGGTGTAGACGTTGATAATTTACTGATCTCCCAGCCGGATTATGGTGAGCAGGCACTGGAAATTGCTGACCGCCTGATCCTCTCGGGCGCATTGGATGTAGTGGTGATCGACTCTGTGGCAGCCCTCGTTCCGAAAAGCGAACTGGAAGGCGAAATGGGCGACAGCAAGATGGGACTCCATGCACGGTTGATGAGCCAGGCATTGCGCAAGCTGACAGCCACTATTGCCAAGACGAATACTATTTGCATCTTCATCAACCAGCTGCGGGAGAAGATCGGGGTGATGTTTGGCAATCCTGAAACTACTACGGGTGGTAATGCCCTAAAATTTTATGCTTCGGTTCGTTTGGATATCCGCCGTACACAACAGGTAAAAGACGGAGATGAAGCCATTGGCAACCATGTAAAAGTAAAAGTGGTAAAAAACAAAGTGGCCCCTCCTTTCCGTGCTGCTGAATTTGATATCATCTTCGGAGAAGGTATTTCTAAAACCGGTGAAATCATTGATATGGGCACCGAACTGGGTATCGTTCAAAAAAGCGGCAGCTGGTACAGCTACAATAATGATAAGCTGGGGCAGGGCCGAGATGCAGTAAAACAACTGCTGGTGGATAATCCTGAACTGGCTAAAGAAATAGAAACCAAGATCAGGGANNTCAATGTTTAAACATTGTATTTTTGTTTAATGGGGTCGCAACCATTTATAAGCGGCACTCGTTATAACGAATTCATGAATAATTCCACAACCAGCATCCAAAAAGCCAAATGGTTACACATGGTCGCCGGCCTGATCCAATTGATCAGTTTCTTTTTACCATGGGTAAAATGGCAAACTATTTACGTTAATGGATACGACCTGGCCATTGGTAATTTCTTTACGTTATCGGAAACAAATTTCAAACTGGGAAATCCTTTTCCCCGGTTTGCCTTCACATTCTATATTTTCTGGTTGATTCCATTGCTGGTGGCACTCACTTTATTCTTTGTGTGGCAGAATAAGAAGTCAGCGTTTCCTGCATTTGTTGCCGGAGCACTTGCCTTATCACAGATAACTGTTTATTATTTATTCACCAATACCCTTGTTGATTTGGGAGTAGGTAAATCTGCCCTGGCTATGATGCAGCCTGCAGCATTCACTACAATTTTAGCTGCTGTTGTTTTTATATTATCAGCCTTACCGATTGGCAATTGGTTAAAAAAGTCTGCCTGGATTATTATAGGCCCGGTTATTGCCTTTGCGTCGTATAAAATAGGAGAAAAATATGTAATGGCTGAAACGTTCACCAGTACAAACGACATAAAAGAAGATTATACTGTAATCGCAAATGACCTTATCCGTGAATTCATTTCAAATGATACGGCGGCGAATAATAAATACAGGGAAAAGATCATTGTTGTAAACGGCAAAACAACGCAAGTAGAAAGGTTAAGTGACTCAACAACCACTATTCAGTTCGCTGATTCCACAGGCTCATATATTGCTTTCTCTTTTGAAAAGGAACAATATGAAGAGGTAAAGGAAATTAAGACAGGCGATCAAGTCTCTCTTAAAGGATCCTGCAGCGGCAGCATATACAGTGAAATACTGGGCACCACCGCAATTACATTCAAAAGATCAACAATAAATAAAAAATAAACCTAAAAAATCACACATGAAAAAAACAACCTTCGTACTGGCTTTAGTTTTTGCAGCAGGCACTGTATTCGCCCAAAAGAAAACTACTTCATCTGCGACAGTAACTTTTGACGCAACCACACCAAAAGATGCATTGCCCAAAGCTGAAAACAAAACGGTTATTGGCTCAATTGACACCCAATCCGGTGCCGTAGCTTTTGAAGCAGCTGTGAAGAATTTTGCTTTCAGCAATCCAAAAATACAGGAGCACTTTAATGCCCCCAACTGGCTCGACTCTGATAAGTTTCCCAAATTCACCTATACCGGAACTATTGAAAAAGTAAACAAAGTAAAGTTTGATAAGAACGGCACTTATAAAGTGCAGGTAAACGGAACAATAACTGTTAAGGGTATAAGCAAGCCTGCTAAAGTAGAAGGCACAATCACCGTAGCCGATGGTAAGCTAAAAGTGGCAGCCAACTTCACTATCAAACTGAAGGATTTTGGCGTAACAGGACAGGCTATTGAAGCGGGTAAAGTAGCAGAAGAGCCGTCCATTACCGTTTCTGCTGAGTTTTAATAAACATTTTTTATAATAGGAAAGCCCTTTTTCAAAAATTTGAAAAGGGGCTTTTCTTTGTTCTATGGTATCCTTATTCCCCAATAATTTTTTCTACATGCACCAGGCGACCTGTTGCATCAAAGCCTTCCAATACGATTTTATATTTTTTAGTAAAATCATTATTGTAAAAATTAAGTTTTACCACTTTTGTCTCTCCATCGGTAATCACATCCGGGTTCCAGTACAAGGTTGTTCTGTTATCGGTAAGTATATGACGTGGATTAGGTGCACTATAATCAGGGCTATAAAACTCCTTTGTAATCGCATAGCCATCAGCCTCTACATAATCAAGCTTTTCTGGCTTCAGATCTTTATTTGATTTCTCTTTCGTATAAACAGCCAAAGCACCACCGGGTGATCCGCTGCCTACACCAACAAAACCTGCTTCATAAAATTTAACCAGGGCCACATCATCAGCCCTTAATATCCTGAGTTGATTAATATCCGTTGGAATTTCATTCAGAAAAATACCGACCACCCAGTTTCTTCCTGACTGAAGACTAAAGTTTTTACGGTTCACAAATGTTCCTCCCTGTAAAGTCAGCTGTGGTATCCTGTTTTTAATATAGTCGACCACATTCATAGCCCTGTCATTGGCCGGTTCATTTATATTATCCAATGTTACCTTTCCCGGCGCCCTGAATACACCAGTAGTATATTTTTCATTTACTGCATCCACAGGTTTTTTGGAGGACTTAGCCTGAATATTCACATTCGCCAGTTCCTTTACTTTTTCCTCGTTTTCTGCTTTTATGTACCCAAACCTGTTGTTTATTTCCTCTTTATTTAAAAGATTGAAAGGGCTTTTCATTCCTGCAATCCCATCGAGACCTTTAGGTACCCGGTTAATAATATAGCTTAATGAATCTGTATCCATTTCTACAATACCGGGTTTTTGTTTTCCATTTTTATCAAGATATCCGTAAAACAACTTGCTTTTCCCTGCGAAATACATAGAATCCCTTGCAAATCTTCCCTTTTCATCAACAGGCAATTCTATCGTTTGCTGTGAAGAATCGGCTGCTTCAAGCAATACATTCAATTGACCATATGACAAGGGCTGTTTATTTCTCTCATCTACTACTTTACCGGAGATCGCAATGAGGTCCTGGTCGATATATTTGTGCTGAGGAAACTGCCCGGCAAATAATTTAGTCCAGTTGAACCGGCTCCACCCATGTGTCAGCATTAGATTATCGAGAGCCTGCTTTACAGAATCGTTTTGCTGCCTGAAGTACCAGGCCGGATTATGAATATATCCTTTCAGGTCGCTGGTTAACAGAAACCGGGACCAGATATTCTCTTCATCACCAAAACTTCCGCCTGAAATATCAACAACAGAAACGGAACAACTGTACTGTAATGAATCCGAAAAACTCAGTTCAAGGGAATTGGATGCTCTTTTTTGCAGGCTGGTAGTTACCGGAACAATGGAGGCATGACCTTTATATTCCCCGTTATCTACAAAACTGAGTCTTTCCGAAACAGGTAAACGATCCATCGTAAATACAGTGAAATGCAGAATGCCGGAAGGGAGGCTGTCTGTCAAAATATGCCCGATTACTGAAGGGTAGTCTTCGAATGTAATTTCGAATTCATTCACCACATGATTATTAATTTGCACTACGAGTAAAACTGTCTCAAACTTTTCTTTTTCCTTGCTGCCCCGTGAAAGTTGAAATTTCTTCCCCCCTTTTTCATCCTGAATTTTAAGATTGATCCCTGATGTTTGTACTCCTGGTAAAGAAAATGTCCTTTTGCCGGCAGGCGTTTCCAGTTCAGCAATATATTTTTTTCCTGCAATGGGCTTGAACTGCACTTTACCTATGCCATCGTGGTAGCTGTGAAAGGGCGCCACCGT
>DEHX01000160.1:16872-18299 GCA_002352145.1 Chitinophagaceae bacterium UBA2789
GGGTACCGGCCTGAAGCAATGAGCTGACCATTGATATCTGCTAACTGCACATACAAATTGCTGCTGATACCTCCCGGCTTTCCATCATTGTAGAGATAAGCTTTGAACCAGATCGTTTCTCCCGCCACATAATATTCCTTGTCATAGTGTATATAAATTTTTTCGACAGGTAAGCTGGCAGAAAGTGTATTCAGAACCGAGTCAATTTTTTGAGCTTTTGAAAATAGCGATGCTGATGCCATTAATAATGCAAGCAGCAGGCTTCTTTGCTTTTTCATCTTTTGAATTTATTTCGGTAAGGTAATATGTAAAATGTTCCTTTTCTCTTCCAGTTACACCAACGGAAGAGAATGCGGATAAAGATAGTTTTTCCGGTTTGCCTGTTGCATGATTTTGATGTTAACCCTTGTTAATCTTCCTTAGTTTTTCCTTTATTGATTTGGTAAATTGCAGGTTCAATGCCATTCAAGCTTCATACTCCTTTTCCTCCGGCGGGTGATCAGCCGGAAGCTATCCGCCAGTTGACGGAAGGTGTGCTGAATAATGAAAAATACCAGACACTCCTCGGGGTAACGGGTAGCGGGAAAACCTTTACCATTGCCAATGTGATACAGAATACCCAGCGGCCCACACTGGTTTTGACACATAATAAAACACTGGTGGCACAATTGTACGGTGAGTTCCGGCAGTTCTTCCCCGAGAATGCAGTGGAATACTTTGTTTCTTACTATGATTATTACCAGCCGGAGGCTTATATGCCTGTGAGTGATGTATATATTGAAAAGGACCTGAGCATTAATGATGAACTGGATAAATTAAGACTAAGAGCCACATCCAGCCTGTTAAGCGGCAGAAGGGATATCATAGTTGTGGCATCAGTGAGCTGTATTTATGGAATGGGTAATCCAACTGACTATGAAAACGGTATCATTCGCATCAACAAAGGGCAAACGATTTCCCGGCAGGCATTTTTACATTCATTGGTTAATTCTTTATATAACAGAACTACAATAGAATTCAACCGCGGTACTTTTCGGGTCAAAGGCGATACGGTCGATATTAATCTGCCTTATGTAGATTATGGCTATCGCATCACTTTCTTTGGTGATGAAATTGAAGAAATAGAGAGCATTGAAGTGGTTACCGGCAAGCGGATAGGCAAAATGGAAAATGCCGCCATTTTTCCGGCCAATTTATATGTAGCGCCAAAAGATATTTTACAGCAGGTTCTCTACGAGATACAGGATGAAGTAACGGCACAGGCCGAGTATTTCAAGAAAGAAGGAAAATATATTGAGGCACAACGATTAACTGAACGGGTTAATTATGATATTGAAATGATCCGTGAGTTGGGTTATTGCAATGGTATCGAAAACTATTCCCGCTTCTTTGACCGGCGAAAACCAGGCACAAGACCTTTCTGCCTG
>DEHX01000160.1:18330-62284 GCA_002352145.1 Chitinophagaceae bacterium UBA2789
GATGATTATGAGCTGGAGAAATGTGGTGGTGTGGTAGTGGAACAGGTGGTGCGACCAACAGGCTTGCTAGACCCGCCGATTGAAATTCGTCCTTCAGTAAACCAAATTGATGACTTGTTGGATGAAATAGATAAACGGGTAACTAAGGGGGACCGGGTGCTGGTAACCACACTGACCAAAAGGATGGCTGAAGAGATGGACAAATACCTGCACAAGATCAATATCAAATCCAAATACATCCACAGTGAAGTGGACACACTGGAAAGAGTGGAAATACTCCGTGAACTTCGATTGGGAAAAATTGATGTCCTCGTTGGCGTTAACCTCCTGCGGGAAGGATTAGACCTACCGGAAGTATCACTTGTTGCTATTTTAGATGCAGATAAAGAAGGCTTTTTACGCAATGAAAAAAGTTTAACTCAAACAGCAGGCCGTGCCGCAAGAAATGTAGATGGTCTCGTTATCTTTTATGCGGATAAAATGACGGAGAGTATGCAAAAAACGATTGATGAAACAACTCGCCGCCGGGAAAAACAGGTTGCTTATAATATAGAACACAACATCACACCCAGAACTGTATCCAAGACAACACAGGATGTATTTGCACAAACTTCAGTATTAGATATCAAAGGGTATGACCCGAAAGATCCTTATGCACTTGCCCCAGATGAGGAACTGGTAACAGTAGCTGCAGAAGAACAGGAAACGTATAAAACCATTCCCCAGATGGAGAAAGCCATTTCCAAAATCAAAAAGGAAATGGAAAAAGCAGCGAGGGATTTGGATTTTATGGAAGCAGCAAGATTGAGGGATGAAATGTTTAGGTTGCAGAAGGAATTGGAAACCATGAAGAAATAAGCGATTCGTAGTTTTACGAGTTTACCCTGAGTACTTGTGCCTGATTTTGACATTTTCTTTCTTCCGGATTTGTTGCCAGAATAACCCCGCTCTATCTTAGCTATGAAAACCGAACGAAATCCAATATTAGTAAAACCGTAAATCCAGTATTTATGAAAAGACGTGTCCGCAAGATCGCCAACTTCTTTGCCTTCAATTTACTTTTCTTCGCTTTATACCTGAATTTCATTCATAAAGATGAATCAGCGTTGAGCGGTATGAACCAGGTGGCTACTACACAGCCGGCAGCTTTTAGTAATACAACTGTTTCAGTTAAAAACACTGAACCACAAAATACTAAAGCAGAGCAGCCTGTTTCCAAAGAAGAAAATACAGCACTGAAGCTGTCTATCAACTAAGAAACCAAGCAAAGCAGCGTTAATAAATAACACCCCTGACGATTATGTCAGGGGCTGTTGTGTTTTTGTCAATGCCTACAACTGAAATCTTTACCTTAGGGGCATGGATAAAAGAATTTTTCTGCTGGATGCTTTCGCTCTTGTTTTCAGGGCTTATTATGCACTGATCCGCAATCCCCGCCTTACCTCCAAAGGCAAAAACACCAATGCACAATTTGGATTTACCAATGCACTGGTAGAACTGATCAATAAGCAAAAGCCATCACACATGGCTGTGTGTTTTGATACCTCAGCCCCTACTGAACGCCATACAGATTTTGCAGATTACAAAGCTAACCGGCAGGAAACACCAGAAGACATTCTAGCTGCAGTACCCGATATAAAAAAAATAATTGAGGGATTCAATATACCTATCATCGCATTGGATGGATTTGAAGCGGATGATGTAATCGGCACATTGGCCAAACAGGGGGAAAAAGCCGGTTACGAAGTGTACATGGTTACGCCGGATAAAGACTATGGACAACTGGTTTCAGAAAAAATAAAGATTTACAAGCCTGCTTACCAGGGTAATGACGCTGAAATAATGGGCCCCGAAGAAGTTTGTGCCAAATGGAATATTAAAGAAGTAAGCCAGGTAGTAGATATGCTGGGTATGATGGGAGATGCTGTAGACAATATACCGGGTATCCCGGGTGTGGGAGAAAAGACAGCTGCCAAATTTTTGGCAGAATATGGTTCCCTGGAAAATACGTTGGCCAACGTTGATAAAATAAAAGGAGCCATGGGTGAAAAAGTAAAGAAAGGAAAAAAAATGGCCATCCTTTCCAAGAAACTGGCTACTATTATTACCAATGTTCCTGTTGAGTTTCATGAAGAAGACTTCAGGCTGAAAGAATGGGATAAAGAAAAATTAAAAGATGTTTTTGCCGAACTGGAGTTCAGAACATTGGGTAAAAGATTGCTGGGTGATGATTTTTCAGTCGCTGCTCCGTCAAAATCTGTTGTGGAGAAAGAAATTCCGCAAGGTGTTCAAACGGATCTTTTTGGTAACATTATTGAGAGTCCTGAACCAGTAACCAAGTCTGGTGAGCCGGCAACATTAAATAATGAAGAAACTGAAGAAGGATTAACTGTTGATAAAAACATACATAATACTCCTCATAACTACCAGTCTGTTGAAGGAGATGCTGCTATCCAAAAACTGGTAACAGCATTAAAAAAATATGAAGAGATCTGTTTTGATACAGAAACAACCGGCATTGATGCCAACGACGCAGAACTGGTCGGGCTTAGTTTTTCAGTAAAGCCGGGAGAAGCCTTTTATGTACCCTGCCCTGCTGATCAGCAAAGAACAAAAGAAATTCTGGCATTTTTTGAACCATTGTTTTCCGATTCATCAAAGACATGGATTGGTCAGAATACGAAGTATGATATGCTTGTACTGAAATGGTATGGCATTGAACTGGCCGGAAATATTTTTGACACCATGCTGGCACATTACGTTATTGAGCCGGACGGAAAAAGAAGCATGGACCTGTTAAGCGAAAAATTTTTAGGTTATGAACCAGTACATATCGAAGAACTGATTGGAAAGAAAGGAAAGACACAGGGCAATATGCGGGATGTGGAGATTGAAAAGATAAAAGAATATGCCGGGGAAGACGCAGATATCACTTTACAATTAAAAAATGTATTTACTCCGCTGCTTAAACAAAAAGAAGTAGAACGAGTATTTAACGAAGTGGAAAATCCACTGGTGAAAGTGCTGGTAGATATGGAGTATGAAGGAATAAAAATTGATGTTGCCTTTTTGAGTGATTACTCCAAAGAACTGGAAACCGAAGCTAAACGGGCAGAAGAAAGTGTGTACAAACAGGCTGGTGTACGTTTTAACCTTGCCTCTCCCAAACAATTGGGCGAAGTATTGTTTGATAAACTAAAGCTTGATCCTTCTGCCAAAAAAACAAAGACTGGTCAGTACCAGACCGGTGAAGATGTTTTATTAAAATTAGCTGCTAAGGGAAACCAGATAGTAGATGATATCCTGGCCTTCCGTGAACTGACCAAGCTCAAATCTACTTATGTAGATGCACTGCCTCAGCTGATCAACCGGAAAACAGGCAGGGTGCATACAACCTATGGGCAGGCTGTAGCGGTAACCGGCAGGCTGGCCAGCAATAATCCTAACCTTCAGAATATACCCGTAAGAACAGACAGGGGAAAAGAAATCAGGAAAGCATTTATACCAAGAGATGATAAACACATCTTGCTATCCGCAGATTACTCGCAAATTGAACTTCGCATTGTTGCAGCCATCAGTGGTGATCTGAATATGTGCAGTGCATTTAAAGCAGGAACAGACATACATACAGCTACAGCTGCCAGAGTTTATAATGTACCGGAACAGGAAGTGACAAAAGAGATGCGTTATAAAGCCAAGAGTGTGAATTTTGGCATCATATACGGGCAGGGAGCATTTGGACTTGCCGATAATTTGGGTATATCCAGAACAGAAGCCAAGGAAATAATTGATAACTATAAAAAGGAGTTTCCGGGCATTCAAAAATATATGGATGACACTATCAATTTTGCCCGGGAGCATGGCTATGTGCAAACACTGATGGGCAGAAAAAGATGGTTGCGTGACATCAACTCTGCCAACTTTACCGTTCGCGGCTTTGCAGAGCGAAATGCGATCAATTCTCCTATACAGGGTACCGCCGCAGATATGATAAAACTGGCCATGCAAAAAGTGCATGCAGCTATGAAAAAGGAAAAAATGAAAAGCAAGATGATATTGCAGGTGCATGATGAACTGGTTTTCGATGCCCTAAAATCAGAAGTCAAAGAATTAAAACCGCTTATCATCGAAAACATGCAGGCAGCGTTGCCGCTTCCGCATGATGTACCGGTTATTGCAGAATGCGGCGAAGGATTAAACTGGCTGGAAGCTCACTAGTTTTTTCGTAAGTCATAAGTTTATAGAGCCTCATATCCATAAGTTTGCAGCCTTATGAAACCCGTTGTTTATTATTGTTATGATGCTTATTGCGGATGGTGTTATGGTTTTAGCCCGGTTATCAAAAGAATTGCTTCAGCATATAAAGACAAACTTTCCTTTGAAGTATTATCCGGTGGAATGATACCCAAAGAATATGAAAGACCAATTAGTGCCATAGCTACTTATGTAAGCCAGGCATACAGGCAAGTGGAAGAAATGACCGGTATTAAATTTGGAGAAGACTATCTATGGCATATCTTCAACCCGGATAAAAGTGACTGGTTCCAGCATTCAGAAAAATCTGCCGCCGCTCTTTGTGTTTTTAAAGAATATCACCCTGACCAACAAGTAGCCTTCGCCGCGGACCTTCAGTATGCCTTACACTTTGAAGGAAGGGATTTGACTGATGATGAAGCTTACCGGCATCTAACAGAAAAATATAGTATTCAGGCAGTTGAATTTTATCAGAAACTCAACAGCGAAGAATACAAAGAAAAAGCAAAATATGAGTTTGCACTATGTAAACAATTACAGGTAACCAGTTTTCCGCAGGTATTGATACGTACAGGTGAACAAAAATTTTACTTACTGGCAAAAGGGTTTACTGATTACGAAACACTGCAGGCAAGAATAGAAGCCGTACTCCACGAAACACAAAACAACCACACAAAATAATTACCTGATGATCCTTACTGTTACACTCAATCCTTGTATCGATAAAAGTTCCAGGGTTGAAAAACTGAAACCGGAAAGTAAACTTCGCTGTAAGGAAGTTGTGAATGAGCCAGGCGGAGGGGGCATCAATGTAAGTAAGGCATTAAAAAAACTGGATACTTCTTCCGTAGCCTTATTTCCGGCAGGCGGTCATAATGGAAACATGCTTTGTTCTTTATTAAAAGAAGAAGAAATATTGTTTCATGCCGTAGATACAAAAGTTGAAACAAGGGAAAACTGGATAGTACTGGAAACATCAACCAATAACCAGTATCGGTTTACTTTTCCGGGTAGAGAAGTGCTGGAAGAAACAATTAAGTCACTGGTGGACCAAATCAGGTCTTTTGCACCAACCTATGTTGTTGCCAGTGGCAGTTTGCCTCCGGGATTACCTGATTATTTTTATGGATTGATCGTAAAAAATGCTGCTGCTGTAGGAGCAAAATGTATTGTTGATACAAGCGGCCCGGCTTTACAGGCATTAAAAGGTAGAAAACCTTATTTAATAAAGCCGAATATCGGTGAACTGTGTAAAATGCTGAATGTAGAATGGCTGGATAAAGATGAAGTGCCGGATGCAGCGCAACAAGCTTTAAGAGATGGCTACGCTGAGATCATGGTGGTATCAATGGGGCCATTGGGAGCCTGGCTGATCACTGAAGAAAAAAGATATTTTGTTGAAGCCCCCCAGGTAGAAAAGAAGAGTACCGTAGGTGCCGGTGACAGTATGGTAGCCGGCATAACCTATTCCCTGCAAAAAGGTAAGACATTACGGGAAGCTATTCGTTTTGGAGTGGCCTGCGGAAGTGCTGCAACAATGAATGATGGCACACAGTTATTCAACAAAGCAGATGCAGAAAAATTATACGCCATCATCAATGAGTGAAAAAAAAGATATACAGAACAGGGAAGACTTGTTACAACTGGTAACAAGGTTTTACGAAAAGTTGCTGGGCGACGATTCAATCAGTTATTTATTTACAGAGATAGCCAAAATTGATCTGCAACATCACTTACCAGTACTGGTTGATTTCTGGGATGCTATCCTTTTTCAATCGGATACTTACCGAAAGAATGCCATGCAGCCTCATATTGATCTTCATAAACAATCTGCTTTACAAAAACATCATTTTGAAACCTGGCTCCGGTATTTCAAAGAGTCTGTTGATGAGTTGTTCGAAGGAGAAAAAGCTTTCCAGGCTAAAGAAAGGGCAACCAGTATTGCTACTGTCATGCAGATAAAAATCAGCCAGTTATAATTTAGCCGGTGGTAACTTATCCTTTAAAATTAAATTCCTCCTTCTCTTCTTTGTAAACTGTCTGCCAATTTTGTACCTTTTGCCTCTAAAATTTTTTTATGAAGCGAATACTTTTAACCTGTTTATCAGTATCGGTTATTCTTTATGCCTGCAGCAATGAAAAGAAAAAAGAGGAAGGGAATAAGGATGAAACCAAAACTGAGTCTACTGAAACCAACAACACATCTACAGCACCGCCTGATTCTGCTGCTCAGGCTGAAATGATGAAAGCCTGGCAGGATTTTGCCACACCGGGCCCGGAGCATAGCTGGATGAATGGTCATGCTGGCACCTGGGTCTGCGATTCCGTAGCTCAGTGGATGGATCCGGCACAACCGCCTACTTATTCAAAGGCAACGGATGTCGTTACTGTGGCTATGAACGGTTTGTACCAAATGTCAGACTTTTCCAGTAATATGATGGGGATGGAAATGAAAGGCCATGGCATTATGGGCTTTGATAAAATGAAAAAGAAATTTGTACTGAGCTGGATAGATAACCTGGGTTCAGGCATTGTAAGAATGGAAGGAACTTACGATGAAAGCAGCAAAACACTGACCATGACTGGTAAGCAATCAGATCCCGGAATGAAGAAGGAAACAGATATGAGGCAAGTAATGAAGTTTCATGATGATGATAGTTACACCATGACCATGTACGGAACCGGGCATGATGGAAAAGAAGCTAAGTTTATGGAAGGGGCTTTTAAGAGAGTAAAAAAATAATAACCTTCGTTTTTTTAAGAAAAACCCGGCGCTAGTGCCGGGTTTTTTGTTTTATTCAGATTCTTCATTCCAGGCATCATATAGTTCGTTGAAAAATGTATTCTCCTCTTTTGAGATCTGCCCATCGGCCTTAATGATATTCATAGCAAACTGCAGTAATTCCAGTCGATCTTGCTTTTCAGAGTGCTGATAAAACAAGTTCATATGCGTATGAAAATGTGAAGCATAGTCACTTTTTTCTAATGTACTGATGACTTCCATCTCATCATCAAGGTTTGGTTTAACTAAGAAATGCTGGCTCAGCCAGTCCCTGATAACAAGATCTTCATTTACATTTAATTTCCCATCTACGTTGGTAAGAATCATCAGCAAGTGATAGCCGGATATTGCCCTTTGCATGAATTTTTTGTTTTAACAACAAATATCCGTACTTCTTGTTTAACCTCCTGCTTAAATAATAAAAAGTAATTTTATTGTTTTATCGTTTTTTCCATTGGCAATGTTGTATCTCGGCTCCATTCCTGCATGCTTCCATCATAGACTTTCATTTTATACCCCAGGCTACGGCCAACCAGGTAATCTACGCAGGCAGTTTGACCAATAAAACAATAAACCACTACTTCTTTATCCTTACCTGGTACTACAGTACTAAAATTCTTTTCCAATATGGAAACAGGTTTAATGCTGTTGGTAGAATCTATCATATCCGGGTAAGGGATATTCTTTGCACCGGTAATGTGTCCATCCCTGGGGTTACCGGTTGGGTCACCATCATACCATCTTTTGGCCCTTGCATCAACTATTTCCGATGATTTCGTATTCAACGCACCCAACACATAATCTTTGTCTACCAGTGTACCAGCAACAGTTGCCACATAATTACCTTTCTTAAACTCTGGTAGCTTATTTGTAACAGTATAGCCAGCCTTTTTCCATGCCTCAATGCCACCGTTCAAAAAAGAAACCTGCCCTTTAAGGCCAAAATGTTCCAGCGTCATAAACATTCTTGCAGCAATAGTTACATCGCTCCCTTTATGACAGATCACAATTTTTGAGTTTTTATTAATACCTAGTTCCTGAAGCACTTTAGTGGCAGTTATTGCATCCGGTGCATACATACTGCCTTCTGGCTTATCAAATGCCAGCCAGTCTGGCCAAAGAAAACGGGACCCTTCAATATGTTCCCGGTCATAATCTGCTTTTATTACAAACCCTGTATAAAGAATTACGAGATCGGGATCTTTTATATTCTCATTCAGCCATTGCGGGCTGACAATTACAGGTTGCTGTGAAAAAGAAGATGAAAAGCCAAATGCCAGCAAGAGGGTGAATAGTATTATTCTCATAATTCTGCATTTATAGAAATTTACTTCTTTCTAATACCTGCAGATCAATCTATTTGACAAAAGGCGAATCAGGCTTACTGACCGGTAGATATAAATTTAATATATGTGCAAGACCTCCGGTTTCTGTTATAATAAGACGCTTACCATCTTTTGAAAAAGCAACAGTGTATAGCTCATGATCAAATCCAAATAAAGTCAGCGTATTAACTCCTTTTTCTACATCCCAGAAACGAAGCGTCCGGTCATAAGATGCTGTAACGGCAATTGGCAATGTTGGATGAAAAGCACATCCATACACCCATTTAGTATGACCGGCCAGTGAAATACTTTTTTTCTTTTTAAAATCCCACAAAATAACCTCTGCGTTGCCACTGGTAAGCAGGTATTTTCCATCGTTGGATGCAGCCATGTTAAATATGGTTGTACCACTTTGCAGACTATCGATAACCACCCAACTGGTTGATGAAATTATTTTTACTTTACCATCTGCACAGCCTGCATAAATGTTTTTTCCATCAGGAGAAAATTTTACGGTAAATGGACTTTTTATGTTTGATACAGTTTTATATGCGGCTGTATCGGTTGTATTCCACACCCTGACAGTATTATCAGCCGTGGTTACAAACAAGTTCAGTTTGCTGTTATAATCCATTCCATAAATAACACCGGTATGTCCTTTGCCGGCAAGTATTTTCTTTCCGGTATTAGTATGGTAGATATTGATTTGCCTGTACCCGGTTGCCAGATATTGGCCATCAGCCGAAAATACTGCTGCAAAAGCAGAAAGGCTATCTAAGAATATTTCCGGTTTTCCCGTATTCAAACTATATAATGCCAGATACTTATCACTATTAACAGGGGCCATCCATTTTCCGTCAGGGGAAACAGGTGCATTCCAGGGACCTACAACACTTGCCGTGAAAGCCAATTCACCGGGTTGATTGATGTCCCATATCTTAACTGTATTATCAGCTGATGTAGTATAAATTCTTTTGCCGTCAGGATGCCATGCCAGTTGATTAAGCCCTGCAATATGTCCCCTGAATGTGAGCAGGTTTTTTCCACTGCTTGTCTCCCAAACTTTCAGCAACCCATCATCACTAACGCTGGCAAACTGAGACCCATCAGGAGAAAAACGGATACCATTCACCCATTCCTTATGTCCCTGCCAGGATTCTATTTCATACATCAGTTTTCCGTCAGTTGCATTCAGCATTCTTATTTTATTATCCTTGCCACCCTGTACCACATACTTATTATCCGGACTAATATCCATAGTTTGCACAGCTGTGTAATAATCAAATTCCCGCATGTCATAATTCCAGTCGGTGTTACCAGATGCTATATCATGCTGCTTGATTTGAAAACCCCAGGTACCTGTATAGAGTTTTTTATTATCAGCGGAGAATTTTACTGCTGATGCAGGGTGATCATCTGTATCAAAACGCTTTATTAAAGCACCGCTTTGTGCATCCAGTATTTTTGCAAACCCTTGTACACCATTGGGCCCTCTTTCCCAGGAAACAACCCCCAGCATTTTGCCATCATTACTGAACCTGCACTGGTAAATTCCTTGTTTAAACTCATTATTGTAATTCCGGATTTCATTACCGGTTACAATATCCCACAAACGCAGCGATTTATCAGTTGAGCCGCTTACCAATGATTTTCCATCCGGTGAAAAATCAAGTGTGGTTATCTGTCCTTTATGTAATTCAATTTTCTTTACTTGCTGGTACGTATCCGTATCCCAGATAATAATCGAGTTATCTGCAGAGCCTGTAGCAAGCAGATTTCCATCTTTGCTAACAGCTATTCCTACCACAGCTTTNNACAGCCAGTAACATTTTTTTTGCTTCCCCAATCTGGTTGTGACGGTAATATGCTTCGGCTGTTTTCAACAGGGTAAAATATAGATCATCAATCTTTTTATTTTTTTGTCCTGCAATCAGCAACGCAGAAAAGAGAGGTATCGCAGCAATTATTTTTTTCATATAATATTTTTATCCTGCCTGTTCGTAAGCCTGTTTTATCCAGTTGAACAAGTCTTTATTAATCGCTTTTTCATTTTCTATACGGATGCGGTGCGTACACATCGCATTCCACTTTTTCCCATCCTCAACAATACCTGAAGGCTCAACTCCTTTTATATTCAATCCTATATCCAACCGGTCTTTAGTGGAGGGTTGAATCAAAGCAAATTGTTTTTTCCTCCGCAAACTTACATAGGCTTTCTTGGGAGCTGCTTCCACATCTTTGCCAAACTTGTTTATCTCAGCCATTATCTTATCATACCAGGGTTTCAAATTTTCTTTGCCTTTGTATTGTTCTGCAATCAGGTCATCACTGTTTTCTGCTGCTCCTGCATGTGATTGTTTTGCAAAATGAACTACTGTATTGGCATTCCCATGTGTGAAGCCATGCTTTTCTTTCAGAAAATTTACCAGTTCCCCGTGTTTTGTAAAACCGGATTTATTGACGATTTCAATCCACTGCTGCAGTGTTTTACCGGTGTTTTTTTCTATATTGGCTATCTGTGTTTGTGTAGCCTTGTCCATTGATTCCATTCCCATGTAAGTATAGTTTAATTAAGAGCAAGGTATTGAAAAGCAATTTTCCGGTATTGGAAAAAATTAACCTTTACCTGACCGGGATATAATTTATATAATCCCCCCGTGATTCCATATAGGCTGATGGGTTAAACCCGGAGAACCGTTTAAACTCATTAATGAAGTGAGCCTGGTCATAATAACCACAATCCAGTGCCAAGGCTGTCCAGTTTATTTGACCCGGATTTTTTTCCAGCAACTGTACAGCCTGCTGAAATTTCAGCACACTTACATATTGTTTAGGATTAATGCCGGCATACTTTCCAAAAAGGCTGATGAGGTGTTTGCTGCTGTAGCCGGTTTTATGTGTTATTTCACGGATAGACGCCTGCGAAGGGTTACTGCCAATTTGTGAAATGCAGTACCGAATGGCCGGATGAATTTCACAATGATTTTTGATTCTTTTCAACAGGTATTGTTCTGCAATGGTAAATTTTTGCACTGGTTCTGCTTGTTCCAGTAATTGCTCCCTGAAGGAAAGCAGTTCGTTGCCAAAAATCAGTTCTGCATCCACTACCTTGTCTTTTATTTCCAGCACCGGCATATGTAAAAAAGACCAGGCCATCCCCGGACGAAAACGTATTACAAGCATTTCGGATTCTGCAGCCCTTGCCTGTATGGAAATGTATTCTGTTCGCATACCCGAGATCCATGCCCGTTTGCAAGATTGTATTTCAGTAAGGCTTTCGTTGTCGTAAATGTATTTGGGAACACTGGTAAGGTCAATTATCAAATCAATTCCTCCATCTGGCAGAAGACGTTCAATAGTATGCGGCGGGTTATACCCTTTGTAATAAGTTATCAGTTCCACATAATGGGTAAGCGGTGGGGAAGGTATATGGAATTGTAAAATCATTCTGCAATAACGGGTTGCCCAAACTGCAATAAATATCCGTTAATATCATACACAGCAAACTCCCGCATCCCGTAATCAAAAGTTTCAATGGAATAGCACACTTTACACTTGTCTTTCAGCTTTTCCCACCAGGCATCGGCATTGTTGGTATTGATATAAAATGAACCGGTGAAATTAGGTTGTTCAAATGGTATATTTTCATTTGGCAGGGCGAACATAAAATCAGCGCCGTGCAGTTGCACTCTTGCAAAGCCATAACCAGGAACAAAATCGCTACAGGTAAAACCCAGCGTATTCACATACCAGTCTACTGTTTCTCTTAGCTGCTTAGTATACATCAGCGGGGTGACTTTGTTCAGGTTCATGGCTAATTACATTTACTTACCGCCACACCATAGGGGTACACTTTTGCCTGCATAATCTTTGCCTTTACAGCCGGGTCGTCCTGCATAAACTGGTTCGCCTCTTTTTCATCCTTAGCATAAAATATTACGAGGCCCTTCATCTCAGGGTCGTTAAGTGGTAAGTCCATTCGGCCGGCCAGTATAACCGTACCGCTTTCTTTCATTTTTATCAGCCTTTGAAAATGTTCACCTACCACAGCCTGATCAGTTGAAGTCCAATTGGTTTCGATAGTAAACTTATCTGTAAGAGTAAGCACACCCAGCCATTCTTTGGGCTTTGCCTTTGTACTATCCTGTGCGAAAGAATTAAAACAAGCCAAAAGTGAAGTGATTATTATTAGTTTTTTCATGTGCTATTTTTAGCTTTTAGGGATTTACTGCATATTATTTTTTCTTCCTGCTGTCTTTCAAGTTTGTTTCATACATGTTAATCCATTCATCAACTGTTATTTTTGATGCAAGTTCTCCAATCAACTCAAAGGGAATGTCTTCGGGTTTTTTATACCTTATACAGCTTTTTCCCATGTCTAATTTTTTTGGCGAGACTTTGGCATGTGCATCCTGGAACCATTTGAGCAGCTTGGGATCAGCATAAATACCCATGTGGTAAAGATTAATAGAGTTTTTCTGCGAGGCAAGACCCATGAATGGCAGCGGATCTTTCGGGTTGCAATGATACCCCGCAGGATAAATACTATGGGGCACTGCCCAGCCCATCATGCCATATCCCATCGATTCCTTAAACCCTTTTGGTAAATTTTTTTTTATTACTGAACGGAGTTTTGCCATTGCCTTTTGACGGTCTTCGGGTATTTCTGCTAAATAAGCATCTACTGTTGTTGCTTTTGATTGCATATAATAATTTTTAGAAACTTAAAATACGAAAAAACTCTGTCCATGGCCCCATTTCATCTTTGTACTGCTTTGCCATTACTCTTGTAATTTGGGCAATATGAGTCAGGTCATGCACCACCCAGGTAGCCAACAAGTTTTTCAATGTTACTTCACCCAATGAAGGGTGCATACCTTTTTTATCAAAATCAGCTTCAGTAAGTTTCAGCGATTTTAGCCAATTCAGGTTTTCAATACGTAGTTGTTCAAACTCGTTGATTAACTGCATCAGGTCTTTCCCTTTACTTTCTTCATACTGCGCAAAGCGGTCATAGGGATCAAAAGCCATAGCAGTACCAATATCCAGTATTCGCCGGATACGAATAACCCAGTCTGTTTTTTCCCCATGTACAAGGTGACCTACCACATCATAAGGGGAAAATGTCGCAGGTCCTTCATTGCTCATTACCCAGTCGTCGGCTAGATTATTAAGCAGTGTTCTCAGAACAGATGGTGTTCGTTCCAGTATTGGAATAGAATTATCAAAAGTGAATTGCATCTTTCTTGCTTTAAGTATTAGCGAGAAACAACAGTTTCTCATATTTCTGTTATAGCCTAAGTTTAACTTTCAGCATTACCAGGTACCAGCATAGCTTAAATCGATAACAGAACTTTCTTTAAGGAACTGGTAATGATACCTGTTAACCTGCCGGATATGCAGATATTCATGAGCCAGCCAGTTATATAAAAACATTTCAGCTGTAACAGTTCCAAGTATAGGGTGCTCATAATTTTGCTGCCAGTTCGGATCCCGTAATGAATGCAAGTATGCTATTGAGTGTTCTCTTTCCTCTAAAAACTCAATAAGTGTTTTTGAGTAATCCCACGAGGCATAATCTTTTTCCAGCACCCAACCTTCAGGATCTATGCCCGGCATTGTTTTATCAGGTGTTTCCAATATGTGTTTTATTCTTGCTCTAAAGTCAAGCCGTTCTTCATCCAGGAGGTGACACAAAACTTCATGCAGGTTCCATTTCTCCGGACCGGGTCGCCATTGCTGAAGCCCGGGTGAAGCTCCGGAGAAAAGCCCCTGCCAAACAGTTTTATTTTTTTCAAGGCCGTCAATGATTGCTGTTACTTCCATCCGGAAAAAGAGTTGTTATTATTTTCAGGAGTTCACTACATTCTTTAATGATTCATCCCTGTTTCGCAGGTCAATGCCACCTTCGAGCAAAGATTTCAGATTGGTAAAATAAAACGTCCAGCCGGTTTTACATCCCACATGCCAGTAATATTTGCCATGTTCATCATCCGGGATATTGTCTTGAATAAGCTCCACAATACTTTGCCCATTTTCCTTTTTAATAGTAACTGTACAGTTACCTGCATGGCCAAAACTGAATTTCAGCATATCTCTTCCGTTACAATCCAGGATTTTGCCATTCTCCACCGTATCATCAGGCCAACCATACCACAGCCATTTGTACATATCGCCTGGCTGAACCGCTTCATTATTATTCAGTAGCGAGCCATCGGGTCTTTTATATTCGCTTAGCCGGAGAAACCAATATTCCATTCCCTCTTTTGTAGCCCAGCACCAATATAGCTTTTCGGTTGTTGCATTTACAGGTATTCGTATTATAAAACTGGACCAATTAGCTTCTGACATAGTTTAGTTTTTTACTCTTGAATAATAATAGTCAGATTTTTTGTTTGGCATCGCCGCTCCCCCATCAACAAATGCATGAATAGAATCCTTATTTATCAATGTATAACTAATTCGCTTGGGAAAATCATGCTGTGGGTTTTCTGCAACAAATCCTGTATCAGAAAATGAAGTGACTTTAAAAACAACCGGCTGTTCTTTATTCTGGCCTGCTGCTTTGGCTTCATAATAAAACTCAGTATCCTCCCTGAATATCCTGATTGTTTCAAAAGGGATGACAGAGTCGCCCGTCACAAGATCAGATTTGCCTTCCATCAGGCTGTCATTTACAGGCTTCCATTCTTCAGTAATTGTCCCTTCTTTTTCCGTCATAGCCCATTGGCCATTTAACCAGCTAAAGATGGTAACATTCTGCCGAGACTGAAAATCATCTCGCTTTTTATTGTTGTTATTACAGGCTACAATAAGTACTGCAGCTATAAATAAAACGAAGCCATACTTCATCATTGCTTTTCCATTACGTTTTTTAAATTGGAAAGGCCAGTACTAAAATCCTTACCCACCATTTCACTCATATTCATAAAGAGCTTCATAACGTTCATCGGGTAATTCATTTTACTCTCAAAACCCCATTTGACCCTGGTACTGCCGGCATCGATTGCCTCAGTTGTCATTTTTGCCCTGGCAAATGACTTAAATGGTTTAATGAATCGCAAATCGGTATGTAAAGCCCTTCCCTCTTCAATGGCGGTGATTTCCTGTTCTCCTTGTCCGACTTTCTTGTTACCTGACCAGGAATTTACAAAACCGGGCTGCCCGTCTGTTCCCCGAAATTCATTTTTCATATTAGGGTCAAGCGTTGCCCACTTGCTGTAGTGCTGCTGATTCTTTAAATATTTTATATAATTAAAAACTTCATTGACAGGCTTGTTAATCACTATTTCCTTGGTAGCTTTTATGTCCTTACTGATAACCAGCCCGGCGAGCAGTAATGCCGCAATGATGCCAAGTAGGATGTATAATACTATCATTGTGTTAGTTTTGGTATTTTAAAAATGTTATACAATATTGTTCTATGCAGGCACACTATGTAATCCGATCCTGTTGCCTTCCGTATCTATTATAACGGCCATAAAACCATATTCAGGACTGATTTCTGTTTTTGGCACCATAATTTTTCCTCCGGCGGCTTCTACTTTATCTAACACTTTTTGTAGATCAGGATTACCATTCAGATATACCAATGGCCCGTCTGTCGACGAAGGCTTATGAAATCCGCCGCTGTCAACTAATGCACCGCCTACCTGTGTCATCATATCATCCAGCGGAAACATCCGCATTTTTATATTGGGGAGGTCCATGGGTATTAACTGAATACCAAAAATAGTTTCGTAAAACTTAGTGGCTCTTTCGAGGTCTGTGGTTCCTATTTCGAACCAGCTGATAGCATGTTGCATATTGATTGATTTTAGTTTTGATATTTTTCCTTCATGTGTTTCCACGAAGCAGTTATCATTTCCTTCAGCACTTTCATATCTATATCAGCCAGTTTATTTATATATAGACAGCTTCCACCACTGATTTTATATTTTCCTAATTTTTTCATCAATTCACCATAGTTTGAGAATCCTGTCATAAAATAAATAGTCAGATTTTGTTTACGTGGTGAAAAACCTGTCATCATCCATTCACCACTACGGCCTGTTTTAGGAGAAGTATAAATGTATTTACCAAAACCAACTATACTGCTGCCCCACATCATCGGCTTTTGCCTGGTTATTGATGAAAACATTTTTAATAACGCAAAGCTATCCTTTACTTTTTCATCGCTGCCTGCTGCCGCTATAAATGCCCCCACATCACCTGTGTTTTCTTTTGTTTTAAGCTCAGCTAATTTCTTTTTAGGGTTGGTTGATGTCTTTGCCATCTTTCAGTTTTTTGATATACTCTTCAATTTGCTTTTTTGCCGCCTCACCTGGTGCCTGCGCCATTGCCTTTTCTGCATGCTTAATGGCATACTTAAAATCACCTTTGGCTGAGTAACCACTCATTAATCCGTTATTTACGCCATACATATCTCCATATCTTTTTTCACTGGCTCTAAAAATATCCATCGCCCGGTCCACTCTTTTTTGCGTAATTAACTGGCGGCCATAGGCAGTGTATTGATTGGCTGTTGCAATCGTTAATGCCTCATCCATAGTGGAATCAGCCTGCACAGTTCTGCTTAACTTATCGTAAGCATTTGCCAGGTTGCGAAGCGTTATAAAGCTTTTTTGTCCCTGGAAGCCGTTGATAGCCCTTATACTCCACTGCAAGGCTTCCTCAAGATTGATGTTTTTATTTAAACACCATTGCGCTGCCTGTAGCATATTATTACTATTAAATCCCTTTTGGCTGGTTACCTGTTGCCGTAATCTTGCCAGCACAATATTGTCTACATCTACTTCCACTTTAAAAGGAACAGAAACTTTTTCCCACTGCATGGCAATTACACAACTTTTTTCTTTATGTTCTATAAATTCATATTTCAGCCACTCTACACTTTTGTCCAGTAGTACAGGTTTTACCTTTACCCTTAATACATCGTCTTCTTCCTTATAATAAAAACTGCCCCAGGCATCAACCTGTTTAGAAAATATAAGTGTAATATCATCAGGGCCCATAGCCATGAATATAGCATAAGTACCTGCCACAATATCTTTTCCTTCCACTTTTACATCATGTTCAAAACTGATAGTAGTAGCTTCATTGGCGCCGGCACGCCACGGAGAAGTGTTTTTTCCTGTTATAAAATTGGTGGTGCTAAACCCATAAGGTACCAGGTTGCCATCCCCATAAACTTTTCCTTCTCTTTTATTTACATCCGGGCGGCTATATTTTAAAGTAATGGAAGTAATGCCCACCTCTTCAGAAATGGTTGCCCTGGGATTATTGCCACTTGGCGGTATGTCCATTTGTGCATGAATACTGCTTATCAATAGTGAGGCTATAAGAGAAAGAATTAATTTTCTCATAAATCGAGTTTTGATACATTTAAATTACCAAAAAATATCGTGTTGCAGTTGCCGCTTATCACGGCAAATGCTCATTTAAACCCGTTCCAGTACTTAATAACAAAAAACAAAAGGATACAGGTGGAGGGAATGGCCACATACAGGTGATACCAAATACCGAAAAAAATATCAAAGGCAATAACAGCAATGCTGCATGCTATAATCAGGTATGCTGCCCAGGGCTTCATCCACAACATACCTGCCAGGGCTATTAAGTTTATCATGGGTAATAGCCTAAATATATTGAAAGCTTTTTCAGTCAGTTTCGGGAACTGATCAAAAAACTCCTGCTTTGCGGTGAACATTTTATACAGGGCATAACAATTGCCCAGCAGCATTAGCAGCAGGAATATAGTGTAAACGGACGAACGCATTTATTTACAGATCTCAGAAAATAATGATTCGTTTATTTCAAGAGCTTTGAAATCATCCTTTTTAATACTGATGCTATTTGCCAGCCCATGCATTACAAACTTATTGAACCGATGTTCCAGTTTAAGTATCAGCCCACCGTTGGTTTTTATACCATAAACATCCCAATTGTAAGCTTTATGATTTTTATAGGTAGCCGGCGCAATTTGAAGGTCAGTGGCATAATAGTATTTTACCCATGAGCTTTTCTTTTGCAACTCTAGGATTCGGCAGGGATAACCCAATATTTTTTCATCAGTTGGATAGTCTTTTACATAAACTACGGAGTCGGTTTCCTTACTGTAATCTTCACATTCATATTCTTTTGAAGATCCAGGTTCAAAGAGGCATTTATTCAATTTCCCTGAGTAATAGTAAGTAAATGTGTCTGCTCCAATAAACCTGCTTTGATAATTACTGGTATCATACCAGAATACACCCTGGGAAGGCCTTATTGCAGATATTGAGTCGGTATTAAGCGAATCACTGGTGTAAGAATATGTATAACTGATTTGGCCGGAAAAATAATTTGTGCGTTTCTTATTACTGCAAGCCACCAATACAGCTATTAAAACAATAGTTATGTATGATAAATATCTCATTTTTTTCTCCTGTATTCCAGGTCATATTCTACAGTCCATGTGTTTCCTCCGTCATTACTTCTTTCGCCAAACTGTCTTACTTTGTCTTCACTGATTTTGGTAAAGGTAAGGCGGCGCATAAATGTTTTTCCCTTCGGATCAGTTACTTTATCAGCATAAAAAACAATTTTTCCATCGCTGCCTTCACCTCTTAAAAATTCTGTGGTGTTGCCGGTATTATCGGTCCAGGTTTGCTGCCATTGTTTGGTAGCAGCATTGTAGGAATTGAAGCTTTTACCACTATATATAAGGCCCTGTTGGGCGTTGGCACTGGTCCATTCTTCCAGAATAACACAACTGTCCAACAGCACGGTTATTTTGCTGTCTCCTGCCTTGGCGCCTTTTGGACCAAATGCCTCCCATTCGCCAATCCAGAAATCAAACTGGCGGAACACTGGCTGAGAGCATGGCTTTTGTGCAAAAAGTGGTATAGTAAAGAATGAGATACAAATGGTGAATAATAAATTTTTCATTTTAACCAGTTTAACGTTTACAGACAAATGTTCAGCCGCCTGTCTCATTCCGCCTGTCATTTTATTTGGCCAAACAACAAGTTAAAAAAAATTAAGCCGTTCTGTTTGTTCAGAACGGCTTAATAACTTACTAATCGTAAAAGATTTATCGATTTCCGCCACCCGGACGGCCGCTGCCGCCTTGTCGTTGCGGTCGCATGGCAGGCTGGATCTTTTCTTTCCAGATTTCATATTGGTCCTTGGAAAGCACTGCCTTCAGCATTTCATCCTGGGCATCATTGAATTTTTTCATTTCTTCCATGAATGCATCCCGGTCAAAACTGCCCCCGGCCATCATTTCCTGTCTTTTGGCATCCTGTGCTTTATATAAAGCTACCAGTGCTGTATCCAGCATGGCCAGTTTGGAAGCCTCCAATTTAAAGGCGCTATCTAATTTTTGGTGAATAACAGCAGCTCTTTCTTCCGGGGTGCGGCGCATACCACCACCGGGCTGAGCCGAAACAACAGCTGCAGTACCAAAGAGAGCCAGCAGGCAAATAAGTATTTTCTTCATATATATTTATTTACAAGTGTTTATATGGAACTTTTTATATGACGATGAAAGTATAAAAACCGTTCGGGAAGGTCAGATTTATTTTTTCAAAACACCCTTTTTGCCCGAACTCAAGTATCTTGCATGCCCTAATAATCAAAGAACTTATGGAATACAGTAAACTAGTTGCCGTAACCGGGTTGCCGGGTTTGTTTGAACTGCTCAACAGCAAAACCGATGGAGCCATTGTCCGCTCTCTTGAAGACAAGTCTACCCGGTTTGTATCCAGCCGTATTCACAATTTCTCACACCTGGAGAGTATTGAAGTATACACTATCCGTGATAATGTGAACCTGGTAGATGTTTTTAATGCTATGGACAAGGCAGGAGGAAGCCTGCCATCTGATAAAGATGCTGATGCAGTAAAAAAATATTTTGAAAAAGTATACCCTGATATGGATTTTGAAAGGGTATATGCCAGTGATATGAAGAAGATGGTGAAATGGTTTGATATTCTGAAAAAGAACAATGTGGAAATTAAACTTTCTGAACAACCTGAGGAAGAAGCCGTAACTGAACCGGTAGCAGAAGAGCCTGTTGCTGAAGAGACTCCAAAAAAGAAAGCAACCCGCAAGAAAAAAACAGAATAATCAGCTGATTAGTAAAAGTAAATGTGCTAATGAACCCTGTACCACAGGACACTTCATTAGCACATTGGCTTATTATCAAATTATCATTTTATGAATTACAGCGCCGATATTAAAAAATTGCCGAGAAAATTTTTACCTGAGGACTTTGTAATCAAAGACTGGCAAAGCCTTGAGCCGTATTTTAAAAATTTGGATGAAAGATCACTGGGTACAGTTGCCGAACTAGAACAATGGCTGAAGGATGCCAGTGAGCTGGAAGCGGTAATCAGCGAAGATGCCTGCTGGCGGCAAATAAAAATGACCTGCGATACAGAGAATAAGCAGCTGGAAGAGGCTTTCAATTTTTTCATGATGGAAATTCAGCCCATGATCCAGCCGTATGCTGATAAGCTGAATAAAAAGCTATTGGCTTGTCCGCATTTGTCCTCACTGGATCAATCAAAGTATTTTACTTACCTGAGAAATGTAAAAAAGAATATCGAGCTATTCAGGGAAGAAAATATCCATTTGAATGCTGAACTGAATGTAATGCAGCAGCAATATGGTGTTATTGCAGGGAAAATGACCGTAGAAGTAAACGGGCAGGAGTACACCTTACAACAGGCTGCTAAATTTTTAGAAGACCCTGACCGAAAATTAAGAGAAGAAGTTTACAGAAAAATAAATGAAAGAAGACTGCAGGATAAAGAGGAGTTGAATACACTTTTTTCAAACTTGCTGGAAAAACGTCATCGTGTAGCCTTAAATGCCGGCTTTGCAAACTACCGTGACTTTCGATTTAAAGAACTCGGACGTTTTGATTATACCAAAGACGAATGTTACCAGTTTCATGAAGCGGTGAAACTACATGTCATGCCCCTGGTTAACCAGATATATGAAGCAAAAAAGAAAAAACTAGGCCTGGATACGCTTCGTCCCTGGGATGTGGAAGCGGAACCTGCAGGTATTCAACCGCTTCGTCCTTTTAAAACAGGCGAGGAACTGACAGAAAAAACCATCGCCTGTTTCCGTGGGCTAAAAACATTTTTTGCTGATTGCCTTCAAAAAATGAAGGCCATGGGTCACCTGGACCTGGAAAGCCGGAAAGGAAAAGCACCGGGGGGATATAATTGCCCGCTGGCAGAAAGCGGTGCCCCGTTCATTTTTATGAATGCTGCCGGCACCCTTGATGATGTTACGACGATGGTACATGAAGGTGGCCATGCCATTCATTCTTTTCTCTCTCACAACCTTGAACTGACCGGTTTTAAGGAATACCCTACTGAAATTGCCGAAGTAGCCAGCATGGCTATGGAGTTATTCAGCATGGATAAATGGGATGTGTTTTTTGATAATGCCGATGAACTCAAAAGAGCTAAAGAACAACAGCTGGAAAGAGTAATTACCATCTTCCCGTGGATTGCCACTATTGATAAATTTCAGCATTGGATTTATGAAAATCCTGTGCACACTGAAGAGGATAGAGCAGGAAAATGGATGGAGATACTTAACGAGTTTTCATCGCCCATAGTAGATGTGCAAGGTTTGGACGAATATCGTCGCTATGGCTGGCAGCGCCAACTCCACCTGTACGAAGTACCGTTTTACTATATCGAATATGGTATTGCCCAGCTGGGAGCTATCGGGCTCTGGCAGCAGTACAAGCAAAACCCTGCAAATGCAGTTAATAATTATATAACAGCGCTTAGCCTGGGTGGTACCCGTACCTTACCTGAGTTGTTTAAAGCTGCCGGGCTGGACTTCAATTTATCTCCCGGCTATATTAAAGGGTTAATGGAGTTTGTTAAAAAGGAAGCCGATAGCTTGTAAATAGTAAAAATACCACAAAAGTGGTATGGCCTAAATTCGGAAATATCAAAGTGAGAACTTACTTTTGATTCAGATTAATAATTCGACAAAACCGGATTTTACATAGCTACTAATCAGAGCCTTAACCAAAAGTCCCGCTGTTTCTACACCGGGGCTTTATTTTTTACTGGCAGTTTTTGCAGATACCTTCTACCACCACTTCCACATGACCGGCAGAATATCCCCTCGGTAGCTTAATGTCGGGGGTCACCACATCATCTAAACAATAGGTTTTATTACAATGATTGCAAACAAAATGAATATGATGATCATGGTGGTGTCCTTCGCCGCAATCATCTTTACATAATGCATAACGAATAGAATTATCAGCAGTCGGGATAATATGAATGATGCCTTTGTCAACAAATGTTTGCAGGGTACGGTAAACAGTAACCCGGTCAAATTTTTCGCCAGCTCCTTTTTCAATATCGCCATGTGCCATGGCGCCGGTATGCTCCAGGAAAAGCTGTAATATTTTCCTCCGGCTGTCGGTAACACTAAGCCTGTTACGCTTCAGGAGCGATTCAATCCTGACGGCTATCTCATTTGCTGATTGCTTTGGCATAAATTATTCCTGCAAGTATTTTTTTATATCGCCGATCAATTCTTTTACTTCCTCTTCTTTCAGGCCATCATAAATCTTTCTTACATCCCCGTTTCGGTCCACCAATGCCCAGAATTGGGAATGAATAAACTGATCTTCGATACTCTTTAAATTGTTGGCGGGGTCATCAATGGTATAGCTTACCCTTGCCATGTTATAGAGACTATCCTTTCTACCGGTTAAAAAAATCCATTTGTCCGTATTCACTCCTAAGGAATCTGTATAATGTTTAAGTTGTGCCACCGAGTCTGTTTCCGGATCGCAGGTATGAGAAAGGATCAGAAAATCTTTTTCATTTTTAAACTCCTCATAGACTGTTTTCAGGTAGTTATTCATTGTAGGGCAAATCGATTTGCAGGTAGTAAAGAAAAACCCTGCCACATATACTTTTCCCTTAATATCCTTCTCAGTAATGGTCTTTCCATCCTGGTTAGTAAAGGCAAAAGGCCTTACAAAACTGATCGGCGCTACCCCTTTTTTGGTAAAGCCGGGAATGACCTGGGCCAACACAAAATAGAAGCCAAAGGCCAGTAAAAGAAAAAAGCTCAGATAAAAAACACCCTTCTTTGACATACTCTCACCATTAATTGAGCGGCAAAGTTACGACAGCAAGTGATAATTATTTTGCAACTGTGTTGCTTTTTTATACTTTTGCTGTTTGCAATGAAATTAAAGATCAATTGGGACGCTTTGGGCATTGGGGCCACCCTGGCCTGTGCTATTCATTGTGCCATGTTGCCTTTGCTGATGAGCAGCCTGCCTTTATTTGGAATTAATATCATTCATCATACCGGGTTTGAAGTTGGGATGATCCTGTTGGCACTGGCGATCGGCACTTATTCTCTCTGGCATGGTTACCGTAAGCATCACCACAGCATTTTGCCGATCGCAATATTTTATAGTGGCTTTGCTTTCCTGGTGCTAAAACAGTTTTTCTTGCATTACAGCACCTGGCTATTAATTCCGGCCGTTTTGCTCATTATCACCGCCCACCTCATCAATTATAAATCATGCCGGGTGCATAATCATGCTCATTCCGATGACTGCAATCATTAGTATGTAAGATTGTTTACTTCAGATTGACTATTTTCATTACAGCAACTTTCTTTAGAATATTCATTTTTAATTCCCCTTACATGAAAAAGTTTTCTTCTTTCATTGTCTGCCTGTTTTTTGGTATTTCCATATTGGCCCAAAGCAAACAGGAGAAATCTATACTTGCCATTTTAGGTAAGCAAACCCAAGCCTGGAACCGGGGAGATATTGAAGCATTCATGAATGGATATTGGGAAAATGATTCTCTGATGTTCATTGGAAAAAGCGGGGTAACTTATGGATGGAAAAACACTCTCAATAATTACAAAAAAGGATACCCTGATACTGCAGCAATGGGTAAACTTACATTCACTATTATCCAGGTAAAAAAACTATCCGCCAAATATTATCATGTTACCGGAAAATGGTTGCTTAAACGATCGGTTGGCGATGCAGGAGGACACTATACGCTTTTATTCAGAAAGATCAGGGGGCGATGGGTGATTATCAGTGACCACAGCAGTTAGCATTTGTTCACCTCAGGTCGTTCTTCCATATTTTGAAAAAGTAGCGGAGCAGTAAAAAGAATGTAATTGCCATCAATACATAAAAAATAACTGTATAAATGCCCTGTTTATATGCTAACTGGAAGTACAAACCAGCAGTGGCACAGGCCATCAACCACAATAAGCCCCACGAAACAGTATTTATGATCCGTAGAAAAAATTTTTTAACCTCCGGGTCCCAGCCTTGCTCCATTCTTTCAAATTGAAACCGAAAGGTACATTATTTCAAATGCCGGTAATTGTTTGTTTAACGAAGCAGCAGGTTTTTAAAATCAGAAGAGTCGCCGTTAAACACATTGAAATCAACGGGTGAAACTATCCCGTTAACCCTTCCTTCATCGCTGTGCTGCCAGAATACCCATCCCCTGCTGATGCGGGGTTGCTCCGGCTGGTAATAATGCGCCACCCATAGCGGGTAGTTGTCAAAATCACTGCCCAGGTTACGGTTATAAAAATCTACATTGGTATAAATAATAGGTTTTACCCCGTAATGGTTCTCTGCGATGTCGAGCCATTTTTTTACTTCTTTCTTTAATTGTTCCGGAGATGTTCCATTCAGTTGCTCCACATCCAGTACCGGGGGAAGGTCGCCCGGTTCCAGTTCTACCTTATCAATAAAATTCTCCGCCTGTAAGCGGCCGTCTTTCGATGCAATGAAAAAATGATAGGCTCCGCGGAAGATTCCGGCATCTTTTGACCTCTTCCAGTTTCTTTTAAAATGTGGATCCGTATTACCAATACCCTCTGTAGCCTTAATAAAAGCAAAACCCAATTGAATATCCTGCACATTCATCGCCTTTACTTCCTCCCAGGCAATAGAAGACTGATATTTGGAAACATCAATGCCGTGAATAGTATAACCTCCGGGAATAACAATGCCGAATTCGGGGTAACGTACAGACCTGGCTTTGCGGTATGTTTTCCATTGCCAGAATAACCAGCTGCCTGTTATCAGAACAACAGCACCCATTACTAATAGCAAGTTGCGGCGTAGTTTATATTTCTGGCGGCGGGTAAGCATTTAATAAAAGCATTGCATGCAAATGTAAAATGTCAAACCTTATTGAATTGCCAAAGTTTGAAAAAGGAATTTGTATATTTAGATACCCCACCATGAGCTATGCTATTGAACAGTTCTATCGCCTCTTTCAGGGCGCATTGTTTTTCCAGGGAATTTTCTTTGGAATTCTCTTTTTCTTGACAAAGCGAAAAGATATCATGTGGTACGCTTTGTACCTTTTAGCAGCGGCAGCCAATTTCTTTATTAATGCAAGCGGCACATTTCTTAACATTGATGAAAACCTGGTAGGTAAGGAAGCAGCGAACAATGCGGTAAAATACAGCGGGGCATCAGAACTGGTTATCAGAACTAGTAAATCAAAAGGACAACTAGCATTAACTGTATCAGATAATGGAAAAGGTTTTAATCCAGAAGCAGGGTATGCAGGTAATGGAATAAACAATATGAAAAAAAGGGCGGAAGAAACCGGGGGTCAATTATCAATATAATCAGGTGCGAAAGCAGGGACCGAAATAAGTTATTGCTGCAAAATCACCTGAAGGGTGATTGTTTATGGATATAATAATTGCAATTTGTGTTCAGATTTTTTTGAAGTAATTAATAAATGTTTAGTAAGCAATTAAAATATTTAGGGCTATTGCTATGCCTGAATTGTGTCATTGCGTCAGCACAATATGTCGCGCCGGACAGTCTGAAGAAAATTATTGCCACTGCAAAAAAAGAAACAGACAGAATTGATGCGATGAATTGGCTGGCATTCAGATATTATCAAAAATTAGATACAAGCAGTTGTCGCATTTGGGCAGAGAGGGCACTTAGTTCTTCAGTAAAAATTGGCTATAAAAAGGGTGAGGGCTTTGCTTATATTAACCTGGGAAACATAAATTATGCTTATGGACCTGATTCTTTGGTAACAAAATATTACCAACAAGCAAAAAAAGCACTTGAAACTGCGGGAGATAAAGGACTCCTTGGCATTGTTCATAGTAATTTGGCCTCGCATTCTATGTTCAAACAATCATACCTTGAATCATTAAGAGAGCTTAATAAATCCCTGAGGCTTCAACAGGAGTCAGGGTTTCAATTTGGTCTTGCACATAGCTATATGTCAATCGGAACCTATCATTTTTTAATGGGAGATTACATTGAAGCAGAAAAGAATCTTTCAAAATCAGAACACATGTTCAGAGTGCAAAATGAAAACACCTTGCTATCCTATTCTTATTATTTCGGAGGCCTAACTTATTCTGCTCTCAAAAAATATAGGCTTGCAAAAGCACACTTAGATATGGCAAGGGAAATTTTTAAAAATTCTGGTGAAACCGTTTGGTTTGAAATAGAGTATTACCGGTGTGTTGCGATGATTTATTTGGAAAGGGCTGACTCTTGCCTGACAGCCAAAAATAAAACCCTGGCGGTTGAAAACTTTATGTTATCGGAAAAGAATTTAAATATAGCAGTTCAAAAAAATACCATTAATGACTATGATCAGTTTGGTTTGATCTATAATAATCTTGGCTTGCTATACCTATCATGGAAAAAATATGCACTTTCAAAGAAGTTTTTTCTTAAATCGCTAGAGTCAGCTCGTATAACCCGGGACAAAAGAATTTTTGATGGATCACATGATGGGCTTTCGCAGATTGACAGCATTAACAATGATTTTGAATCTGCTTTAGCTAATTATAAAAATCATATACTTTATCGTGATAGCATTAATAGCGAAAAGAATATCCGGGATATTGAACGTTATAAAATAGAGTTTGAAACTGAAAAAAATCTGGATGATATCAAACTGCTTACTGCCGAAAACGAATTGAATACTGCTATTGTTTCTAAACAAAAGCAACAGAAGAATTTTGTATTCGCATGCACTGGTATTTTATTACTGGCAGGTATTTACGGGTTTCAACGTTACCGCAACAAGAGAAGAATACAAAGTCAACAAGAGATTGCAGAAGAGCGGCAACGCATCAGCCGTGACCTTCATGACGAAATAGGCGCCACCCTCAGCGGTATTGCTATGTACGGACACATGGTAAAAAACAGCCTGGGAAACAGTAATACAGATATGGCTGTGCAATCAGCGGATATTATTCAGGAATCCGCTACAGAAATGGTAAATAAACTGAATGATATTGTATGGCTTATCAAACCGCAAAATGAGTCCATGGAAGCCCTGATCGGGCGGTTAAATATATACGCTGCTGAAATGTGTGCCGCCAAAAATATTGTTCCGGATATTCAGGTTACCGGTGAGGCAGCAGGCAGTGCCCCGCCACTGGAGCAACGAAAAAATATTTACCTGATATGTAAAGAAGCTATTAATAATGCGGNNCAAAACAGGGCCAGACAAATTGGCGCCTCTTTAGATATACTCACTGCACCGGGCAATGGCTGCGCTGTTGAACTAAAGCTAAAAATCACCCAATAGGGTATTGATTAGGAAAAATGAAAGCCTCAACTTTATACTTATGGATATTAAGGTAGCCATATTTGAAGATGGCAAACTGATCAGGGAAGCATTGCAAACCATATTAAATGGCACACCCGGCTATGCCTGCACCGGGGCATTTAGCAATGGCAGCAACTGGGAACTGGATATACGCCGAACCAATCCTGATGTGGTGCTAATGGATATTGAAATGCCCGGGCTTGATGGTATTGAACTGACCCGCCTTATTTCGCAAAAATTTGAAGGAATAAAAGTATTGATACAGACGGTATTTGACGACAGTCAGAAAATCTTTAATGCACTTTGCGCAGGGGCCAGCGGTTATATTTTAAAAAATGATCCGCCCAATAAATATTTAGAAGCGATTGCCGAAGTATATAACGGCGGCTCTTTCATGAATGCTTCAGTAGCCAAAAAAACACTGAACTTTTTTACCCAAAAAAATATTATCCTCACATCACCCGAAGGTACCGATTATGGCCTAAGCGAAAGGGAAAAGGAAATATTAAAAGAGTTAACCGAAGCTCAGCCCCTGAAAAATATTGCTGCAAAACTTTACATCAGCCTGGAAACCGTTCGCACCCATGTAAAACATATCTATGCCAAACTGCATGTAGCTAACCGCACCGAAGCAGTAATGAAGGCAGTGCAACAGGGAATTGCCTGATCCAATTTAATCTACTATTAAAATCACCCGATGGGTGATTGCCAGCGCAAGATCATTCTAATAGCTTAGCATAAACCTCTTTTATGCAAAAGCCTATCTATTTAATAGCCTTGCCTTTTATTTGTTTCGGGATCACATTTATCATTTCCTCATGCTCCGGCAACAAAACAAATACTCAACGGGAAGAAAAAAAGGAAACAACCCGTGACAAGCCAGTCGGTTCCGTAATAACGGATAAGCATGTAAAAATTCCCAATAGCAGCCTGTACATTATTCCTCCTGCCGGTTTTGCGGTTGATGAATTGTCTGGCACACTGGCACAAACAAATGGTACAGCCCATTATATGCAAATGCAAATACTGGCCGGCTACACTAAGGAAAAGTTGTTTTCGGAGTTTAAATCTGAGGCAGATAAAAATTTTCCCGGAAGCTGGAAAGAGGAAGCCGTAAGCATTGCAGGGCATAACGCTACCATTTACCACAATAAAACAGCAGCCTATTCGCAATACTATATGGCTTTTGCCGATGGCTATACTGACGAAATGATTATAGCCAACTATGAAGAAAGCGAAGCGGCCACGGGTAAGGAAATGTATGAGGCGTTAAAAACAGTGGTGGTGAAAAAATAAAACAACTATCTATGCAAAATTCAATACTAAAATCAGTTGCAACTGTTTGCTTATTGTTTTTTATCCACTTTGCCAATGCACAGATAAAAAACCTGCATCCACAATCCCATAAAATTCCGGACAGCCTTGTTATGGATAAAGTGACTGGAAAGGCTTCAGTAAGATATGTAGATGAAAAGTATATGAAAGATGGCTGGAATGTATTCAGCCATCAGCCGGGCCGGTTTATCTATGTAGATTATAAAAATGGCGTTGTCAGGGGCTTTTATACTTCTGATACATCAGGTAAGGTGATGGCAGGTATTTTCTTTGGCCAGGGCACTTCTTCCTATCAATGTACCCTGCCTGTTTGTGGCTGCAGGGGCGATAAAGAATGTGAAACATTGTTTTCATCTGACGAGTGCAAGGATAACCTTGTATGTGTAGGCAACACCTGTATGTGTACCAGGCCTTATGATGCGAAAGAAGTAATAAAGGAGATAAATAAGGCTAAATCACCCAACGGGTGATTGTTTACTGCAACAGCTATCAATAAGTTTGATGCACTATCATCTGAAACCATTTGTTATGAAACTGGTTACCATAACAACCATTTTAGCCATTTTATTTTTTATTGGCGCAAAAGCACAAACACAAAAAATTGAAATCAAGGGCAGTACCATTAAACCAATAGAAGGAACGGAATTGAAAAATGGCCAAATAATGATAAAACCCGGCTATGAAGCAAGGCTAAGTGAAGATAAAACAACAGTGACTATTTATATGCTAAGCGATAACAGGCCAACAACTACAGGCCACTTTTCTTGTGTCTGTTTTGTAGTTACCGGGGAATGTTTTCCTCAGATTACCCCCACCTCATTTAGCTGCGCATCCAGCAATCAAAAACCATGCATGGTAGAATGTGAAGTGGTTGAACAAAAAACTGAGGGCCCTGATAGTAAACCCTCTTTTCAAAAACCGTGGAAAAAGGTGGCAGACAGGCGGCTGCAGCCATAATACATTTTTGAAAATACTGAATATTAAACGCAAATGACAAACCTTATCTACTCACTTACTCTTTTGCTTTTATTGAAGCAAACTGAAATTGTACCTATCATAAAAAATGCTGCACAACCAGATTTGATAGTTAAAGCCTCCCATTTCAGATTAGATGCGGCCAATAAAAGAATATACTTTAAAGCAGAGATTTCAAATATTGGCGATGCACCATGTACTATACATCCCGGGCCCGGTGGTGGATACGGTATTCAAACTTACTTATCAGCAGATAATAGTATTGGAAACGATGTGGTGAGCGGCGGCAGGGTGTTTGATGAATTATTTACGTTTACACTTCAGCCCGGCGAAAGCAGATTGCTGGATGGAGAACATTCAGCCGGTTATAGTCAATTAGGAAGTTTATCAGGCTATCCTTACCTGGTAGTTGAACTGCAATCGCCTAATATTGAAAGTAACAGAACGAATAATAAGTCTATTTACAAACATGGTCTGCCCCGAAAAAAAGGAGAGGGACTTGAAGCGCCAAGGCCCGACAATATACCAACGCAATTAGCGCCAAAGGCTATTGATTTAAAGTTACTGATAAGCGATGTTACCAGCCAATTAGTTACAGAACCAGAAACAGGAAAGCAGTATAAGGAATATACTTACACAGCCACTATTAAAAATATTGGCAACATCAATGCAGTTATTGATTTGGAGAAGCCAATCAGCCTGCAATACTGGAAAACAACTTCTTGTACCGATACATCGGGTATGACATCTATGCAACGCCCCGAAAACCAACATGCAGCTTTTGTGCTGGAGCCGCAAAAAAACTTTTCATTGCCATTGCGAAAAGTAAGGCAAAAGCCAGATGCTATAACTCCGCTGCTCGTACAACTGGTATATGATGTATCTGAAAAAAATAAATGGAACAATTTTGCCTGTTTGGGAAATTGAGGCGGTTGACAAAATACCCCAACGGGTGATTGTTTACGGCTATTGCTATTAATAGGTTTGATAAGGGTTTGCCGAAAACTTAAAAAAGAGTAGACCACAAATAAAACTAAATTATGAAAAAGATTATCCTGATGGCATTCGTCATTTGTCTTGCTTTTTTTAACGCTAAAGCTCAAACACCAGCTACTAATATTAACGCAAAAGTGGAAACAAGCAGAAAGGCGAATGGAGACGTTTTGATACACACCGAAGAGGGAAAGTTTAAAGTATATGCTTCATTCAAAAAGAGTAAAGCAACCGGCTATTATGCGGTTGATATGACGGGGAATAGAATCAGCCCAACATATGAAGCGAAGGGAGTGACTCCCCGATGTTTCTTTTGTATCCATGTAAATGGTGATTCAGTATGTTACGAGGTTGAGTGTACTAATATTCCACCTCCGAAAAAGGCTGCTATAAAAGTTAGAAACTAAGAATCACTTTCTACTAAACCTCACACAATGCAGAGATTTTCTTTGATATTTCTTTCGGTGGTATTGACTGCAACAACTTTGCAGTCGCAAAACAATGTAACTATTAAGTTCAGCAATACTTCCTTAGTTACAGGCAATGAAGCTGGTAGAACCAGTTTTACGTCCAATGAGTTTATTTATGCCCGGGCCGAGCTGGGAAAAACCGTAAAAGATTTTTTTAAAATAGAAAACCCGGATGATGCAACATCACCACACTCATTGAACTTCACCTTTAAAATGGAATTTACTGATGTAAAGGATGGTAAAAACTATACCTCAAATTTTTCAAGCGGAAGTTTTATATATGTGAAGCCCGAAGACCTTGCGAAGACCTATATCAACGTTGACATTATACCAGATCCGGCCGTGGCCACTAATGTTTTTTGTCTGGGTAAAAGTTTTAAAGGCGGATTCTTTTCAAGTACTGTTTATAACCTTGATTTAAAACAGTATAAAAACAACAGCAAACTTAAAATAGCTATCAGGTTGTCTGGTTTTAAAGAAACCTATCCCGGAAGTGGTTACACTAAAACAGATGGCATGCCACAGGTAACTGGCGAATTTGAAATGACCGTAAACCATGCTGATAATGATACATACAAGCAGAATAGCCTGGCAGCGGATAAAAAAATAGGTGCGAATGGCTTAAATCTATCAAGCCTGCCGCCCATTTTTTCTAACCCATTTAAAACTACCGACCCTAAGCTAACAACTGCAAAACTTGCCGCTATACTTAAACGGGACTATCCACACCGCAAGGTTTTAAAAATGGCATTGGATAGTGATGGGGGCCAGTTATGGCTGATAGCTAAAAATGATTTTGGCATACCACGGTATAGATATTTTAACGGCGTACTGCATGTAGCTTATGTAGAAGATGGAGTATGCAAAGTGGGTAAAGTAGAATTAATAGAAAACTACCTCGGTGGCGGCAAGTATGCTGCATTGGCTGCCGACTACTGGAGTCAATATGACAGACAAATAAATTGTGGATTGGTGAAGTAAAAATCACAAGTTGGCGATTGTTATGAATGATTTTACACATAGAATTCAATTATTAATAAATCAAAAACTACTATCATGAAAAGGATTTTTCTTTTATTATCATTCACTCTATTTGCTACTATTCTTTATTCTCAGGCAAAAAAAAATATCGGCGGTCAAGATCTGTACCAGAAGGGTTCTTGTGAACGAGTATCTGTAAACTTTGTTTCTTGTACTTACTGTACCGATAAAGAATTAAAAAACTGTAAAGAGTATTGGTGTACTGATGATGGAACTTGTACGGAGGCACCAAAGAAAAACCAAGGCCGCAAACTGTCAACTTCTGCCGGCAATGAAAATATTGCTACTAAACTCAAAGAAACTGACACTACCAGCAAATTACCTAACGGCACAAAATTTCAAAACGGAAAAGTAGTGATTATAGACGGATATAAGGCTGTTTATTCTTCTGATAAAAAAATTGTTGCTATTAAAGGCAATAACGACCTTGGTATTACTGGAAGTTTTGCTTGTGTATGTTCTGAACCGGAGGTAAGTTGTGGAATTTCTACTGATGGTGGAATCCTAATTTGCGAATCTTCTTCTTCTTGCTGTCGTCTTTTGATAGTGATAAAGGGGTCATCAGAGCTTACTATGGAAAAAATAGAGCAAGCCCCCGAAAAACTAAAATGGAAAAAGCTAATAGTACCAACCAAATCAAACTAATCACTAAACAATTAAACTCATTTTTATGAAAAAAATTATTTTTCAAATTTGTCTCATCTTCACTCTGGGAATACTTCTTTCAATGCCATCTTTTTCCCAAAATATTATTAAAAAATCAAAAATTACTATTGAAACCAATACGAAAGGAGTTAAAACATACAATGTCAATCGAAAAGTATTGAAAAATGGCGAAAATGTCCTGAAAACTGAAAATGGTACAGTTACTTTTACGCTTACCAATGAAAAAATCTCTAACCTGAAATTCACTTCTCTAAAAGGAGTAGTTTCCATTTTTACGCCTCTGGACAAAGACAATGCCTTTTCATGTCAAGGTGATGTATGCGGTTGCAGTGGTAAAGAAGATTGTCAAAATATGATTAGTTTTTCGGGAATGAAATTTGCACAATGTAATTGCACAACAACATTTGATTCTGATGGTGAGATAACATCAAGGGTTTGTGTTTGTACAATGCAATGAAACTCCTATTCCACGATCCGCAACTTCGCATAATTCAACATGATCTTCTTCTCACCGTTGTGCTCAAACTTTACAGTGGCAATGGGATTATGTGCTGCGCCTTCCATTTTCATTACTTCACCAAAACCAAATTTCTGGTGCTCTACTTTTTGTCCCACCTGCAGATTAGAAGTGTCGCTGGCCACAAAATCAGCCGAAGGTGTATGCTCCACTACTTTAGGCGCTGAAGTTTTTGGCGCTAAATAAGAAGGAGTGGATGATTGTTTTTTATTTGCAGCCGGCCCATATCTTTTCTCTGCATCCTGCACATCATTGTACGAGGAGCCACCCCAGCCTTTCATCCTGTCGAAGCCACCTGAGCTGCCCCATTTACTGCCGGAGTTGTTCCTGCTTGTGCTGCCTGCATAACTTCTGTCCAAATATTGTTCGGGAATTTCTTCGATAAAACGGCTGGGATCNNCGGGTATTAATGGCCATGGCATTGGGGAAAAGCATTTCTTCCAGGCCTGCTGCAAACACACAGCTAAACTCCAATCCTTTGGCTGCATGTATGGTCATTAGCTTTACCGTATCTGCATCGGGGTCTTTTTCATCTGCATCCGTCAGCAAAGTAATCTGCTGCAAATAAGAAGCAAGCGATTTATCTACGAGTTCGCCATCTTCATTATCCGGGCTTTCTGTCCATTCCTTAATAGAGTTCAGCAACTCCTGAATATTCTCATAGCGTTGTACCCCCTCGGTACTCTTATCATTGAACAACTCTTTTACCAAATTCGTTTGCTTGCCTACATGAAATGCCACTTCATAAGCATTTTGTTTTGTCAGCATGCTGGCAAAACTTTTGATCATGATCGCAAACTCATCCAGCGCCGATAGTGTTCCTGCTTTGAAACCATACTTAGCTGCATTTTCCACCACCTCCCATACGCTTATGTTATTTTCATTAGCGATGAGAATCAGTTTGTCAATCGTTGTTTTGCCGATTCCCCTTGCCGGGTAATTAATGATACGTTTCAGCGCTTCTTCATCCCTTGAGTTTACAATGATCCTTAGATAAGCCACCAGGTCTTTGATTTCTTTACGCTGGTAAAAACTGATACCGCCATAAATGGTATAGGCAATGCCCATTCTTCTTAGCGCTTCTTCAAAAGCACGGCTTTGTGCATTGGTGCGATATAGAATAGCAAAGTCTTTATTGCTGTAATGATTACGGAGTTTTTGTTCCTGTATACTGTCGGCTACAAACTTTCCTTCGTCGTTATCCGTCATCGTACGAACCAGCTTTATCCTTTCACCTTCACCATTGTCTGTAAATAATACTTTTTCAATCTGGCCCTTATTATTCCTGATCACTTCATTGGCTACATGCAAAATGCTCTTAGTACTTCGGTAGTTCTGTTCCAGCTTTACAATTTTTACATCATCATAATCCTTCTGGAACTGCAGAATGTTCTGAATAGTTGCCCCCCGAAATGAATAAATACTCTGTGCATCATCGCCTACCACACACACATTTTCATACATGGCCCCGAGCAGTTTGATGATCTCATACTGGGCGGGGTTGGTATCCTGGTACTCATCAATCAATATGTACCTGAATTTTCGCTGGTATTTGGCCAATGCTTCCGGCACATTTTTTAGCAGCTCATAGAATTTCAGCAGCAGGTCATCAAAATCCATGGCGCCGTTCTTGAAACAACGTTTTACATAGGCATCATAAATCTGACCGATGGCCGGACGATTGGCCCGCATATCTTCCTGCTGAATGGCATAATCATTTCTGTATTCAGCAGGGCCCACCAATGCATTCTTCGCAGCAGAAATCCTGTTGTACACTACATTGGGCTTATAGTGTTTATCATCTAAGTTCAGCTCATTGATGACCGTCTTCACCACACTTTTGGCATCATCAGTATCATAGATGGTAAAATGACGGGGATAGCCGATCTTATCAGCCTCAAAACGAAGTATTCGGGCAAAAACTGAGTGAAAGGTGCCGATATACAAATTCCGGGCTTCGCCATCACCCAAAATCTTCTCCACCCGTTCTTTCATTTCTTTGGCCGCCTTATTGGTAAAAGTCAGGGCTAATATGTTGAATGCATCAACACCATTGGCCATCAGGTGGGCCACCCGGGTAGTCAACACTTTGGTTTTTCCGCTGCCGGCGCCGGCCACAATCATCAAAGGCCCGTCAATATGTAAAACAGCTTCCCGCTGCCGCTCATTCAATCCTTTTAAATAATCAACCATTTCCTTCTGTTACCCTGAATTTTGTGAAGGGCAATCATGGCCGCAAATTACATGTAATGAATGAGAGCCTCAAACAAGGGGGCTGCTGTGAATAAGTATTTACTGAATGGTTACTTTTTTAGCCAGCACCGTATCCTTAATACCAGTTGGTTTATTTTCAACCGGATCCGTACCTGTAGCAACACCATATACCTGGTACTCACCTTTTGGTAACTCACGGATTACTGCATGCACAGTTGAACTGCATCGGCATTTACAGCCTTGCCCAAACCAATACTCAGTAAAAGTGATGATGTTTTCGTTTTTCTCAACTGATACCTTAACCTGCCTGCAGCAAAGATGTTGTTCAAACCGGCTGTAAGTAATAGAATCTCCCCCGGCCTTAATACCTAAGCCTTCTGGTGGCGGCAGGTCAGGATAATCATTGTACTCACCGGAGTCAGGAAATTTCGTATTACTGCGGGTAGCTTTTTCTGCACAGCCTTTTACACTCCATGCAGTATTCAGCAAAGTTTCTTTGCTATCTGTTTGCTGTGGCGACTGCTGGTGATTACAGGAAAGAAGTAACAGGACGGCAATGAACAGGACGTTTGTTTTCATTTTAGTCAGTTTAATCTTTAGTGTTTAAGCTACCAGGGTTAAATGTGAGAGAAACAAAATAACCAATCCGGTAAACAGACTGGTAGTGCTTATCATCGATTTCTGTGAAGCTCACTTTATCTCCCGGCTTTATCCCGGTAAGTTTCTTAAGTTCAGACCCGGCGATGCCGGCAGTAATACAAACAGGATCATTCTTGCCTAAAAACGTACTCAGGCCGATCATGATATTGATATCCTTGTTTCCGCTTAGTGGAAGACCAGCTCCAAAAGTGCCGCCCCAGCGGAACCCTTTATCTCTTGGTGCATAAAAATGGAGATAAGTTACCACCAACGGTTTAAATTGGTTGGCCGATTCTTTTGCAATTACACTATCCGGGGTAACATAATAATTCCACCGGCTTTCAGCAAATGATGCAAAACCGAAACCGAATGTATTTCTGAACCGTAGCGGCTCTTTTTTATAGATCGGTACTAATCGTCTTATTGTATCCGCAGGGTTTATATTGAGTGTAAAAGCCGTAACTGAATCGATTACGGGAATAAAACTGATCTCTGCCAAAATGGTTTTTCTGTTTACATCTAAAGGCGTCAACTGCGTATAGCTGTCATTCAATATTTGCCTGAATAGTTCGGCAATCCTGTCTATCACTTCATCCGGCTCCTTCCCTGTATCATATTTCCTGTTTACCAGCGCCGCCTCATCCTTTATGTTTTCCATCAAAGAATCTGCGATAGGAGATTTTATTTCCAGTTCCCTGAAAGAGTCATAAACCGCCTGAAGGGATGTCAAGCTGTTTTTTACAGATGCGACCGAGGTTTTAAGGTTGGCCGCATTATTATTCAGCAAAATAGCAGATGGATTTTCGGCTGCACCAGGAAAAATTGTTTCCGTTTTACTTTTAGCAGTTTTCTTTACTTCGGCAGCGTGGTATTGCATGCTGTAGCGAAGCTGTGCAAGGTCTTTCCACAACACCCTGCAATTTTGTTCATACAACATAGCTTTTTGCCATTGTGCATAGGCTTTGGTAAAGGCATTGTATTGGTTGGTAAACTCTTGTTTGGCTGCTTTTTGCTGGCTGCTTTCAAATAAAGCCTCTACATCTTTATTACCCCCGCCTCTTTTAAAAATTTCTGCCGATTTCAAATCGCTCAGGTCTATATCCGCCAGGCCACTTACCAGGTTTTTAGAAGGATCTGATCCCATACCCGGAATGATTACTGTCTCAGGTGTTTCTTCCTTTTCTACGTACTGAATCCGGCGCTGATAGCTGTTGGCTGCATTTACCAGTTGCAGGTTTACCCGGTTAGTCCGGGAGAGTTGTATAACCGGCGCAACAATAGTATCGCCGGTTTTTCTCACTTTGTGATAAGTAACGTTTTCAGCGGCAAGGTCGTAACGGATTATAAATTGCTGTGCTCCGGAAAGGTAGCTGCACAACAAGAACCCGATGGCTATCCAGCAGGTTTTCATAAATAGAATTTTTTGTGATGGACAAGGTAGTCTGCCTTCTATTAAGCAGTAATGACCTGTATCATTAACTGGTTTGCTTTAACTCATAATAATCCACCGTAGTACATACTATCTTTCAGCACAAATAAACCTAGGGGACTGTTTCGTCTGATATATTCAGATGAATTGTTAATGGTATTGTTATTCTTTTCTGAAAAGCAATTTGCAGAATGTCAGAAAATCTTCATCATGTCTTATCCGTCTTTGATAACAAATAAGAATACCCTGTGGAGTGGAAAATGGCTTTTACCAGTTATTCTTTTAGGTATAATAACATTACTTTCCAGCCCCTTGTCAGCACAAACTGCCCTGAGCCAGCTTGAAAACTGGGCCGGAGCCAGGATATCATCAGTAAATGTTCCTGCCCCTACGGCTCCCAGCGGAGGGAATTACACTTACCGATTACCTTTTTCAAAAACACCGGAACAAAAATCTGCCGAAGCAGCAGATCATTATGCCGATGCACTGAAAGCCATGCGAAGCCGCAATTGGGATGATGCCGTCAGGTTGTTGAAAAAAGCAGTTCGAAAATCACCCTACAGTTCTGCTTATGCCGATAAATTAAAAGAAGCTGAAGCAGCGTTGGAAAAAGAAAGGCAACAAAACCGGGACTTACAGGAAAAAATAAGGCAACAGGAAGAAGCAAAGAAAAAAGCTGAGGAAGACAAAAGACGAGCAGAAGAAGCAAGGCTGGAAAAAATCAGGCAGGAACAGGCGGTTATTAAAGCAAAACTTGAAAAAGCAGAAAATACAATCCTTGCTTTTCGAAAAGACATTAAAGAAGCGCAGTTGCAGTTAAAAAATTACTCAAAAGCCTTACTCAATAATAATTCAGAACTGGAAAAATGGGGGCAGCAGGTAGACCAATCCTACAACAGTGTGCTGGATAACAGCAAGGAATACCTGGCCGGCTTATTCATCAAATACAACCTGATGGGTGCATTGAAAAAACAGCTTCATGCAGATGTGTACAAAAAGATGGGCAACCTATGGAAGTCATCAAACCCGGAAATACAAAAATGGCTGGCAAAAAATCTGGCCGCAGCAGATCTTAAGGCAGATAAAGTGGAAGAAGTGGTTGACTTTGTATCAAAGGGTGGAGATCTTGCTGAATTGCTGACGGCAGATAAAGAAGAGGCCGGTTATAACCTGAAAGTGTTGTTGTTCCTTAATGGTGTAATGGAAAGCTCTGGCTTATCCGGTTATGAAAAACTAATGGAGAATGCCCTGGGTGCTATGCCCGGCGATTACTTTGAACAGGCAAAAATGATTGGCGAAACCTATGCAGATCTTGCGGCCATTTGTTATAGCTGGTTTAGTATAAGAAAGATTACTGCTTCTAACGAAGAAATGGCGGAAAAAGTAAAAATTCTTTCCGCCGGAATAGAACAACGGATGGAAGAAATAGAGTGCCTGAAAAAATGTATGAAAAATTATACCAGCCGCTGCCTTGAAAACTGTACAGGTAAAACCAGGTGGAGTACACCTCCGCCTCCGCTACTTTTTAATTACCGAAAATGGTGAGATATGAAAACTGTTTTATCCGGGCTTCTATCATTCGTCATACTCATTCATGCCACTGCCTTTCGCTTGTCAGCACAGTTATCCGGTGGTATGCAGGATTTTATCGAATCCTTCCTGCAGATCAATAAATCACCGGTCAAAAATTCCAATGATCTCTCCGGTTACTACCTGCAGCCGCAAATGCATAACGGAAAGTGGGGATTTATCGATACCAGGACCGGTGATACAGCTATTCACTTCAGGTATGACAGCATCAACTACTTCAGTGAAGAGATGGCAGCTGTAATGCAGCAGGGCAAATGGGGTTTTATTAATAAATATGGAAAATTGCTTATTCCGTTTCGCTATGATTCAATAGGTTATTTTCAGGATAATCTTTGTTTCGTTTCAAAAGGGAAAAATGTGGGTTATATCAACAAAAGCGGAAAGGAGATTATTCCTGTTCAATTCAGCGAGGTGTACTATGTTGATGATACCCTTGTAAGAGTAATGAAAGACAAAAAATATGGATTGTTCAATCTTGCAGGAAAACAGTTAAGCCCTCCCCGGTTTGATGATATGACCAATTTTTATGAAGACCGTGCCTGGGTGGAAATAAACGGAAAGTGGGGTTTCATTAACAAAGAGGGTGTTTTGCTGATCAGTCCGAAATATGAAATGTTCAACCGGTTTACTGAAGGCCTGGCATGGGTAAGAAGCGAATCCGGACTTTATGGTTATGTAAATAAAAACGGCGATGAAGTGGTGTATCCCATGTACGAAGAAGCTCAATCATTCAGTGAAGGACTGGCCGCTGTAAAGACCTATATGGAAGGTGGTAAACTTTCGTATATCTATATTAATAAAAATGGTGAATCAGTAATTTCCAATATTGGTGCAGGTATTGATGAAGCCTATCCTTTTAAGAACGGGTATGCAAAAGTCATGTCTGGTATTCGTTATGGCTTAATTGATAAAACAGGCAGAACAATAATACCGCTAATTTATAAGGATATGGGAGAGCTTAGTGACAGTATGATTTCCGTAAAAGAAGATGATGACAAATGGGGATATGAAAAAGTATATTACGACAACCTGCTAAAAACAACAATGAGTGACAGGGTTATACCCTGTAAGTTTGACGAAGCCTACAATTTTGAAAACGGACTGGCAATGGTAAAAAGCGGCGATGCTTATTTTATCAATAAAAAAGGGGAGTATGTAAAACCAGTAAAAGAAGTTGAAGATGAAGAAATAACTAATAATACCGGGGAACAAACCGAAAGCATTTCCATTGACTATATCAACTTACGGGGCGAAAGAATCATACGGGGCAAGCCCGGAAATATGTCGGGTCTTTTCTTAAATAGTGCCGCATTGGTACAAATGGATGGAAAGTGGGGTTATATGAACAAGCAGGGAGCAATAATAATTCCCTGCCGGTATGACAGTGCCGGTTCCTTTAATGAAGGACTTGCAACAGTAAAGCAGAACAACAAATGGGGCTTTATTTACCAGGATGGCGATACACTTACTTCCTGTCGTTTTGATTATGCTTATAACTTTCACAATGGTATAGCTATCATTAAAATGAACGGGAAGTACGGCTATATTGACAAAACCGGTCTTATCCTGATTCCTTGCCAGTTTGATATGGCCTACACATTTAAAGACAGTGTGGCCATTATTCGAAATGGCGACCAGTTTGGTTTCATCAATAAAGCAGGCAGATTGGTAATACCCGCAGAATATGATGATGCATTTGATTTTCATGAAGGCCTGGCAGCCGTACAAAAGGACGGCCTGTGGGGATATATCAATAAAAACGGGGTCGTCGTCATTCCATTTCGGTACGAAAATGCGGGGCGATTCGCTGAAGGCCTTGCGCCGGTGATGAAAAATGGCAAGTATGGATATATAGATATTGCAGGTAATACTATTGTTCCCTATGTGTACAAATTCGCCTACCCGTTTGTAAATGGCAAAGCCATTGCAGGAGAGGAAAATGAGGAAATAGTAGTACTGAATACCAAAGGAAATGAGGTCTTTGCTGCACAGCTTCGAAGTTTATTTTATGAAGATCTTGCAATTGTTGTAAATGATAAAGGCAAATTGGGTTACATGAATCAGAACGGACAAACCGTTATTGCCTGCCAGTATGATGATGCCATGATATTCCGGGAAGGATTGGCTGCCGTTGCGATTAATAAAAAATGGGGTTTTATCAATAAACAAGGAACAGTCGTCATTCCTTTACAGTTTGATGCTGCTCTTGTCTTTAACGAAGGAATAGGAATTATTGCCAATATTAAAAACGACTAACATGAAAAAAATTAGTGACAGCATTACATTCAGCACTGTCCGTAATATGGCTTTTATTGGAGCCGCTATTTTATTTGCATTCTTGCTTCTTGGTTTTGATCGTCAGCAAAACCGGTCCGAAAAATTACTGGGTATTACTTTTGATGATGAGAAAAAAGAAGTAACCATCAAAGTAACCAGTACCGGGTGTACTGAAAAAAATTATTTTCAATTCAAAGTGAGAGGCACTGTGATTGAGATAATAAGAACTAAAAGAGATGAATGTAAACGAATGCCTTTTACAACTAGCTTCACTTTCAGCATGGCAGAAACAGGCCTGGTGCCCAACAAGGTTTACACTATAAAAAATAAATTTAGTGCAAGCACCGACCTGGCTAATTTACCATAGTTATCCCGGGTGATAAACAGCTTTGGCCTTTAAAAGCACTTCCGTTTTATCCAAGGTCATAGGCTTGGTTTGCTGCGCCTGGAACATTCCCCACTGATCTTTAAAGTGAGGCGATGAGGGATCCATCGATGCACCAAATGTATTCACCGATTCTATTTTTGGCAACCCTCCGTCCCTGGGATAACGGACAAAACAGATATAAGCATCACCACCTGTTACTTTTCGCATTCCGTTTTTATAAGGCTCCGAGAAGGAAGGCGCAAGCACATCAGGGAAACCCCATGCCGGTCTTTCTTCATCGCCTCTTACCAATTTCTGAATATCTCCTAGTGTCAAATCGGTTTTACCAAAGTATTTCAGCATGTAATCATAAACATACTGATAGGTTTCTGCGGCCTCAGCTTTGGTGATCTTTCTCGAAGGAACACCTTTAAGGCGATCTGCGAGGTAATAATAAGTAAGCAGGAAAACAGCAGCTCCTTTACTGGAAGCAATTGATTTTCTATCCCATGCCTGGAATGTAGTGATAACATCTTTCAACTGCGGAAAATCAGCAGCATTCAGGTTGAGCATACTGTCAATGCTGTATGTGTATTTTAATTCTTTGGGCAACTGCTGATCAAACTTTATCCGTTTAAATGTGGTATAGTCTGTTTTCTCGGAGTTAATAAGTTCGGTTACCCGCTGGCTGCGATTGTTATGATAAGTTTCCCAGCCATCTGTACGGTCAAATTTGTTCTTGTCGAGGTTATACACTTTGTCTGTTGCAAGGAAGGGAGAATGGTTAGTATTGAACAAATAACCCGAAGGCGGATTGATATATTGTGGTAGTTCCTTTATTGATTTGAATTCAGTCCATAAAGTAGCAGAAGTGTTGCCTGGCAGCGTACTCTTCCAATTATATTTCGGGTCAGGATTTCTTTTGGGCATTTTTCCATTGCTTATATAAAAAATGGTATCGTACCGGTCAGCATACATGATGTTGAACATGGGCAGGCTGGTCATGCTGAGGGCCTTGTAGAACTCTGTAAAGTTTTTTGCCTTGTTCATCCTGTACCACTGTTCAAGGGCTTTGATATCCATAGTGGCAGGTACCCGCAATGAGAAAACCCCTTTTCCTGTCTTCAACGTAGCGCCGTATTTACTCCAGTAAATCTTTTTGCTGATGGTAACCGGTATACCCTTCACTTTCAGCTTTGCTTTATTCACTTCAAGATCTATCCATTGCCCGTCGAATTTGTATTGATTTTTATTTGCCGGGTTCATTTCCAACTGGTATATATCCAATTTATCCTGGTAATTGACCGTATGTGCCCAACCCAGATTTTCATTCGTTCCGTGAAAAATGAGGCACCCCCCCGGAAATAAACCGCCGAGCATATTCCACCCTTGTTCACTTTGCAAATGTGCCTCGTAAAAAGCCACCGGGCCTGTATTCGG
>DEHX01000160.1:62392-64481 GCA_002352145.1 Chitinophagaceae bacterium UBA2789
TACAAAGTCCGGGCTAAGGGTGTTCCATTGCTCCTCCACTGTCTGGCGGATGCGCAACAGCTTAATTACATAATCACCTTCAGCCCCTTTTTTTCCTAACCCTGTACCCAATTTACCTTTACCACTAAGCACAACCAGTTGGAGGGTTTCAAANNTGCTTTGTAAAGCTGCTAGCAACAGGATGAACAGAATTTTTCTCATTGAGGAAAATTAAAGAAAACATGCTGTTCCGGGAAAGACATTTATTTATGCTTGCTCTGCAAATATTTTTCATGTATGATTACACTCATCGGCTTGTTATACACCTTGCTTTCCACCCAGGAGATAATATCGAGGTAGGCAAATGCCCTTGTTTCAAACCGGCTTTTTTCCAAATGCTTGATGCTTTGCAGGAATTTTTCAAACTCAGGTTTAAGTTGCCGGGGTGATAAAGGAAATGAATGGCGAAGGAATTTAAACATGGCCTCTTCTACCACGGTCAGGTTAGCCATCTTCGCCATAAACCGATAAACAGATTTGCTCAATGATTCCATCAGCATATCATTGCCCAATTCATAATGTGCCAGCAGGTGTACTACCCTTGCATAACATTGCAGGTCATAACGAAGATCTGTTTTTTCATGAATGATCTTTTGCAGGTAATCGATGCAGGTATTATAATCTCCGCTGCCAAAATACAGCATGGCTATTTTGTAGTTCAACACTAATATGCGGTGCTGGTCTACAAAGAGATGATACTCCTCCATCTTGGCCTCTATCTCGGGTACCAGCTTCAGTCCTTCCTTGAAAGTTCCCATCATGAAATGCTGGTTGATCCGTGCAATATTGATGTAGATGAAAGCCTGGATACGAAAATTATCATGCTCTTTCACCCTGTCTGTATGCGAAACTTTCTCAAAACGACGAAGTGTTTTTTCAAACCCTTTGTAATTACGTAAATCAAAATGGGCATTCAAAAGATTGTGCAATCCTTTAATGTAATGACCGGTTTCTACCCTAATCATTAATGGTTGTTCCTCAAAAAGGTCAACCCATTTTTGAGTGTAGCGGTAATATTGTAAAAAATCCTGGCGAATAAATGCATACCAGCAAAAACCCTGGTACAGGTAGAGCCGTTCATAAAAACCGGTCTGCTGCCAGGCATCTTTGGGTAACTGCTCTCTCATAAATGCCTTGATATCCTTTTCATCTTCTTCATTGCGGGCATGTCCATGCTGAATATACCAGCTGTATAATTTCAGCGCCAGGTTGGAAAGTCGGGCCACATTATCGATATGGCGGCTTACTTCGTTGGCTTCAACAGAGAGTTGCTCTGCCCGGTTCTGCATACTGCGGGTAATATGCAACCCTTCGATTCTCTTTTCTAATGAAATGATCTGGGGAAGAAAATTGAACTTCTGGTTGGCCTTTGCTATTTCCTTGGCACGGTCAAGTATACGAAGGCTTTGCAGGAACAACCCTTTTTTATAAAGGATATGGGCATAGTCGAATTGTTCATTGAGTTGAAGATCGAGACTGTCTGAACTTTTTAACAGCCGGAGAGAAGCCAGCAGCTGTTTATACAAGTGTGCTTTCAGGTTTGCCAGTTGCGGCCGGGTCACATCACCCATCTTCTTTATCAATCCGGCTTCGTCGTAGTCTTTCATTTTGTCCAGCACATCAAATAGCCGGATGATCTTAAGGTCTGCATTACCCGAACTGCGCTTTATATACAGTTTAAAATGCCTTTTTTCAGCCTTTTCAAGCGATTTTATCAATTGAAATAATATGTCGGTAGTGCGGTTGGGCATCATACGTCTTTTTTGCTGAAATCAGCCACCAGTAAGGGTTTCACCAATCGTCCTATCCTTTTGGCATAATGAAATGATGCCGTATTTGGTTTGAAGGACAAGGGAGGGCTTCCTACTTTTGGTGTAGAAGATTAATCATACAGCAAGACAATCGTCAGAGGGGCAAGCGTCAGAGGTCAAAGTTAAAGCTAAAAATCTTCTAAAGAGCTGGTAAAACAGCCAACAACCCGCACTTCGAAAATTTTCATATGGCAAGCAATCGTTAGAGGTCAGTCCGTTTCTACGGAAGGACCTTTTTT
>DEHX01000029.1 GCA_002352145.1 Chitinophagaceae bacterium UBA2789
TGGATTTTGCTCCGCAATCCGGCATCATGTGGCAGCTCCCTTTCGACAATTATGAAGGCCCGTTGGTTTACCTGGATGAGAAAAAAAGTATTAAAATCGGGGAGGATGAATTGGAGATTCGTTTTACTCCCGGGCATTCACCGGGCAGCGTATCATTTTATCATGCCGCCGGAAACTTTATTATTGGCGGTGATGTGTTGTTTAGCCGAAGTGTGGGCCGCACTGATCTGCCGGGCGGTAATTTTGAAACGCTGGTAGAAAGTATCCAAACGCAATTTTTTACTTTGCCTGACGATACGAAAGTGTATTCAGGTCATGGGCCGGTAACGACTGTTGGGTTTGAGAAGATGAATAACCCGTTTGTGAAGATGTTTTAAGAGGTCTTTATTAATTTTCCGATAAAAGGCATTTTTGCAAACTCTTTCTTTTCAACATTTACTATCAATAGTCCAAAAAGACCAACAAAGAAAACACCCATTCCACGGTTTATCCAGTGATTCATTTCCAGTGATAAAAATGCCTGGTGCAGCCCAAAGAGCAGCAGGCAGATGGTGATATAGGCCAGAATTTTTTTCCAGGCATAAGGAACAGGGTAGTGCTTTTGTCCCAGGGTGTAGCTTAGTACCATCATAAATGCATAACAAAGTACTGTGGCTATGGCACAGGCCATATAGCCAAGTACCGGAATAAAAATCCAGTTGAACGCAACCGTTATTGCTGCACCACCCAGCGTAATCCAGGCACCCGTAAGATTTCTTTCTTTTATCTTGTACCAGATTGAAAGATTATAGTAAATCCCCAGAAAGATTTTTGCGGTCATCAGCAATGGTACCACTTTCAGGCCGGTGTAATATTCTTTATGGGCTGTACCCATGAAATATTTCCAGATGTCGAGAAACAGTGTAACGCCCAAAAAACAAAAGCAACAGGCAATGACAAAAAATTTCATCACCCTGGCATAAGTACGCTGTGCATTTTCGCTGGTAGATTGTTTGAAGAAAAATGGTTCAGCCCCCATACGAAATGCCTGGATGAATAGAACAATAATGACGGCCAGCTTATAATTGGCAGAGTAGATGCCGGATTGTGAAAATGCTTCCTCCGTAGTGCCAGGATAGAGTTTCAGCAACATGATGCGATCTATGGTTTCATTTACCATGCCGCCAAAACCGACTATGATCAGCGGCCAGCTGTAATTCATCAGTTGTTTCCAGAAAACAGGATTCAGCCGGAAGCGGAATTGGAAAAGTTCTTTGCTGAGTAATAGCAGCGTTATTCCGCTGGCAGCCAGGTTGGCCAGTATTACATAACCCAGGCCAATTTTCGGGTTGTAGATGCCAGCAAAGAAGTTCCCACTATTCTTATCATGAGCATTTTTGCAAACCACAAGGAAGAAAATGACGAGGCCTACATTGATCAATATGTTCAGGATCTTAATTGCTGCAAATTTTCTTGGCCTTCCTTCGTACCTGAGTTTGGCAAAAGGCATAACGGATAATGTATCCAGTGCTACGATCAGGATGACCCATGAAATATATTCGGGATGATCGGGTATCTCAAGAAATGCAGCAATATCTTTTACAAATAATAGCAGCAGCCCGGTAAAGAGTGTTGTTGTTAATATTATTGAAGAAGAACAGGTGTTGTATACTTTGGGTTCAGCCTGTAATGCCGCAAACCTGAAATAGGATGTTTCCAGTCCGTAAGTGTAGACAATATTCAGGAATGCTGCGATGGTAAATAGAGTACTGATTTTTCCATACTCCCCCGAAGCAAAAATGGTTACCAGCAATGGGGTAAGCAGGTAATTTAGAAACCTGCCAAANNCGGCAAAAAACGAATTTACTCCTGCCCCGGGTCCTTTATTTAAGACATTTGCAACGCTTTAGAGCCTTGTAGTATCTTTAACAGCAAATGCTGTTTTATGAAGAAGAAAGTTTTACTGTCAACCGTAATGGTGTTTCTGGTACTTATATCGCTTGCTCAATCTTACGAAGGAACTATTCAGTACGATAAGAAAAAACAGGCTGCAATTGTTTGTGATTATAGTTATCCAGCCCAGGCTGTGGAAAATGCGTTTGTGAAAAGAATGGAAAAATTGGGCTACAAAGCAAAAGAGGAAAAAGGTATTCTTAACAGGGATAAGGGCTTCCTGGTATTCAAAAATGCATATGTCACTGATATCAGCAAAGACAGACTGGATTATATCATTAAGGTAGAACGCAAAAGCAGGAAAGAAAGTGATGAATCAATCATATATATGGTTATGCTGAAAAATGATGCCAATGCTATTTCCACCATGGAAGCTTATGATATTGGTAAAGCAAAATCTTACCTTAACGAAATGCTGCCGGATATTGAAGCAGCCAACCTTGAATTACAGATTGCAGCACAGGAAGAAGTAGTGACTAAAGCTGAAAAAAAGCTGAAGGAGCTTCAGGATGATAAACTGAACCTTGAGAAAAAGCTGGCTGAAAATGCTACTGCACAAGATGAAGCTATCAAGGATATTGATGCCCAGAAAAAAAGCCTTGAAGCACTGAAAGAGAAAAGAAAGAAAAACTAGTCTGGCCGGGCAAAACGGGGATCTTGTAGGAAAGATGAGTCCGTTAATGCCCTTAGGAAAACAAACAGATCGTTTACTTCTGCATTTGTCAGGTTAATTCCGTTTACCAGCAGAGGATCCAGTGTAACACCTTGCTGTATTCCAGTACGATAGTGGTTGATGCATTGCAACAGTGTGCCAAATCGGCCATCATGCATATAATTGGA
>DEHX01000137.1 GCA_002352145.1 Chitinophagaceae bacterium UBA2789
TTAATTATGAAACGAATTTCCTCTCTTTTGCTGGCCAGTATCGTATTGCTGGCAGCCTGTAACAGTGATAAAAAATCTGGCGAAACCACTATTACCAGTGATGACGGAAAAGAAAAAGTGACTATTGATGTGAACCAGATGCAGCAGGCCGCTGATGCCATGGAAAAGAAAAAAGAAGAACTGACCAAACTTACACCACTCACCACCGACCAGTTAAAGGCCCTGTTACCCGAAACCTTAATGGGTGGTAAGCGTACAGAATACAATGTTACCAGTGCTATGGGCGCCAGTGTGGGCACCGCCGACTACCAGGTGAATGACAGTATGAATGTTACGCTTACTGTTTATGATTGTGCCGGCTCCGGCGGCGCAGGTATTTATAGCATGCAATACCTGGCCATGATGAATATGGAACAGGAAAGTGAAGAAGAATATACCAAGACTGTTGAATTCAAAGGTGGCAAAGCTTTTGAGCATTGCGAGAAAGCCACCAACGACTGCACTTTCACATTTTTTGCCGGAGAACGTTTCCTGGTAACCCTGCAAGGCGATCATACAGGAGCTGATGCATTGAAGCAGGCAGCAGGGAGTTTGAATTTGAAATAAGTGCTATTAATCGGATAGTAAAAAAGACGCTTTGTGATGAAGCGTCTTTTTTATTTACCACAAACTCCAGTTCACCGCTATTTTATATATAAATTGTTTTTTGATATCCAATCTTTCGATCTACAAGTATCTGTGCAGGATTATTCTAAAAAAATACATCTGTCCACTGCATTGGTTATTCCTAATTTGGATAAACTGATCATATTTACACTTTTGCTACTGATTTTTTTCATTTATCATTCTTTCAGCCAGATTGGATAAACAGAGTTGATCTTCTAATCAAAGATGATTTATTTGCGTCACTACTTTACTTTAATTCAACAAGTAATTTTCCAGTTTTGGCATCCCATATTTTGGCTGTTTCGTCCACTGATGCAGTAACTATCTTTTTTCCATCTGGGCTAAAGGTAGCTGAATTTACAGCCCAGGTATGTCCTTTCAAATAAATTAGTGGTTTATCACTCGATGTGTCCCATATTATGACTGTATAGTGCCCAGCCGTGAGTATCTTTTTCCCATCGGGACTGAAGGCGGCAGAATTCACAACATCACTATGACCTTCCAAATCAGTCAGCAACTTCCCGCTTGCTACATCCCATATTTTGGCAGTATTGTCTCTGGATGCAGTGATTATCTTTTTCCCATCGGGGCTGAAGACGGCTGAATTCACAATATCACTATGACCTTCCAAATCAGCCAGCAACTTCCCGCTTGCTACATCCCATATTTTGGCAGTATTGTCATTAGATGCAGTGGCTATCTTTTGCCCATCGTGGCTAAAGAAGGCCGAAGTAACCCAATCATCATGCCCCCTCAAATCAGCCAAAAGTTTTCCGATTTCTGTATCCCATAGTTTGGCACTTAAATCATTAGACGTAGTGATTATCTTTTTTCCATCTGGGCTGAAAACTGCTGATTTTACCCAACTACTATGCCCGTCCAAATCGGTCAGCAATTGCCCGCTAGCAGCATCCCATACTTTAGCTTGACTGCCTGCGGAAGTAACAATCTTTTTTCCATCTGGGCTGAAAACCGCTGATTCTACTTCATCCCTATGCAATCTCAAATCGGCCAGCAATTGCCCGCTAGCAGCATCCCATAGTTTAGCGGTGTAGTCTTGGGATGCAGTTACTATTTTATTTCCATCGGGACTAAAAATAGCTGAATTGACTTGATCACTATGCCCGGACAAACTAGCGAGCAATTCACCGCTAACCGCATTCCATATTTTAGCAGTGTTGTCATCTGATGTAGTGACTACCTTTTCCCCATCGGGACTGAAGGCGGCTGAAGTGAAACCACTTTTATCCCCGATCCGCTCTTGTGCTTTGAGGCCATATAAAGAAACTAACAGTAAAAAAATAAGAAAAATCTTGTTTAAAAGCATATTATTTTTTCAATAAATCTATAGCAAAACCATCAAAAGGACAATACCACTTTTTGATGTTACTTTAACACACATTTCTTTACCGGCGAACGATTCCTGGTAACCCTGCAATGCGACCATACAGGAGCTGATGCATTAAAGCAGGCGGCCGGAAGTTTGAATTTGAAATAAGTTTACTAATTGGATAGTAAAAAAAGATGCTTCGGGATGAAGCGTCTTTTTTCTAACAAATTAGTTGAATAACTATTTCAACACCCCCAACTCCTTTCCAATCTTCGTAAACGCAGCAATGGCTTTATCCAGGTGCTGCTGCTCATGCGCCGCACTCAGCTGCACCCTTATCCTGGCCTGCCCTTTGGCCACTACCGGGAAGAAGAAGCCGATCACATAAATGCCTTCTTCTAATAATTTAGCAGCCATGGTTTGCGCCAGCACCGCATCATAGAGCATGATGGGAACAATAGGATGATCACCGGGCTTGATATCGAAGCCGGCTTCAGTCATTTTGCTGCGGAAGTATTTAGTGTTGTATTCTAATTTATCCCGCAGCTGCGTGGTTTCTGTCAGCATATCCAGTACGGCAATAGAAGCGCCGACTATGGAGGGGGCCAATGTATTACTGAATAAATAAGGCCTTGACTTCTGCCGAAGCATATCAATGATTTCTTTTCTTCCGGAAGTGAAACCACCGGATGCTCCGCCTAAAGCCTTGCCTAATGTACCGGTGATAATATCGATCTTGCCCATCACCCCACGGTATTCATGGGTACCCCTTCCTGTTTTTCCCAAAAAGCCGGAAGAGTGACATTCATCAATCATGATGCAGGCATCGTACTGCTCGGCCAGCTTCACAATTTCGTCGAGTCTTGCTATAGTACCATCCATACTAAACGAACCATCGGTTACAATAATCCGGCTGCGGGCACCGGC
>DEHX01000182.1 GCA_002352145.1 Chitinophagaceae bacterium UBA2789
TCAATACCCAATATCCACAAAAAATACTTACAATTAATTCCTATAATGTTTACTACGTTATGTTCAATAGGTTAGCTGCACCTTATGTTTTTATTCAAAGGTGCAAGAGCATAGATGTGGTGGGCTAAAAAAATAATTTATGGACTGTAATGACTCTTCAAATGTTAATCCTCCATCGGGTTCTTCTCGTAATGATAAATCTTCATCACAGCATCACGAAAATCCATCAGTTGAGGATTGTCTAAGAAAGCACTTTCAAGGCTGGAGGGAAGAGCTTCGTACAGAGCTGCAATGGCTCGTGAATATTCAGCATGCCCAAGATATTGTTGAAAAAAGACCTTTAACAGAATTTCATTTTTCATTTGAAGATAAATGAGTGCTGCAACTTGAGGATTATCCATAAATTATTTTTTTGAAGGTGGGCTGTGCGCCTATTTACACATAACGTATATTATAAGAAAACTTCCTTGCCCCTGTAAGTTGCGAATNNAAAAATTCGCAACTTACAGGGGCCGTCCTCATCATTGTTTCTTTTCTTATAATTTACATTATGTTAAGTCGCTTTCTCAAAAGAAAATACGGGGTGTGGCGTGAGAACCAGAGAGACTCCTATTTTATAGGTTTGCGTATCTTATACCAAAACTATAAAGTATGAATGAAAGAAAAATTAATATTTATGATGCTGCCATATTCCGCATTCAGGCAATGCAAGAGCAAACACTAAGATTGCATTGTGAAATGTATGCCCATATAGCTAAGAAGGATTTTGAGGAAATATACTCCCTCGTTTGGAAAGAAGTTGATGCCTCTGTGAAAGAGCTGATACAACTGCATTCAAATCTGGGCGGCGAACCAGAATCGAATTAACAAATAATGAAGGAACTGAATGAATTTCTGTTGAAGCACCCAATTTGACCCACTTCAACTTTTTATCAGTCTTGATGATTTCCCATTCTTTTAATGAATGTTTTTCCTTCGCCTTCGGCTCAGATGAGTTCGCCGTTGGCTCACACCCCGTATTTTCTTTTGAGACACATCCCCCACTTCGCTTGTCGGTATGCTTTGCAAAATTACCGCCTTCGCTACACAGCGCCAACGACTTAGACATAATATGAGTTATATTCGAAAGCCACAGAGACAAGGAAGATACGGTTAGCCTTATACGATTTNNAAATCGTATAAGGCTAACCGTATAAAATTTATTGTGGCTTTAAATATAACAGCCCATTATGTTAAATTAATATTGATAACAATACCACCACTATATCCACTGCAGACATAAACAAAGAACCCGGCCATTTAGCCGGGTTCTTTGTTTTCTTTGAAATAAAACTTAATTGGCATCATGCCCTTTCTTCAGGGTCTTGATTGCATTGATGCTGTCATAAATCTCGTTCCATTTCTTCTCTTCAGCCTGGAATTTTGCCTGGTCAGCAGGCTTACTTTTGGCCTGAACTCTTTTATAGCCATATATTTCTGAAAGGTAATTCGCAACTTTCTTGTATTGCTCTTTTTCTCTTAATTCCAATCCTCCTTCTTTAGAGGCTCTGTCAGCCAGGATAGCACCGGCTTTTTCATATGGTTCTCTTGCCTGGTCAAGATCATCGCCGTATTTTTTATCAAGCATATCTCTTTTGGCTATATCCTCTTTAGAAGCCATTGTGCCGGGTTTGGTTCTGGCTTTCATATCAGCAGCATGGGCAGAACGGGCATCGTTGGTCTTAGCAGCTTTATTGATAAAATGATCCCCCATATATAAGAAAGGAATCTCGTAATTGGCCCTTACAGAGGCCGCTTTCAGGAATGAAGCCACCATTCTTTTTTCAAGGTCAGCAGCATTGGCAGGAAGTACGGCTCCTTCTTTCTCTGAGTTCAGTGTATCATAAATGATCTCACCCAATACCTGGTTAGCCTTAAAATTATCGGGGTCTGAAGCCAATATTTCTTCAACAGCTTTTACTTTGTCATCAAAATTGGTGGCAAGGCCCGCAGCAAAATCTACTTTATCAAAAGTGAAATACTCACTTTTGGGATACAACTGAGCTCCTAAGGTTTTATATTTTTCAAAATTGGGAATATCCTTTTTTCCAAAATAGTAACTGACAAGGAAGCGATATACGCTTTCGAAACCGTCCCCGTCAACTTTAGCATCTGCTAAACGAACATAATATTTTGCGGCATCTTCTTTATTATCGCTGCTTTCTGCTGTAATAGCTGCAAGAATCAATACATTAGTATCCAGTGGTGAATTAAAAATCTTCTGTGCAATAAGTATATCTGATAATTCCACCGCTTTTTTCAATTTGTCGTAACCGGCCTGCCATGACTTTGTTTTATAATCTTCATAACCGCCGGAATAAAAGGCTGAATACAGGTTAACTGGGCCATTTTGGTACACCGGATCTTTCACCAATTTCATCTCGGGATCCATTTCCCTGTATTTTTTAAAGGCAGCATCAGCCTCGTTAGCCAATTGCATGCCGACGGGTTTGTCTTTATTGGCATCGCTCATTGCCAGGCCGGCATATATTGCTGTTTTGAGAATAAAGGCCTCTGCTTTACTGGCAAATTTTGCGTTGGTAAAAGCTTTATCGAAATCTGTTTTGGCCTGTTCAAACTTGTTGAACAAAAGCTGGTTCTTGATATTGTCATAATTCTGGGCTGTTGTTACTAACCCTGACAAGCAAACCACAGATACAACCAGGAGTTTTTTCATTTTGATAATTATTGATTTAAAGAATTTTATGCTTCATTTCCATCTGTAGATGGATTTTCATCTGATGACGTTGCGTCAGCATCTCCATGATCGCCATTGCCGTTTTGCCCCTGGTCATCCAGTTGTGTGATGGCTGCTATTTCATCACCGTCATCCAGCCTTATCAGTTTTACCCCTTGTGTAGCCCTGCCCTGCTCACTGATACCACTAACCGGCATTCGAATGGTAACGCCACTTTTACAGGTTATCATCAGGTCTTCATTTTCTGCTACATCCAGTATACCGACAAGGCTTCCTGTTTTTTCTGTTACATTGATCGTTTTCACCCCTTTTCCTCCCCGGTTAGTAAAACGATACTCATCTACCGGTGTACGTTTACCAAATCCCTGTTCACTTACTACCAGCACGGTTCGGGATGCATCTTTCTCCGGGTTTACACATATCATGCCTACCACTTCATCATTTTCATCTTCCACTTCAATGCCAGCTACACCAATGGCACCACGGCCGGTTGCCCTAACTTTTTCTTCAGAGAAACGAATGGCCCTGCCACTCTTCACCGCTATCATGATCTCTGATTTACCGTCTGTCAATTTTGCATCCAGTAATTCATCTCCTTCCACAATTGTAATAGCATTAACACCGGTTTGCCGCGGTCGGCTGAAGTCTTCCAGTTCTGTTTTTTTGATAATACCTTTTTTGGTACAAAGCACAATGTTGTGCGCCTTCACAAACTCTTCATCTTTAAGATCCTTCACATCAATAATCGCTTTTACTTTATCGTCGGGGGGTAATTGCATGAGGTTTTGAATAGCCCTGCCCTTTCCGGTCTTCTCTCCTTCAGGTATTTCATAAACATTGAGCCAGTACACTCTCCCTTTCTCCGTAAAGAAAAGCATCGTATGGTGGGTTGATGCGACAAAAAGATGTTCTATATAATCTTCTTCCCTTGTTTTACCACCCATTACACCACGACCACCACGACGCTGAGAACGGTATTCATCAGCCGGGGTACGCTTAATGTATCCAAGGTGTGATATGGTGATTACTACATCTTCCTCTTTGATGAGGTCTTTGATCTTCACTTCGTCATCCAGGTAGGTAATTTCAGTTTTGCGGGCATCGCCGAATTTGTCTTTAATCTCAGTGAGCTCAGTTTTGATAAGATCATACCGCATACCCTCATTAGAGAGCAATTCGTTCAGGTGAGCAATGAGTTTCATTAACTCGTCAAACTCTTCCTTGATCTTATCCCTTTCCATGCCGGTCAAGCGCTGTAAACGCAATTCCAGTATCGCTTTAGCCTGAATTTCATCCAATCCCCAGCCAGCATTTACCAGGTTGTCTTTGGCAATATCAGGAGTGGCTGAACTGCGAATCAAAGCAATCACTTCATCCAGGTGATCGAGAGCAATGAGATAGCCTTTTAAAATATGTGCCCTTTTCTCTGCTTCTTTTAGTTCGAATTTTGTTCTGCGAACCACCACTTCATGCCTGAACTCCACGAATTCGCTTATCAGATCTTTTAAGCTTAATGTTCTCGGACGGCCTTTAACAATTGCAACATTGTTAATGCCATAAGATGTTTGAAGATCTGTCAGCTTATAAAGCTGGTTGATAATAACATTGGCAATGGCATCTCTTTTCAGATCTATTACAAGCCTTGTACCTTCTTTGTTATTCGATTCGTTGTTTACATGGGCAATGCCATCGATCACTTTTTCATTAACCAGTTCGCCAATACGATTGGTCAGTGCATCACGGTTAACCTGGTAAGGCACTTCTGTAATGATAATTTGTTCCCTGCCGCTTGGTTTTGTTTCTACAGTTAACTTACCTCTTACCACTACCCTGCCCCTTCCAAAATGCATTGCCGCTTTTACGCCTTCCATACCGTAAATGGTTCCGCCGGTAGGGAAATCAGGAGCTTTTACATATTGCATCAGTTCCTCAATGGTAATCTCCCGGTTATCGATATAGGCAATACAGCCATCAATCACCTCGCTAAGGTTGTGCGGCATCATGTTGGTTGCCATCCCTACCGCAATGCCACTTGATCCATTTATCAGTAATTGCGGAACCCGGGTAGGAAGAACTGAAGGCTCTTTTTCCGAGTCATCAAAATTTAGCTGGAAATCAACTGTGTCTTTTTCAATATCATCCAGCATGTGCTCTGCAAGCCTTTCCAATCTAGCCTCTGTATATCGCATGGCCGCGGGCCCATCTCCATCCTGGTTGCCAAAGTTACCCTGGCCGTCAATCATGGTATACCGCATATTCCATTCCTGTGCCATCCGTACCATGGCATCGTAAACGGAGCTATCACCATGAGGATGGTATTTACCCAATACCTCCCCCACTATACGGGCCGATTTTTTATAAGGTTTGTTGTAATGAATTCCCAGCTCATTCATGGCGAATAACACACGGCGGTGAACTGGTTTTAAACCATCCCGAACATCCGGAAGGGCACGGCCCACAATTACCGACATTGAATAGTCAATGTAGGCAGTCTTCATTTGTTCTTCAATATTAACGGGAATGATCCGGTTGCTGTCGTTCGTTTCTAAAGGCTCAATATTCTCTTCCATCGCTAGGTTTCCTATTCAGTTTTGTTTTTTTTCGTCCTCAAAATAACCCTGTTATGGGCCTATTTTTAAGGTCTGCAAATCTACTTTTTTCAGCCCTCAAAACCTGATAAAAACCAGTGTTTTTTAACCTATTTTTTCCACCCTTGTGAATTAAAATAAAAGTTGATTCTTTAGGAGTTTCACCTGTGATTTTTCAGTCATTTTCTGGGATTTTAGTTCTAATTTTCGCTTTTTCAACACCGGAATTTTTATGAAGACGATTTTATTGTTCGGCGCTGGCAAATCGGCTACAGTTTTGATAGATTTCCTGACTAAAAATGCAGCTGAAGAAAACTGGAAAATCATTGTGGCGGATGCTGATCTGCAATTGGCCGAGTCCAAGATTGGAGGATCGCCTTACGCCAGTGCCGTTGCTTTTGACATTAAAAGCCAGGCTGAAAGAGAAAAATACATCCGTAAGGCTGATATTGTTATTTCCCTGCTTCCTCCTTTCCTGCATATCCTGGTAGCAAAGGATTGTATAAAGCACCATAAAAATTTACTGACTGCATCATACCTTGATGAAGATATCCGTTCGCTTCAGCCAGAGATTGAAAAGAATAACCTGTTTTTTCTATACGAAATGGGCCTTGATCCGGGTATTGATCATATGAGTGCCATGAAACTCATTGATGAAATCCGGCAAAAAGGCGGGCATATTACCTCGTTTATTTCTCATTGTGGCGGATTAGTTGCTCCTGAAAGTGACGATAATCCCTGGCATTACAAGATCAGCTGGAACCCAAGGAATATTATCATGGCAGGTAAAGCCGGTGCCCATTTTCGTGAAGCAGGACAAGAAGTGAAGATTCCCTACGAACAGCTTTTTACTGGCGAAAGAATGGTGGAAATAGCCGATGTTGGTTACCTGAGCTGGTACGCCAACAGGGATTCGCTGAGCTATACTTCACTATATGACTTAGAAAACACTTCGACCTTTATCAGAACTACTCTTCGCCATCCGGATTTTATGTATGGCTGGAAAAATATCATTGAGCTAAAGCTTACAGAGGAAACACCACAATACGAAACGGACGGAAAGTCGTTACAACAGGTATTCAAAGAGCATATGGACAAACATGGTTTCGGGGAATGGGTGAATCAAAAATTAGCAGAACGATTTGAAGAAACCAAAGGGCTGCTGGAAAACCTGATGAAACTTGTGGATGCGGAAACCGAAGCAGAAAACGAGGGTGAAAAAATTCCTTCTTCATTTTTGGCGGCAGATGATAAAGGCAACCTGCAGGAAGTAGAAATTGATGAAGTAAAAAACAGGGCTGCAGCCTATCTGGCCCATAAAATGCATGAAGCCAATTTGACTCTAAAACAATTATTCTTCCTCGGACTTGATGATAACGAAACATTGGTGAACAAAGGACTTTGTAGTCCAGCCGACATCCTTCAGTTTGCAGTCGAGAAAAAATTGGCTCTTCGCCCCTACGATAAAGACATGATCGTAATGATGCATGAAATTGAGTATAATATTACTCATGATGCCAATACCCACACAAAAGTTGAAAGTTCACTGGTGGTGAAGGGTGAGAATAGTTTGCATACAGCCATGGCTAAAACAGTTGGATTACCATTAGGGATAGCTGCAAAGCTGATACTCAATGGTAAAATCAAAATGAAGGGTTTACATATCCCGACAGCCAAAGCAATCTACGAGCCCGTTTTGGCTGAGCTGGAAGCTAATGATATTTACTTTGTCGAAAAAAGAAGCTAAGCCAGGTTGGAATCCAGTATTTTTTGCCGGTGTTTGTTGAGCTGTTGCCAATAGGTTATCCAAAGTACCAGGGCCCCTAATCCTGTGAGTATTCCAAGGATTGGGATTATTGTTGTACATACCAATACACAGTACCAGTAACCAGTCGTATACGTTGCACGGTTCTTAATGTCTTCTTGTATTTCGCCATCACCCATTCCGAGAAATGAAATTTCCTGCTGTGATTTGTATTCATTACAAATAGAATCTGCAATTCGGCTCACCACTGCAAACTGCCATATCCAGCCAAATAATGGTATAAGCTGAAACCACACTTCACCGGGCTGCATCAGCCTGTTTTGTGGCTGTATGGCTTTCAATATACTTTGCTGCGCCAGCAGAAAAAATATGTAAGGAATAACCAAGAGGATAAAGACAACCAGTATTGGAATCAATAGTTTCCCAAAACTTAAATCATCCATCAGAAATTGTTTTTAAGAAGGGAAATTAATTCTTTTATCCCTTCTGTGGCCGGTTTCTCTATCGTTACCAGGTTCCCATTTGAAGAAACGTATGGTATCCTTTTATCTAATACATAAACAGGAATTCCCGGCTGGGTATAATTTACCAAACCTGCAGCCGGGTAAACTACCAGAGATGTCCCTGCTACAACAAATATTTCAGCATCCCGAACCACAGGAATGGCTTTTTCGATCATGGGTACCGGTTCCTCAAACCAAACGATATGCGGCCGGAGCTGTGCCCCATCCTCTGCTACATCACCCAGTTTTATATCATCTCTTATTTCATAAATCAGTGATTCATTTATTTCACTCCGCATTTTAAAGATTTCTCCGTGCAGATGAAGAATTTTGGTTGAACCGGCTCTTTCATGCAGATCATCAATATTCTGGGTAATAACGGTGACATCAAATTCTGTTTCCAGTTCTGCCATGCCATAATGCGCATCATTTGGTTGTGCATCAGCTACATTTTTTCGGCGCATATTGTAGAAATCCAGAACCAGTTGCGGGTTCTTTCTCCAGGCTCTTGGTGTAGCAACTTCCGTTACATCATATCCTTCCCATAGTCCATCACTGTCACGAAATGTTTTTAATCCGCTTTCAGCGCTGATACCGGCACCGGTAAGTATTACTAATTTCTTTTTTGACATTTATCAAAGATACTATGCCACTTAAACTTGTGGCATAGNNAAGCTGTCAGCAGTCAGTTGTACGACTTTGTACAACACACCTGTTGTATCTGCTGCGTTCTTTTTCCATTCAAGATTATTTTCCTTATCCCAAGTATAAAAGACGCTGTCCGCAGTTGTAGAATCATTTAATGACCGGATAATATTCCCTTTTTTTGAAAATTCATACTGGTAATCTTTAAAAGTGGAATCGTTACCCGGTTGTGCTTCCGTCTTCCATTTGCCAATAATAAGATCCTTTTTGATTTCAATGACAGGTTCAGTGCCGGCTTTCTTTTTTTTCAGTAAAAAGAAAATTCCTGCTCCGGCTGCAACTATAAGCAGCCCGATGAATAGTTTGTTCATGGCTATACTTTTTGGGGTTAAAAATTAGAATCTTCTGTTTATTCCAGCTAACCCAAAAACGTAACCTCCATGAAATGTTAAACGAAATCTTTCGGAGGATGTGACAAGTAATCCATTTGTTGGAGAAGTTTATTATTGCTCATCGGCCATTTCCATTACCACTTCCCATTCTTGATCAGTAACCGGTTGCACAGATAAGCGGCCCAACCTAACAAGAGCCATATTGGCCAAACGTTTATCTGCTTTTATTTGTGCAAGACTAACGGGTTTCTTTAATTTTTTATACGGTTTAAAGTCAACGGCTACCCAGGCTGTTTCATTGGTAGTTGGATCCTGGTAGGCTTCTTTAACCACTTTGGCAATACCAACGATCTCTGTCCCTTCATTACTATGATAAAAAAAAGCAAGGTCCCCTTTTTTCATAGCTCTTAGGTTATTTCGGGCTGCATAGTTTCTTACACCGTCCCAGAAGGTCTGTTTATCTTTTTCGAATTGTTCCCAGGAATATTTGAACGGTTCAGACTTAATAAGCCAGTATGCCATACGTAAGAAGTTTGAATTTAGTTTTCAAAAATACAGGGTTGTGGAATAATAAAGTTTATACCATTTTAAAACCGGAAATCGCAGTTTACCGTATCTCTTTCGTATCAATTTTTTTAAACTATAAAGCTGAAGAAATGAAATCAATTAAGTCCATTTGCCTGATGCTGGTTGCTTCTGTGTTCTTCCATGCATCATTTGCACAGAACATGATGAACGAAAAAACAGTAGAGGTAGGCGGTGCACCGATGTATCCATCGAAAAACATCGTTGAGAATGCCGTTAATTCAAAAGATCATACTACCCTGGTGGCTGCTGTAAAAGCTGCCGGATTGGTAGAAACATTACAGGGTACCGGGCCATTTACTGTTTTTGCTCCTACTAATGCTGCATTTGACATGCTGCCAAAGGGAACGGTTGAGAACCTTGTTAAACCGGAAAACAAGGCCAAACTTACCAGTATTCTAACCTACCATGTCGTAGCAGGACGCCTTGGCACCATGGAGTTGGATGAGTGGATTAAAAAAGGAAGCGGGACTGCTGAATTAACAACAGTTGCAGGTGGTAAACTTTGGGTAATGAAAAAAGACGGAAAATATATGCTGAAAGACGAGAACGGCGGTATGGCCACAGTAACTATCGGTAATGTATACCAGAGCAATGGCGTAATACATGTGATTGATCATGTAGTACTGCCGAAATAACAATCGGTTACTTGCTTTTGTAATGAAATGAAGCTGGCTGTTTACATGCCAGCTTTGTTTTACCAGCCGGTGGCCAATACATCTGCCAGGTGCATGGTTTTTAGATTATATCCCTTTTGACCAATATAGCCCTGCAAATGCATAAGGCAGGAATAATCAGTTGAAATAAGGTATTCTGCACCGGTAGCCAATGCATTCTCTACTTTTTGCTCCCCCATTCCAATTGAAATGGGTTCAAATTTCACTGCAAAGGTTCCGCCAAAGCCACAGCAGGTTTCTACATCATTCATTTCAACAAGTTCTAATCCCTTAACATTAGCTAATAACTTTCTTGGTTCCTTCTTAATCTTACATTCTCTGAGTCCGGCGCAACTATCATGATAAGTCGCTTTGCTATTCAATGATGCGCCAACATTTTCTATATTCAATACATTGACTAAGAACTCTGAAAATTCAAAAATGCGTTTGCCCAACTCTTTCACCTCATTATGGACAGATGAATTATCGAATAATTTGGCGTAATAATTTCTTACAAAACCCACACAACTGGCACTGGGTCCAACAATGTAATCGGTTCCACTGAAATCTTTGATGAATTTAGAGCATACAGATTTAGCTTCATTCCAATATCCGGCATTAAATGCTGGTTGGCCACAACAGGTTTGTGATTCATTATAGCTGACAGTACAGCCAGCTTTTTCCAGCACTTTGATCATATTAAATGCCGTATCCGGGTTTAGCTGGTCAATAAAACATGGTATGAAAAGCTGAACGTTCAATGGGTTATTTTTTAAAAGACCTTACTAAAGAAATCATTTTTACAGCAGTAATAGCAGCTTCCTCCCCTTTATGTCCGTGTTTACCACCTATACGTTCCATGGCCTGTTCTTCATTGTTTACTGTCAGAACACCAAAAATAACAGGCACTGGCAATTGTAGGTTTAATTGTAGCACTCCATCTGTTACTGCTTTACATACATAATCGAAATGGGGAGTATCACCTTTGATCACACAACCCAATGCAATAAAAGCATCAGGTCTTGCCTTTTTACCACTGTTTTCCCAAAATGCTTTTATTGAGAAAGGAATTTCCACTGCACCCGGAACAGTCAGAACGATTGTCTTTTTTATGCCTTGCTTTTCGAGCTCAGCAATGGCGCCCCGTTCCAACTGATCAACAATAGCAGCATTCCATTCCGTTTTCACCAAAACAATACAGGCATCCTTTTTTAGAATGCCTGTGCTATTGCTTAATAATTTACTGTTAACTATTTCAGCCATAGATTACTTTTCAGTGCTGTAAACTCCCATCTGGGCCAGGTAGTTATCTGCATCACGGCCCTGATCAGAAGTAGGGTATTTTTCTTTTATCTCTTTGTAAAGTTCAATGGCGCTTTTGGTATCATTCAAAACTCTTTGTGCTAAATAAGCGGCCATGAATAGGCTCTCGGCTGAATTGAACTCATCCTCGGGGAAATGATGACCAGCCTTTTTGTAATAATCAAAAGCTTCTTTATTCTTACCCATATCACCATATGCATCAGCAATAAGTTTATAGGCTCTTGCCTGAACTGGCTTTGAATTGCTGCTAAACTTTTTTAGGTGCTTAACTGCCTTTTCATTTTCATTCAGTTTAATGTAACAAACACCAGCATAGTAATTAGCAAGATTAGCCGCATCAGTGCCACTGTGCTTATCAATAACTTTCAGGAAACCTAAATGCTGGCCATCACCGTTCAGTGCCAGGTTAACAGAGTCCAGCCTGAAATACTCTTCCGCTTTGAACATTGCTTCTGACGCTTTAGTTTCTTTCGGTTTTTTAAAGAAATTCTGGTACGCATACCACCCACCAGCACCCAGAATAACTACTATACTGGCGATTGTAAGTACTTTACCATAACGGGTCCAGAAATCTTTGGCTTTGGCAATCACCACTTCGCTACTGTCCTGGTCCTGCACAACTTTCTTTTCTGACATAATTCAAATTCTATTTTACAAAATGATTTAAAAATTAATCTACAATGAAAGGGTAGTTTTGATCCACATAAACGTCTTTAAGTACTTCGCTGTCATCCGGCCATGGGCTTTCCTCAGCAAATTTTACAGATTCCACTACAATATCATCTACTCTTTTATTGATCACATCAATTTCTTCCTGGGTGGCAAATTTGTTTTCCAGGATGGTTCTTAATACCTGCTGAATAGGGTCTTTGCTCTTGTACTCATCCACTTCCTCCTTAGTTCTGTACTTCTGCGGATCACTGATTGAGTGGCCTTTATAGCGGTATGTTTTAATTTCCAATAAAGAAGGTCCGCCCTTTTCTCTAGCTCTTTTCACAGCCCTGCTTACTCCTTCATGAACGGCTTCCGCACTCATACCATCGATCGTGTCTGCTGGCATTTCGTAGGCATCTGCCAATTTATAAATATCAATAACGTTAGAGGTCCTTTCAACAGAAGTACCCATGGCGTAATTGTTATTCTCACAGATAAAAATCACGGGTAGTTTCCAGAGCATGGCCAGGTTAAAGGTTTCATGCAACATACCTTGTCTTGCAGCACCGTCGCCAAAGTAAGTAAGTACCACATTATCTGTACCCCTATATTGCTCAGCAAAAGCTAAACCGGCTCCGGTACCAATCTGGGCACCCACTATACCATGACCTCCATAAAAGTTGGCTTCCTTACCAAAAAAGTGCATACTTCCACCCTTTCCCTTGGCGCAACCTGTGGCTTTGCCATACAATTCAGCCATGCAGCTATTAACGGAAACGCCTTTTGCAATAGCCAGCCCATGATCACGGTAAGCAGTAATAAAAAGATCTTCCGGGCGGGTGGCCGTCATGCAACCGGCTGCAATGGCTTCCTGTCCAACATAAGCATGGAAGAAGCCACGGATCTTGCCGTCCATTTTGTACTTTTCTTCGGCCATCAGTTCAAACTGACGGATCAATTGCATTAATTCGTACCAGTACAGGTAGGTTTCTTTAGAAAATTTGGTAGCCACCGGCTAAAAATTTGAGCCGCAAAAATAAGGGAAAGATGTCAATTTATCATATTCGGGGCCGGATTACAGAAATTTGATTATTACTCATTTATGGCTGGTTTATATCCTCTCTGGGGTTGTCGCTTGTGTGTTGGGGTATCCCCATTATCTTGCAGCAATGCTACAGCTACTGCAAATAACCCTTTACCAGTTTAAAAATTACCGCAGTAGCTCATTCGATTTCGGCGAAAGGATTGTCGGAATTTGTGGTAAAAACGGTGTTGGAAAAACCAACTTACTGGACGCTATTCACTACCTCTGTTTTACAAAAAGCTATTTCACCCGTCATGACAACCAAAATGTACAGCATGGCAGCGACGGATTCAGGCTGGAAGGCCGGTTTGCTTTATATGACAAACCAGAAAAAACGGTATGCATACTCAGAGAAACCGGTAAAAAAGAATTTTCTGTCAATGATGCCCCATATGATAAGTTTTCAAAGCATATCGGCCGTTATCCATGTGTAGTAATTGCGCCGGATGATGCAGAACTGATTACAGGCGACAGCAAAGAAAGAAGAATATTTATTGATGCCTTGTTGAGCCAGGTGGATGAAGAATACCTGAGGCAACTTATCACTTATAAAAAAGTGCTTGATCAGCGCAACTCTCTGTTAAAAAGCTTTGCTGAAACTGGAAAAACAGACCTTGCTTTACTGGATGTGTTAGACGAACAGTTAGCAAAAGCCGGAGTATATATTTTTGAAAAACGTAAATTTTTCATGGTTTCATTCTTACCTGTTGTGAAACGTCTGTACCAGGATATTTCCCGTCAACCAGAAGATGTAAACCTTTTTTATGAAAGCGAATTGTTGCAGGCGACAATGGCAGAACTATTGAAAATTAACAGGCAAAAGGATGGCTTTGCACAGCGAACAACATCGGGTATTCACAGGGATGATTTGGATATGCATCTGGGAAGTCAGCCATTTAAGAATGTGGCTTCGCAAGGACAGCGTAAAAGCCTTTTGTTCTCCCTGAAACTGGCCGAAATGGAAGTCTTAAAAAAAGAAAAAGGATTTGCTCCCCTCCTCTTACTGGATGATGTTTTTGAAAAACTGGATGAGGAGAGGGTAAACAATCTGCTGAATAAAGTTTGCGTAGAAAATGATGGCCAGGTATTTATTACAGACACCAACGGAGAAAGACTTTCTTCTCACCTTGAACAATTAAAAGTAAAATACCATTTGATCAGTTTGTAACTTTGAATTATGGGTGAATATTCCATCAGTGAAGCCATGCAGCAATTTCTGAACAGCAGCCGGATCAAAGGCGGCATACAGGCCTTGCAAATAGAAGATGTTTGGGAAGAAATAATGGGCAAAACCATTGCTAGGTATACCGATAAGCTTCAAATAATTGGAGATAAACTGATCATCACTACATCAGTAGCTCCCCTGAAGAACGAACTTATTTACCAGAAAGAAAAAATAAAACATAGAGTAAATGAGGCTTTACAGCAGAAAGTAATTAATGATGTTATCGTACAGTAAACCTGATGAATTTATTGCACCCTTACCCTTGGGTCTACTACTCCGTATAAAATATCAGCCAGTATATTTATCAGAATGAAGAAGGTAGCAGAAATCAAAACAGATCCCATAACCACCGGATAATCCAATTTTTCCAACGCATCCACTGTGACTTTACCTATACCCTGCCAACCAAAAATATACTCTACAAAGAAAGCTCCCGCCAATAATTCGGCAAACCAGCCTGTAATGGCCGTAATAACCGGGTTCAATGCATTACGTAATCCATGCTTCCAGATCACTGTTCTTTTGCCCAGGCCTTTTGCATATGCTGTACGAATATAATCCTGGTCAAGTACATCCAGCATGGCGCTTCGGGTCAACTGAGTGATTATTGCCAGCGGACGAATACCCAATGTGAAAGCAGGCAAAAGAAGGTTTTGCAAGGTCAGCCTTCTATTTCCTTCTTCATCTATTACAAACCAGCTGCCGGCAATTTGCAGACCTGTAAGATCACTTAATACAAACCCAAAGAGGTATACCATTATAATACCCATAAAAAATGATGGTGCGGAAATACCCACAATGCTTGAAAATATCGCTGAGGTATCTAACCATGTATTTTGTTTTACTGCTGCCATTACACCCAAAGGAATTCCGATGAGCATAGCAATAAACATAGCTGCTATGGCCAGCATCAGTGTCCCCGGAAGTGCCTGCATTAGTATGGTCCAAACCTCTCTTTTACTTTGGTAGGACTTTCGCAGGTAAGGAATTTTTATACCAAACTTATTTTCACCTCCTATAAAAAAACCCCTTAGTTTTTTAGATGTTATCTCTTTTTTGCTGTAGAGACAAACAGGCGAAACATCATTGAGATAAAAAACAAATTGCTTCCACTTTGGTTGATCAAGATATAGTTCTTTACGGATATTCGCCTGAGTAGTTGAATCACCCGATTGTCCCATTACTAATCGTGACGGATCACCAAAGCCCTGGAAGAGGAAGAACACAAGCATCACCACACCTAAAAGCACTCCTATACCATACAGTGTTTTTTTGATGATGAATTGCAGCATCGCTGTCAGTTTTGAATAATAGTTGAATCAATGACAGTTGGCTCAGGCGCTGGGACAGTTGCCGGTGGCGGCTGTACAGGCAGTTTATTGAGTTCATCTTTAATCATACCCATACTTTGCCCGCTGTATTTATTCAGTACCGTCCCTTTTTTTAATAAATAAATGCAGGGATTGCTTCTGGCAGCTGTCTGGATAGCTTTATAATCACATTTATAAACTGTAATATCATTAAATGCCGTTCCATCAGTCAATTTATTTTTATCTCCTGAAGCTGCTGTAATTATATATGCCGGGATATTTTTACTCTTCGCTACAGTATATATTTTTTCAAATTTCTTTTTCCAGCCGGAACCAGCCTCATCTGCTTTTTCAATAAATAACAACACAGCATAAGGCTGTTCTAATACATATTGGGCGGAGTCGATATTAGAATCACCGGATAAAGCAAATCCTTTTATCGGGGGTTCGTTATTTTTTCCTTTTCTTACTACCTTATCATAACGTCTGATGAATTCGTATTTATCTTTACTAAAATCAGCGGGGAATTTATCTGCAGTGAATTCAACCTCGTTTCCTTCCTTCCTGTACACAAAAGTTACTACAGTGCTGTCGGGTACCGCATTGGCCGGCATTTTCATCTTTTCGGGAATGTTATTTCCTTTTTTAAAGGGCAGGCAATCCACCACGGGTAAATAAGTTAATGTGTACCATTGGAACCCAAAACTAAAGATGGTTATTGCCAGCATGAAACCGGTACCCACCCTATTTCCCAGGAGAGGTTTTATTTCATTTCGTTTCCAGAATAGGAAGCCAATCATGATGGTAAGCACTACATCTTTCAAAAAAGATGTTTTTGAAGTAATCGGAAGACAATCACCAAAACATCCGCAATTCGTTGGCTTACCTGTCACATACGTATACCCCGTAAGAAAAGTAAAAAAGATGATCAATAGTAATAATAACCAGCTGAAAAGTTTAATCCTCCAGCCCAATAACAAAGCAAACCCCGCTATGATTTCAAATGCATTCATAAGAACAGACATTAATAATGTCCATTCATTAAAACCATGGATACCCCATACTTCAAAGAACTCCTGCATTTTATAGCTGAGACCATGCGGATCATTGGCTTTTACCAGTCCGGAAAAGATGAATAAAAAGCCGGTAATAATTCGGAAGAAAGTAATTGTTCCCTTCATATCACATTAATATTAATGCAAAAACCGCATAGTTAATGATGTCATGGTAATTGGCATCGATTCCTTCGCTAATGATAGTTTTCCCGTCATTGCTCAGAATTTGCCGGATACGCTGCAACTTCATCAGGATAAGATCGGTGAAGCTTTCCTGGCTCATGCTTCTCCATGCTTCGCCATAGTCATGGTTCTTATCCTGCATCAATGACCTGGCAGTGATAATATGCTTGTCGTATAAAGCAGATACTTCATCAATATTCATTTCTTCCGGTGCATCTGACGGTAACTGCAGCTGAATTAAGCCTATCACAGCGTAATTAATGATGCCTTTAAATTCAGTAGCAATACCATCAGAAACTTTCTGCTCTCCTTTTTCCTGGATGGTGCGGATTCGTTGTGCTTTGATAAAGATCTGGTCAACGATAGAAATTGTTCTGAGTACCCGCCATGCAGTTCCATAGTCTTTAGCTTTTTTTAAAAAAATCTCTTTGCAGTCTTTTACTACCTGGTCATATTGCTGGTTGGTCGTCGTCATAATGAAGATGAAATTCCTGTAATTTATTGCCTGATGGCTTTTATTGCGGTCAATGTATCTTAGCATCAAAAATAACGAACTAAGGCTAATGTTTACCCTGAATTGTAAAGGAAGATTATTGTTGCTGGACAAACCTATTGTAATGGGAATCATCAATGCCACACCTGATTCCTTTTATTCCGGAAGCCGTTATACCGGTACTGACGCCATTCTTAGCGTAGCAGAAAAAATGCTCAACGATGGTGCCAGTATTTTAGACATCGGGGGACAAAGCAGCAGGCCGGGCAGTAAGCCGGTATCTGCGGATGAAGAAATAACTAGAGTGATCAGACCCATTGAAGCTATCACAAAGAGATTTCCTGAATCGTATATTTCTGTTGATACCTATTATTCAATTGTTGCAAAGGAAGCGGTAGATGCCGGTGCAGTAATCATAAATGATATCAGCGCCGGAAAACTAGATGACCTGATGATACCTGTCGTTTCATCCTTACAGGTTCCCTATGTACTGATGCATATGAAAGGTACTCCTCAAACGATGCAAGAAAAACTGCACTATGAAAATATTAGCCGGGAAATACTCGACTTTTTTATTAACAAAGTACAAGAAATCAGGGAAGCCGGCATTACTGATATAATCATTGACCCGGGTTTTGGATTTGGCAAAGCTATCGGTCACAATTTCCAGTTGCTCAAAAACTTTTCCCTTTTTAAAATGCTCGGCTTTCCTTTGTTGGCCGGCCTTTCCAGAAAGTCCACTATATACAAAACACTCAAGATTTCTCCTGAAGACTCTATGAATGGCACAACTGTACTCAATACGATTTCTTTGCTAAACGGGGCAAGTATTCTGAGAGTGCATGATGTAAAAGAAGCGGCGGAAGCCATTAAGCTATTCGATGCATACCAGAAGGCATGAAACGAAGAAGCCTTGCCCTCGGGCAAAGCTTCTTTGCAAGACATTGCAATCATCTCCTTAACCTAATAATTGCATTGAACGTTTCATAATTCTACGGACTAATATGAGGCAAAGCAAAAAGTACGGTATGATTTCTAGGGTATTTTGTTTTCAGGGTGCGGACGGGTTTAATCAGATCCTGGACTAAAAACGGGGCCACTCAAATTACCCATCCATTGTTGAATACGAAGTTGAGAAATTATCTCATTATTTGCATCATTTTTTTCCTTGAGTCGTATCAACTTTTTGCTCCTGTTGCTTTCTTAATTCATCCATTTCTGCCCTTGTCGGAGCTTTGTCATCCACTTTTGTAACTTTTATATCGAAGATCAGGTGCTCATAAGGCTTAATACCTGAACGGGGGTCGGGACTTGGACCATAGGCCAGCATTGAAGGTATATAAACCTTTGCTTCGCCTCCGGGCTTCAAAAACTTTACTCCTTCATCAAACCCCTTGATCATTTGTCCCGAGCCAACTACAAATTGAAGTGGCTGCACATGGTTGAATGCCGGATCGGTATTACTGTCGAATTTTTTTCCGGAGAAACTGGTGCCTGTATAATCTACGGATACAAACTTGCCTGAATCAATTGGATTTCCGTTGCCTGGATTAATGATCTGTACCCATGCCCCAGAAGGAGTCTTTTCAGCCGTTATGCCTTTTTCTTTAAGGTATTTATCAAGGAAATTGATTTCTTTAGTAACAAATGCTTCATTTTCTTTTTGTTCATCTGCTTTAGCAGCAGAATCTGTCTGGAATATCTTCAGGATTTTAACTGTGGTAACTATCCTGTCACCTTTCTTAAGACTCGGAGGTACCCCCATTGGCGATCTTTTCAAAAAAGTATCAACCATCTGGATAGTTACAAGACTGTCACCGAGATTGAGTTTAGTCCACAGTTCAGATATATCATAGGGCTCCAAATATTGTGTAATAGGTATGTAGGCAGGAATACCACCGTCGGTAGTAAATGCCACACTATCCTTTATTGTTCTGGTAAAACTTACTTTCACAAAATTACCATGAACAATGCGCTGGGTATCCCCGCTTCTATAAATCTTGTAGGGCATGCCTCCGGGAGTTTTCTGGTAATTGGTTCTTCCACACCCCGCAATTAATACGGTTATTAAAACAACAATTGAAATTCCAGTCTTCATATTTTTATTTGTATTTATCCTTTTATTGTAAAATATGTTCGTTTTCTTTTAATGCTTCCATAAAACGCTTTACAGTCATTTCAAGTGTATCACTGCTGCGGCCACCGGCTGCATTATAATGCCCCCCACCTTCAAAATATTTTCTTGCAAAAGTATTACAGTCAAAATCTCCCTTGCTCCGGAAGCTCCATTTTCTTTCTTCATCCCTGTCAATAACAAGTGCCACCAACTTTATGCCCTGGATACTTTGTGGAAAGTTGACCAATCCTTCAGTATCTCCTGTTTTAATCTGGTATTTGATAAGGTCGCTTTTGGGAATTGCTATCAGTACGGTATTGTATTCATAGAATACTTCCATTCTGTGCAAAAGCACATGACCAACAAAACGAAGACGGTTTTCTAAAAAATTATCAAACAACCGGTCATGAACCGGGCCATGATTTAAACCCTTCGATTTAAGATCTGCCACCAGTTTATGTACTCCCTGGTGAGCTGATGAGAAGCGAAAAGAGCCTGTATCCCCAACTATACCCGCATACAAGCACTCACTTATTTCCTCATTAATCTTATCTCCATAGCCTGATTCAGTAATAAAATCATAGATCATTTCACAGGTAGAACTCTTTGATACGTCACTTTTCCCATAATCAAATGATGCTACATCGGGTTCCTGGTGATGGTCAATAAGGATTTTCGTACAGGTAAGCTCTTTTAACTTTTCTGTCATCGTTTTTGTGCGGTGGAAAATGTTGAAATCAAGACAGAATAACCATTCAGCCTCATCCAAAATGGCATTTGCTTTTTGCCTGTTCATTTCGTAGTCCAGGACTTCCTTCACACCCGGCATCCAATCGACCCAGCCGGCCCAGTTGGTGGGAGAAATAACAGTAACAGAGTGACCCAAATCAAGCAGGAGAAGGCGCAAGGCCAGCGAAGAACCCATTGCATCAGCATCCGGCTTCTGGTGGGTAGTTATCACCACTTTTTTAGGTTCAGTCAGCAGAGGGAATAATTGCTCCAAAGGTTTCATAAAACGGCTGCGAAGATAGGCTATCTGCAGTTTAGAAATGGTATTCAATGTAATTGAAGCTTTCCGTAATCGCTTTCTTTACTAATTAACAATTAGTCTTTAAATACTGACCAAGTTTCCGTTACCTTTGCGGCCGAAAAAAACAAATTATGGGCAATCGTACATTTACAATGATCAAACCGGATGCTTTTAAAAACGGGCATGCCGGTGCTATTCTTGACAGGATTTTACAGGAAGGATACAATATCAGGGCATTAAAAATGACTAAGCTTACCCCTGAAAAGGCTGCAGAGTTTTATGCAATTCATAAAGAAAGGCCTTTCTTTAAGGAGTTGGTTGAGTTCATGTGCCAGGGGCCAATTATTGCTGCGATTTTGGAAAAAGATAATGCTGTCGAAGATTTCCGCAAACTGATTGGTGCAACTGATCCCGCAAAAGCTGAAGAAGGCACTATCCGTAAATTATACGCCGCTTCAGTAGGTGAAAATGCAGTGCACGGAAGCGACAGTGATGAGAATGCAGTAATTGAAGGGAATTTTATGTTCTCAGTTTTAGAACAATTCTAAGCATTATTAAATACAAACAAAGCCAGTTCCTCGAGCTGGTTTTGTTTTTAATACCTGGTTCTTATTACCACGGAAACCAAATCCCCGTTATACTTAAAACTGGCTCTCTTGAAAGAAGGAGGCCCGAATGCACCTGTAACGTTATTGGAGAAGCCATAACCTTCTTTTGGTATACCCAGCCCGTTTGTATTCATTTTTTGGTCACTGTTTTCATCATGAAGTATGGCAATAGCATATTGTCCTGGTTGTATATCACTGAAAACAATTGATGCTGTTCGATTGCTAATCCCCAGTTTCACCTTTCGAACAGCTTTATCTGCCTGATCAGGAAAACCATTCCCCTCTTTAAATAAGCTGGCAAGCACATAACCGTTATTATTTCGCAGGCCGGTAACTTCTACACTGATACCTTTCACCGGCTGCTTATACGCCGCCAGCAAAAAAAGACAAATGAGGGCAACAACTAGTCTCATAACTATCAATATTAATCAGAATAATTAAAAGAAAAAGGCTTTATGAAAGCCTTTTTCTTTTAATTAAGATTCCATCTTCTTATCATAGCAGTTGCCGAACGGCTATTTCTTTGCCTGTTCCACATTTCGTAAGCGGTAAAGCTTCTTTTCCTGTTATTGGTTTGTTTTTCACTAATAGCTACAGTCTCACTAACCTGGCTATTAATTTCTTTTTTTAAAACATCACTGATCTGAATTTTCTTTGGAAAAACTTCGTTATTCATTTTTCAACTCCTTTTTATTGGTTATGATTCTTCATGATNNTGTTAAAATTATTAATCAATTCTTTCTACCGTTGGCGCCCCTTCTGAAGCCCATGTAGCAAATATTTCGCTTACTTTCCATGTCTTGCCCGCATAAAGTCGTGGCCTTGCAATTATATAATCAAGGAAATTGATCACATCTTTTTCCTGACAATCCTTCATTACAGATAATACCCGTCTCCCCCTGAAAATACCAGATGTAATTTCCTTGTCCATTGAGGGATCATTTTCAAGAAAGTAATTACCGGTAAATCTTATATCGGTTATAATTGAATCAATCAGATTTTTTTCATCTTCTTCACTCCATTTACTAAAGATCAGGTAACGGTCATAAAATGGTTCTTCATACACTGATTGTAATCGGATAAAATGTCCTGCTAGTTTTGCAGCCTGGGCATAATATATATTGGATTTATCCATCAATGTATAAATAAGGTCTCCCCCCTTCAGCGGCTCTCCACTATTATTACCTGTGATGGCAAAGTAATAATAGTTGCCCTTAATCAGATGACATCGTCCATATCCCTTTCTTACTGTATCACTATGCTTTGTCTCATAAATACCCTGAACTATTCCTAATTGTTTTTCTTTTACTTTGATGTCATCCGGCATTTCCAGTTGTACAATCTTAACACTGTCGTTACCATCTATAATATAACTGGTAATCGGAAAGGCACGGAGCCATTGATCTTTTTGTGCATTTACTGTTAATGACAAAAAACAAAACAGGTACAGCAGCTTAACTCGTAAAAGCATAGTCGTTATTTTTATCTAACCTATTGACAAATATTAAAACCAGCATACCCTAAAGCTGGTATTTATGGAAATGATTGCTTGCCTGAGAGAGGTTATATTTGCCAGAAGCTAACGAATGGTTGTGTATAAAAGACACAATCAGAACAAAACCCTACTTTTGCTGTTCATAATTAATAATGGAAAAGAAAGTAAGTAAAATCGGAGTTATGACATCCGGTGGAGATTCCCCCGGCATGAATGCTGCCATCCGGGCCGTAGTAAGAACTGGTCTTTACCATGGCCTTGAGGTATATGGAATTATGAGGGGCTACCAGGGCTTGATTGAGGATGATATTTATAAAATGGAATCAAGGTCTGTCGCCAATATCATTCAGCGGGGTGGTACAATTTTAAAAACTGCCCGGAGCAAAGAATTTATGGAATATGAAGGCCGGAAAAAGGCTTATGATAACCTGAAAAAACGGGGTATTGACGGGCTGGTAATCATTGGAGGTGATGGCTCTTTCCGTGGTGCTGTCAAATTCAGCCAGGAGTTTGACATTCCCTGTGTGGGTATTGCCGGTACAATCGATAAGGATATCCTTGGAACTGATTTCACAATCGGATTTGATACGGCAGTCAATACGGCTGTTGAAGCCATTGACAAGGTAAGAGATACGATGGATGCCCACGACAGGATCTTTATCATAGAAGTTATGGGCCGTGATGCAGGTTATATCGCACTGCACAGTGGCATTGCCACCGGAGCTGAAAACATTCTTATTCCGGAACGAAAGACGGATATAAATGATATTATTGCCTCCCTTAAGGAAAAAGAACGTCGTAAAAAAATGGTCAACTTGATTGTGGTAGCAGAAGGTGATGACTTTGGAGGTGCAAATGAAGTACAAAAAGTGTTACAGGAAAACTTGCCCAAAGCTGAAATAAGGGTTTGTATTTTGGGGCATATTCAGCGGGGAGGTTCACCAAGTTGCATCGACAGGTTAATAGCCAGCCGCATGGGTTATCATGCGGTTGAAAGCCTGATAGAAGGACGGCATAATATCTTCGTCGGTATTCAGAATAATAAGATGAATTATATGCCGCTGGAAAATGCTGTCAAGAATAAGGGTAAAGTCAGTGATGAATGGATGAAGATTGTCAAGATCCTGGCCAGCTGACCTTTTTTAATACTTACACCTGATTATATGAGCAAGAATATTGAAAAATATCTCCATAAACATTTTGATAATGAAGCCGGCCGAAAACATGCTTTTAAACGGACAAAAATTGTAGCCACAGTTGGCCCCGCCTGCGACACTTATGAGAAGCTGCTGGAACTCGTTAAAGCCGGAGTAAATGTATTCAGGCTCAACTTTTCTCATGGCAGTCATGAAGACAAAGCAAAGATTATTGACTATATACGGCAGATCAATAAAAAGGAGCCTTATAACATAGCTATCCTGGCCGATCTGCAAGGCCCTAAACTCAGAGTTGGTGATTTGGAAGGAGGCTCATTAGAAATTAAAGAAGGAGATATCCTCACATTTACGAATGAAAAGGTAGTAGGCAATAAGGAGAGGATTTATGTCTCCTACCCTAATCTGCACCAGGATGTAAAGGTTGGTGAAAAAATACTGATAGATGACGGAAAGCTGGAAGTTATTGTAACAGAGATAACTGACCGGCAGGAAGTAAAGGTGAAAGTGCTTTTAGGGGGTATCCTGTATCCCAAAAAGGGTGTAAACCTCCCCGATACACATATTTCTCTTCCGTCTATGACAGAAAAAGATCTTGCTGATCTTGATTTTATACTTCAGCATAAAATTGATTGGGTAGCTCTTTCTTTTGTAAGGCACCCTGATGACATAACTGACCTAAAAGAAAGGATAGTAAAAGCAGGCTGTCTTTCAAAAGTGATTGCAAAAATTGAGATGCCCGGAGCTATAAAAAACCTTCGTGACATTATCGTAGAAAGCGACGGTGTAATGATTGCCCGTGGTGATCTTGGCGTTGAATTACCGATCGAAGAGGTTCCCCTGATCCAGAAAGATATTATTAAGAAATGCCTGCACAGGGCCAAGCCTGTTATCGTTGCCACCCAGATGATGGAAAGCATGATAGACAGAACCAAACCCAACCGGAGTGAAATTACAGATGTGGCCAATGCTGTTCTGGAAGGTGCCGATGCCGTAATGCTGAGCGGAGAAACTGCAACGGGTAAATATCCGAAGCTGGTGGTGGAAACAATGACAAAAATAATTTTGGAAATAGAACAAAAGGCATACGATTACGACAGGGAAGAATTATTAAAACCACAGCCTAAGTCCCCATCATTTCTTAGTGATGCGTTATGCTATAATGCAGGCAAACTGGCCGTTGATGTAAATGCCGATGCGCTGATAGGAATGACGCAGAGTGGCTATACAGGCTTTATGCTAAGTAGTTACAGACCTAAGGCACCACTTTATATTTTTACGAAAGAACGAACATTGGTAAATCAGTTAAGCTTAAGTTGGGGCGTAAGGGCTTTCTATTATGACGAAGAAGAGAGCCTGGACGATATTTTCTCGGACCAGATAGATATTCTGAAAGAAAGAGGGTTTCTTAAAAAAGGAGATACTGTTGTAAGTACCGGAAGTACACCGGTTCATCTGCATTTACCTACCAACGTTTTAAAAATCACTAANNTTTTCGCCAATTGTCATCCCACAGCGTTGTTGTCACAACATTTTCACCATTGAGATAGAGATCAAGCCTGCCATTTACACATTTTACTTCTGCTAAGTTCCATTCACCATAGGGCTTGGTTGTTTCTTTTGAACAGGATATCAGATCATAAAGATCTCCGGAACGATGCTTAATAATTTTTGCATCCGGGTGGCCATTATTATCAAGTACCTGCATTTCCGGGCCTGTTTCCCACGGCCAGTTATACTTTGCTTTATCCTCATGAATGTAAAAGATTATCCCACTGTTACCATTTTTTGCAATTTTCCATTCCAGTTTGAGGTGAAAGTTTTCAAATTCATCATCTGAAACAATATCTCCTCCATTCTTTATCTGCCAGTTTTCTTTTTCCGAAGTATCGAGATATAAATAACCATCTCTAACTTTCCATGCTGAACCAACAGTTTGCCCGCCATATTTGTGCCAGCCTTTTGTTGTTTTCCCATCAAAGAGTAATTGCCACCCCTCTTTCTTTTCATCGCCGGTTAAAATATTTTCGCTGCCGGTAGAAAATTTTGAACCAGAGCAGGCTAAAAGCATAACCGTTATTGTTACCAGCACCGAAAACTGAATCCTTTTATTCATTTACTTTTAATTAATCAAGTCCTAAAATATTCCTGTTAAGTTTATCATTCTTTGCAGTAGCTGCAAAATCATCAAAAGCCTTATCTGTAACCCGGATAATATGATTATTAATAAAGGCTGCACCCTCTCTGGCACCGTCTTCCGGGTGTTTAATACAACACTCCCACTCCATTACTGCCCAGCCGGAATAATTATACTGCGTTAGTTTACTGAAAATTGTTTTGAAATCCACTTGCCCGTCACCGGGAGAACGATAGCGGCCTGCCCTTTCAGCCCAACCCTGGTATCCTCCAAATGTACCTTGCTTGCCACTTGGGTTGAACTCCGCATCCTTTACATGAAAAGCTTTTATACGTTCATGATAAAAATCGATGTACTGAATATAATCCAGTTGCTGCAGTACAAAATGTGAAGGATCATAAAGCAAACATGCCCTTGGATGATTATTTACCTCTTTTAAAAACATTTCATAAGTAATACCATCAAAGAGATCCTCACCCGGATGTATTTCGTAGCAGACATCCACACCACACTCATCAAAATAATTCAGAATAGGGAGCCACCTTTTTGCCAATTCTTTGAAACCTTCTTCCACCAATCCCGCAGGCCGTTGCGGCCAGGGATGAAAAGTGTGCCACAACAAAGCACCACTGAAAGTGGGGTGGGCTGCTAAGCCCAGGTTCTTTGAAGCTGCGGCTCCATATTTCACCTGCTGTATGGCCCAATCAGTTCTTGCTTTTGCATTTCCCCTGACATTTTCGGGTGCAAAACCGTCAAACATGGTGTCATAAGCCGGATGCACTGCTACCAGCTGACCTTGCAAATGTGTTGACAGCTCAGATATTTCTAAACCGCATTCATTTACTATCCCTTTAATTTCATCTGCATACGTTTTACTTTCAGCAGCTTTTTTCAAATCAATGCAACGGGAATCCCATGAAGGAATTTGCACTGCCTTGTATCCTAAAGCTTCTGCCCATAAACAAATTGAACGAAGATTATTGAAAGGGGCGTTTTCCCCCATGAACTGAGCTAAAAATATTCCAGGTCCTTTTATTGTTGTCATGCTATTGGTTACTGGTTAAAATCAATCCATTTTTTATTACTTCTGCCACTTTCAATCACTTTTTCAATGAATAACATTCCCCTGACTCCTTCTTCAATGCCGGGAAAATCTTTCCATTCCTGTTTTGCGGCAGTGGCGTTCATCCGGGCCTTTACACATAATGCAAAGTTTCGATAGTGATTAGCAAATGCCTCTAAATATCCTTCCGGATGACCAGCAGGCACTCTTGTATTATGTGAAGCAAAGCTGCTGACATACCCTGTACCGGTCCTCCATATCTCAGTTGGTTTATCCAGCCATTTTACTATAAGGCTATTTGCATCTTCCTGTTTCCATTCTATACCACCCTTTTCTCCAAATACTCTGATCTTGATATTATTTTCTTCACCGGCAGCCACCTGTGTAGCCAACAATACTCCGCTTGCGCCATTTTCAAACTTCAGTAAAACAGCTCCGTCATCATCGAGCTTTCTTCCGTCTACGACTGAGTTCACATCAGCGCAAATCTTTACCACTTTCAGCCCGGTTATATATTCGGCAAGATTGAAAGCATGCGTACCTATATCACCCATAGCACCTGCAATACCACTTTTAGCAGGATCTGTGCGCCACGAAGCTTGCTTTTGCTCTGTTCCTTCAAGATATGTGCTGAGCCATCCTTGCGGGTATTCCACATATACTTTTCGGATTTTGCCAAATTTACCACTGGCTATTTGTTGTCTTGCCTCTTTTACCATCGGGTAACCTGTGTAAGTATGTGTAAGACAAAATATCGCTCCTTTTTTGGCAACCAGTTCTTTTAGTTGTAACGCTTCTGAGAGGTCAAAGGTCATAGGTTTATCCAGCACCACATGAAACCCATTTTCTATTGCAAGCTTTGCAGGTTCAAAATGAAGGTAATTGGGGGTTACTATGCTGACAAAATCCATTTTTTCAGCAGCCGGAAGTTCTGCTTCCCTTTTTATCATTTCTCTATATGAACCGTAAACCCTGCTGCTATTCAGATACAGCATCTCTCCTGCTTGTTTTGATTTTTCCGGATCACTGCTAAAAGCCCCGCATACCAATTCAATTTCGCCATCCATACCGGCGGCAATACGATGCACTGCACCTATAAAAGCACCCGGCCCTCCACCTATCATTCCCATCCTTAATTTCCAGTTTTGCATTGCAAACGTTTGATATTACTAACAACATTAATACTATTTCCGCAAAATTATCTATACCACAAAAATGTGCATTTAAAAATAGTACATTTAGTTTTTCAACGTATTTTTCAAAACTAACGAATCAATCAACAGCTTGTGTATGAAACTGACTACCCGCTTCCAATTATCCGCCATGATGTTCATGAATTTTTTTATCTGGGGCATCTGGTTCGTAACCATGGGAACTTACCTAGGTTCTAAATTGGCAGCAGATGGTGTACAGATTGGATTAGCTTATGGAACACAATCACTGGGAGCCATTATTGCGCCTTTTATAATCGGACTCATAGCTGACCGTTATTTTTCTGCTCAAAAAATATTAGGAGTACTGCATATAGCCGGTGCCGGGTTGATGTATTGCCTGTCAACAATTGATAGTTTTTCATCCTTCTATCCTGTGTTATTGGTCTATATGGTAATATACATGCCTACACTGGCATTGGTAAATGCCATCTCCTTCAAGCAGATGCACAACCCGGAAAAGGAGTTCTCTTTTATCCGTGTTTGGGGTACTATTGGATGGATTGTGGCAGGTTTATTGATCGGCTGGCTGGCATTAGAAAAAAAGGGCTCACTTCAAAATACTTTTCTGATATCAGCGATTGTTTCAGCAGCACTCGGTCTATATAGTTTTTCTTTACCTGACACCCCGCCTCCCAAAGCAGGTACAAAAGCAAGTTTCGGAGAAATTTTAGGGCTTGATGCCCTTGGATTATTGAAAGATAGGAACTTTCTTGTATTCTTTCTTGCTTCAATGCTTATTTGTATTCCGCTGGCTTTCTACTACCAGGAAACAAATATTTTTCTGAATGAAGCTGGTGTTGAAAATGCGGCAGGTAAAATGACAATGGGACAAATGAGCGAAACGCTGTTCTTGTTCCTGATGCCATTATTCTTCACAAGGCTGGGAGTAAAAAAGATGCTGCTGATAGGAATGCTGGCCTGGGTAATCCGTTATCTGTGTTTTGGATTTGGTGATGCCGGCAGCGGAGTATGGCTTTTGTATGCAGGGATTATTTTACATGGGATCTGCTACGATTTCTTCTTTGTCACCGGACAGATTTACACCGACCAGCGGGCAGGTGAAAAGATACGTTCTTCAGCACAGGGAATGATCACATTGGCTACATATGGTGTGGGAATGTTGATTGGCTTCTGGTTTGCAGGTTATATAGCTGAATATTTTAAAACAGCTGAAGGCCATAACTGGAAAAATATATGGATGGTGCCTGCGGCAATCGCTGGTGTAATCATGCTCCTGTTCTTGTTGCTTTTCAGGGATCCCAAAAACAATCAATCAAAGTAATTTGTGAAAAATGGCTTCAAATAAGAAATCAAGACGGGATATGTTGAAACAATTAGCGGCTGGTTCAGCAGCTGTTATTGCAATGCCTGCTATGAGTTCTTTCGATACCCTAAACGAAGATTTAAAACTGAAGGGCAATATCAACCATTCTGTTTGTGCATGGACCTTTAGTTCACTTTCCTTAGAAGAATTATGTTTGACCGTGAAGAAAATCGGCTTTTCTGCTATTGATTTGCTTACTCCCAAAGATTGGCCAACTGTGCAGAAACATGGAATTAGTTGCTCCATGTGTTATACTGCCGGAAAGATCAGCTTAACGGAAGGATGGAACCGAAAAGAAAACCATGCATGGCTGATAAAAGATTTTGAAGAGGCAATTCCGCTTGTAAGCAAGGCAGGCTATAAAAACCTGATTTGCTTTAGCGGTAACCGTAAAGGCATGGATGATGAAACAGGATTGAAAAATTGTACAGAGGGGTTAAAACAGGTAATAGCACTGGCAGAAAAGCAAAATGTCATTATTCAAATGGAATTATTTAACAGCAAAGTTGATCACAAAGATTATATGGCTGATAAAAGTACCTGGGGCGTAGAATTATGCAAGAGAATCGGTTCGCCGAACTTTAAATTGCTATACGACATCTACCACATGCAGATCAATGAAGGTGATGTAATAAGGACAATAAAAGATAACAACCTTTATTTTGGACATTATCACACTGCTGGTGTACCGGGAAGACATGAAATAGATGAGTCACAGGAGCTTTTCTACCCTGCCATTATGCGGGCCATTGCAGCAACAGGATACACGGGTTATGTAGCACAGGAATTTATTCCTTCAGCTAAGGAAAACAAAGACAAGGTTGCAGCTTTAAAAAAAGCAATTAGAATTTGTGATATATAAAAAAGTGATACTCAGTATTAAATATTAAATCAGGAAATATATTATGCCAGATAATCAGTACGATGCAATTGTAATTGGTTCCGGTATCAGTGGCGGATGGGCTGCCAAAGAATTGACTGAAAAAGGCCTTAAAGTGATCATGCTGGAAAGAGGAAGAAATATAGAGCATATCAAAGGTTACGTAAATGCCATGAAAGAATCATGGGAGTTTCCACACCGGGGTAGCCGTACACAACAAATGATCAAAGATTACCCTGTTTTAAAAAGAGACTATCCGTTAAACGAAACTGTTTTAGATTATTGGTGCAAGGATTCAGAGCATCCTTACACTGAAGTCAAGCGGTTTGACTGGTATCGTGGTTATCATGTGGGAGGACGTTCTCTGATGTGGGGTCGCCAGAGTTATCGTTTTAATAAATGGGATTTTGAAGCCAATGCCAGGGAGGGTATTGCAGTTGACTGGCCAATCAGGTATGATGACCTTGCTCCCTGGTACAGTTATGTAGAACGATTCGCCGGTATCCAGGGAAGCAAAGAAGGATTAGAAGTATTGCCGGATGGTGAATTTATGCCTGCTATGGATCTGAATTGCGTAGAGAAAGAAGTAAAGAAACGAATGGAAGCTCATTACAAGGGAAGCCGTCACCTGATCATTGGCCGAAGTGCTAATATTACTCAACCACACTATGCAAGAACGAACTGTCAGTACCGGAACCGTTGCTGGCGGGGATGCCCGTTTGGAGGTTATTTCAGTACGCAGTCTTCTACCCTGCCGGCTGCGATGAATACAGGTAAACTTACACTAAGACCTTTCTCAATCGTAACAAAAATTCTTTACGATAAAGACAAAAAGAAAGCTACCGGAGTAGAAGTACTGGATGCTGAGACCAATAAAACGTATGAGTACAAGGCAAAGATTGTATTTGTATGCGCATCTGCTTTAAATTCCACATGGATATTGATGAATTCTGCAACAGATATATGGCCAGACGGATTGGGCAGCAGCAGTGGTGAATTAGGGCATAATGTAATGGATCATCATTTTCGTTGTGGAGCCAGCGGAACTGTTGAGGGATTTAGCGACAAGTATGTTTATGGACGAAGGCCTACTGGTATTTATATTCCCCGTTTCCGTAATATTTATAACGATAAAAGAGATTACCTGAGGGGATTTGGTTACCAGGGTGGTGCCGGTCGTGGCCGCGGTGTAGAAGTAGCAGAACTTACAATTGGTGCTGACCTGAAAGAAGCCCTTAGCGTTCCTTCGGATAATTGGGGTTTTGGAATTACGGCTTTTGGTGAAATGTTGCCTTATCATGAAAACAAGGTAACTCTGGACAAAGACAAAAAAGATAAGTGGGGCTTGCCTGTTCTATCTTTTGACGTTGAAATAAAAGAGAATGAAAAGAAAATGAGGATAGACATGATAAATGATGCCAAAGAAATGCTGGAAGCTGCCGGGGTTAAAAATGTAAAGGCCAATGACTGGGGTTATCATGTAGGGATGGGTATTCACGAAATGGGTACTGCCCGTATGGGAAGAGATCCGAAAACATCAGTACTTAACGGTAATAACCAGGTTTGGGATGCAATGAATGTTTTTGTAACGGATGGGGCTTGCATGACTTCTGCTTCCTGCGTTAATCCATCATTGACATATATGGCTATAACGGCAAGGGCAGCTGATATTGCTGTAAATGAACTAAAAAAAGGAAAATTATAATGGAGCGCAGAGAATTACTTAAAATGATTGCGTTGGTAACCGGGAGTACTGTGATAGGCGGAGAGCTATTCCTTACGGGATGTAAAATAGCTGATAAACCTCTGGTTAATTTTACAGAAGACATTATTGCCCTATTAAATGAAGTAGGTGAAACGATAATTCCCGCCACTGCAACTCCCGGGGCAAAAGCAGCAGAAGTTGGGAAATTCATGAAAGTGATGGTTACTGACTGTTACACAGAAAAACAACAAGCCGTTTTCATGCAGGGAATAAAAGACCTGGATGATGCTTGTAAAAAATTAAATGGGAAACCATTTATGGAATGTAGTTCTGAACAACGGCATGAGTTCCTGGTAAGCCTTGAAAAGGAAGCAAAGGAATTCAATGAAAAAAGAGATAAAACAGACGAAGTACGAAAAAAAGAACATGAGAAAAAGAATGAAAGGCTAGCATGGAAAGACCAGAAAGAATTTGAGGGTACTCCGTCCCATTATTACACAATGATGAAACAACTTACCCTATTTGGCTTCTTTTCATCTAAAACAGGTATGACGGAGACACTAAGGCATGTCCCTTCTCCCGGCAGGTATGATGGATCAGCACCCTATACTAAAGGAGAAAAGGCATGGGCTGAGTAATTATTATTTACAAAAATCAGAAAATGAAATACAACAGAAGGGATTTTATAAGGCTTACAGGCGGTTTAAGTACAGGCTACGCATTCAGTACATCAGCTACACTTTCACTTTTCAAGAGTTGTGATGCCGGTTCTGATAAATTGAATGAATTTGGTATTCAGTTATACACTTTGCGTGCAGATATGCCAAAAGACGCTGCCGGTATCTTAAAACAGTTGGCTGCATTTGGGTATAAAGAAATTGAAAGCTATGAAGGCCCGCAGGGAATGTTTTGGGGAATGGGCCATACCGGGTTTAAAAAACACATGGATGAGCTTGGGATGAGACTTATTGCCTCTCATTGCGACATGAATAAAAATTTTGAAAAGAAAGTAGAAGAAGCTGCTGCCATTGGCATGAAGTACCTTATTTGTCCCTGGCTGGGGGCACAGAAGTCATTAGATGATTATAAACGGCATGCAGAAACTTTCAATAATAAAGGCGAGTTGTGTAAGAAAAGCGGATTACGGTTTGCTTATCACAACCATGATTATACCTTTAAATTACAGGAAGGAAAGCTGCCGCAGGATGTGCTGATGAAAGAAACCGACCCATCTTTGGTTGATTTTGAACTGGATATTTACTGGCTGGTGACAGCAGGTGAAGATCCGGAAGCATGGTTTAAGAAATATTCCAATCGTTTTAGACTTTGCCATGTAAAAGACCGCAGCAAAAACCCTGTAACAGATAATGGCAAGAATTCTGTTGACCTGGGAACAGGCAGCATTGACTGGAAAAAAGTATTAAAAACTGCCAAAGAAAACGGGATGCAGCACTTTATCGTAGAACAGGAAGCTTATCCTAACGGCACACCGCTGGAAGCAGCTAAAGTTAATGCGGAGTATATGAAAAAATTAAGAGTGTAAATTAATGTAACGAGTTTCTCAGTGCTCTTACTTGCTCCGGATCAATCGAATTGTTAACATAGCTCTCTGCAGAATCTTTAAATGCCGGATGTTTGAAACTCATTTTGCTTGACTCCTTTCCCCGGAGGGAAGAATGAAACTCAGTACAACCGGTTTTCTCTGCCAGCATTTTAATATTATCAACCCTTACTCCGCTACCCGGCATTATAATAATTCTTTCATCTGCTACTCTGTTTAAATCAGCAATTAATTCCTCTCCTTCATTAACTGATGGTTGCTGACCGGAAGTGAGAATTCTTTCGCATCCTATTTCAATTAATTGTTCAATCGCCTCAAAAGGATCTTTGCACCTGTCAAATGCCCGGTGAAAAGTTACTCCCAAAGGATAAGCCGCTTCCACCAGTTTTGCTGTTCTGGCTAAATCAATACTCCCATCCATATTCAGAAGCCCTATCACCACACCATCGCAGCCAAGCTGTTTGCAAAGCATTATATCCTCCAGCATGATTTCATACTCATCTTTTGAATAAAGAAAATCACCGCCTCTTGGCCGTATGATCGGGTATAATTGAACAGAAAATGCCTCACGGCATTTTTTAATAGTTGCAAAAGAAGCCGTAGTGCCTCCCTCGGCCAGATTTGCACAAAGCTCTATCCTGTCAGCACCACCTTCAACTGCTGATTGTGTAGTAGAAAAATCTGATGTTGCAATTTCAATTTTGTAAATCATAGGCTGTTTGGGGTTAAAAGCCCCTTATAGGGATCAGGGGTACCAGCATTTTGCATCAATTACTTTTGTTCCGTCTTTGGTAGTTACACAGTAATTGAATCCTTTTTGTACAGCAAAAGCCCCATGCTGGCCTTTGTTATTAATTGCCAGGAATCCAACCTGTACATCTTTTGCCTGGCTTCCTTTGTTTTTGACAATTCTTCTGATGGCTTCTTTGCAGGCTAGTTCAGGTGATAAGCCACGGCGCATCGCCTCGACTACAGTATGGGCACCGCAGATCTTTACAACTTCTTCACCCACTCCTGTGGCTGAAGCAGCACCGACTTCATTATCCACAAAAAGTCCTGCACCAATAATAGGAGAATCTCCTACCCTTCCGTGCATTTTAAATGCCATACCGCTCGTTGTGCAGGCTCCTCCGAGGTTACCGTTGGTATCCATGGCTACCATCCCTATCGTATCATGATTTAATAAGGCAACCGGCCATGGATAATTATCTTTTTTCTTCTTTTCCATTTTTTCCTCAATCTCCTTCACCGATCTCATGGGATCATAATTTGATTTTTTTAACCACTCTTTCCATGCTTTTTCACTTTGCTCAGTAAGGAGGTTATCTTTTTTGAAACCTTGTTCAAGAGCAAACTGTAGCGCCCCTTCACCAACCAGCTGTACATGGGGTGTTTTTTCCATAACCAGCCTGGCCACTAAAACGGGATGCATGATATGCTCAAGGGCCATCACACTGCCGCAGTTTCCCTTTTCATCCATTACACAACTGTCGAGTGTCACTTTTCCGTCCCTGTCAGGTAAACCTCCGTAGCCCACACTGTTGTCGTTGGGATCAGCTTCTGGTATTTGTACGCCTCTTACTACTGCATCCAGGGATCTTCCTCCCATACCAAGAATTTCCCAGGCAGCATAATTGGCCTTCACATTGGGCGCCCAGGTAGAAATGACAATTGGTTTTCCTTTTATACCGGCTCGTTCAGACAGTTCGGCTCCAAGTTGCGCTGTAATTAAGCCGGCGGTTCCGAAAGCCGATGTTTCTATAAACTTTCTCCTGTTAATCATTGTTTTAGTTTATGCCTGCCGAAATTAACGGATTCGGTATCAACGTACGCAAAAACAATTAACAACCTGTGAAGAAATAATATTTGATGTTTAAACATTGATATATTAATTTTACATCCTAAACACACACCAAGTATGAAAATTGAGATCATTTCAGGAAGCCCGAGAGCAGCAAGTGTTACCAAAAGAGTGGCGCTCCATTTAAAAAATTGGTTGCGCCAAAATACAATACACGAAGTGGAGATTATTGATATGAAAGACTGGAATATTCCACCGGTTCAATCAGTATGGGTAGCACCTGATAAAGCTCCCCTGGAGTTTAAACCTTTAGCTGAAAGGATTTTTAGTTCTGATGCTTACATATTGGTAACACCTGAATATAACGGGAGCTACTCTCCTGCCTTAAAAAATATGCTCGATCATTTTCCAAAGCGGCTGCATAAGCCTTTTGGCATTGTAACAGCATCTCCGGGTGCCATGGGTGGTATGAGGGCTTCACAGCAATTGCTGCAACTGATCCCGGCTTTATTCGGTATTGCTTCCCCGCACATGCTGATTACACCTGCAGTGGATAAGAAATTCAGTCCAGACGGCGATCTGTTAGATGAAAGCTTTCAGCAGGCAGTGCATACTTTTATAACGGAGTTTCTCTGGCTCGCTGAAAAATTAGTTACGGAAGAGGTAACAGCTTAAAAAATTAGATATATGAAAGCAATTTTACATAAAGCAGATACACGGGGCCATGCCAATCATGGTTGGTTGGATTCGTATCATACTTTCAGTTTTGCAGGATATTACAATCCTGAGAGAGTTCATTTCGGTGCTTTGAGGGTATTGAATGATGATACAGTAGCCGGTGGTATGGGTTTTGGCGCCCATCCGCATGACAATATGGAAATAATTTCTATCCCCACTTTTGGCGATCTGGAACACCAGGACAGTATGGGTAACAAGCAGGTGATACGCCAGGGTGATGTTCAGGTAATGAGTGCCGGAACAGGAATTCAGCATTCTGAAAAGAACAGGAACCATGACAAGGAAGTAAAATTCTTCCAGATATGGGTTTTTCCCAATAAAAGAAATGTGGAGCCCCGCTACGACCAGCAGAGCTTTACTGAAGGAGATAAGCACAATAAGCTATTGACAGTTGTATCTCCAATTGGAACCAATGATGGTGGCGTTCAAATTCACCAGGAAGCCTGGTTCAGCCTGGGGAAACTGGATAAAGACTTTTTGACCACTTATACTTTGAGAAGTAAAAATAATGGTGTTTATGCTTTTGTAATTGAAGGAGATATTACAGTTAACGGACATTCACTCACCAGAAGAGATGGCCTGGCCATTTCTGAAGCAGAGCAACTAAACATAAAAGCTGACAGCAATGCTGAAGTTTTATTAATGGATGTTCCGCTGATAAAATAAAAAGGAGTTTAAAAATGGCTACTAAAAAATCTATCGAGTATATCATTTCCCCGCCTGCTCCGCATATGGTGGGCGATGGCTTTCGGGTGCATAGTTTCTTTCCGGGAGGACGATTAATCGATAAGAAAAGGATGAGTCCATTTTTCATGCTGGACTATGGTTCAAAGATTGATTTTTCACCATCTGATGAACCGAGAGGTGTTGGTGTGCATCCGCATGCCGGTTTTGAAACAGTAACAATTGCCTATCACGGCAAAATTGCCCATCATGACAGTGCCGGTAACAGCGGAGTGATCGGAGAAGGTGATGTACAGTGGATGACAGCCGGCTCAGGGTTATTACATAAAGAATACCATGAGGAAGATTTCAGCAAAACCGGTGGCCTTTTTCAAATGGTGCAATTGTGGGTAAATCTTCCCGCAGCTTATAAAAAGACAAAGCCCAAATACCAGGAAATCACAAATGATATGATGGGCAAGGCCTTTTTGAAAGATAACAAAAGTTATGTTGAAGTGATAGCCGGGGAATACAATGGTGCAAAAGGCCCTGCTTCAACCTTTACTCCTATGCATGTTTATAATGTGAAAATGAAAAAGGGAGCTTCTGCGACAATGAATTTGCCTTCACATTATAACACAGGGTTCTTAGTGATCGAAGGTAATGTAACTATGAACGACAGTTCAGTAGCTACAGATCATTTTGTGTTATTCAAAAATGATGGAGAAGAGATAATTATTGAAGCTATGGAAGATGCAGTTGTGTTAGTGTTATCTGGAGAACCTATCAATGAACCTATTGCAGCTTACGGTCCTTTTCTAATGAACACATGGGCCGAAGTAGAACAGGCTATACAAGATGTGAATGCAGGTAAATTCGGAGTGCTGGAAGAGTGAGGAGCCCCGGTTATTAGTTAAAAGTTGATGCTCACTGCAGACTATTAACTAACTACTGAATTTTGTTTCTTTTCAATAAACTGAATTAAACTCTTACGGGCATTCTGCTGAATTTTTCGCTTCATCCACCCCATCCATCCAAACAACTGACCTTTCAAACCCAATGCCTGGGCGGCCCAGGTGCTTAATCGAAAAGCATCACTGTGTTCTATGATCTTTCCGTCTTTTAGTTTCATAAAAGCCTTGATGCGATTGACAACTTTTCTGCCTGTTTTCGAGAACGTATAAGTGGCCGCCCAATTACAAGTAGCATATTCTTCATCCAGCAACTGAATGTTAGAAAAAGTCAGCGAAAAATCCTTTGCATTTGTACAGAGCATCTCCCACAAATATTTCACTTCATCCCCCTTTAGCAAGCCAAACGCCGGATCGCTGAAAATAATATCATCACTATAGCAACTATTCATAGATTTATGATCCCTGTCGCGGAAGGCCGAATAGAACTTTGTAATAATATCTGCATTCGTTTGCATAAAATAAATTAAGGTAAAGAGGAATCAGTAAATTTAAACCTTCAAAATGACTTACATGCGAAAATTACTCCTGCTCTGTTATTTCCTTTGTTTATTTATTGGTTTAGTTGCCCAAACCGATCAGGATTCATTATGGATCAGGGAAAA
>DEHX01000125.1 GCA_002352145.1 Chitinophagaceae bacterium UBA2789
CAGGTATCCGGAGAATACCAGTCTAAAACAATTCTGCCCCCCAGTAGTGGCCGTGGTGGTGGACGTGGCGGTGGTATGTTTGGCGGGGGCGGCATGTGGGGTATGACAACTACTTCGCAGGGTTACATCAAGTCCAACTACTTTGTAGATGCAGGTCTGCGCTTTGAATTCCTGAAAAACAAACAGGCATCCATTTCGCTTAATGTCAATGATATTTTCAGAACCCGTCGTCAGAATATTATTTCTGAATCACCACTGTTTTACCAGGAAGTGTTTCGCCGCAGGGATCCGCAGATTCTGCGCCTTAACTTCAACTGGAGATTCGGCAAGTTCGATGCGAACCTGTTCAAAAGAAAGAATAACCGTGATAATATGGGAGATGGCACTGAAGGAATGGGTATGAGACCTTAAAAACAATCTAATTATCGTATAAGGTTTTGCATATTTGCAAAACCTTATTTTTTTTACCGGTATTGAAAAAGATTTTTTTTACTGTCACAAACGACCTGACCTACGATCAGCGAATGCACCGCATTTGTACAACGCTGTCCGAAAACGGGTATGACGTAACATTAGTGGGAAGAAAATTGTCCTCCTCCCTCCCTTTGTCGCACCAAAAATTTAATCAGCAAAGGATCAATTGCTGGTTTAAGAAAGGCAAATGGTTTTATGCCGAATATAATGCCCGGTTGTTTTTTTATTTATTGTACCACCGTATGGATGCCATTTGCGCTATTGACCTTGACACCATACTTCCCTGCCTTTATATTTCGAAATGGAAAAGAATAAAGAGAATCTATGATGCCCATGAACTATTTACGGGACTGAAAGAAGTGGTAATCCGGCCGTCGGTGTATAAAAAATGGAAAACCATCGAGGGAAAAGCCGTGCCTCAGTTTAAATGGGGATACACGGTAAGTCAAGGCATTGCCGGAGAGTTCAAAAAAAGATATGGAGCTACTTTTGAAACAATCAGGAATGTACCCGTACTGAAAAAAGAAGAACTGGTTACAAACACACAAGACAGATTCATTTTATACCAGGGTGCCGTAAACGAAGCAAGAGCTTTTGAATGGCTGATACCGGCTATGAAGGAGATCAATAGCAAACTGGTGATCTGTGGTGATGGTAATTTTATGCCGAAACTAAAAGAGCTTATTATCGCTAATAAGGTGCAGGATAAAATTGAGCTAAAAGGAATGCTCCCGCCTGACGAGCTATGGCATATTGCACAACAGGCTTACATTGGCATTGCTCTGGCAGAAAATACCGGGCTGAACCAATACCTTGCCCTTCCCAATAAATTTTTTGATTACGTACATGCCGGCCTTCCCCAGTTAACGATGAATTATCCCGAATATGTTCAGCTAAACAGGGAATACGAAGTAGCCGTACTCACTGGTGACCTTTCACCGCAAGGAATTGCGAAAACCCTAAACAATTTACTGGCGGATGATGTTTTAATAACAAAACTCAGGAATAATTGCCTGGCCGCCCGCCGTGAATGGTGCTGGCAAAACGAAGAAAAGAAACTGCTGGCATTTTATCAATCCGTCTTCAATTCATGAACCGTCATTTGCATATTGTTTGCCTCGATACGCCATGGCCCGCTGATTATGGCGGGGCAATTGATATGCTGTTTCGCATCAAAGCGTTGTACGAAGAAGGTGTTAAAATTCACCTTCATTATTTTTCATACAATGCAAGAGGAAACCCGAATGAACTCAACCAGTTTTGCGAATCAATACATATTTACAAAAGAAAAAAAGTCCATCGGGGATTTTCCTTCAGGCTGCCCTATATCGTTTCTTCAAGAATCAATTCTTCATTGATCGAAAACCTGAACAGGGATAACTATCCTATATTACTGGAAGGGGTGCATTGCACTGGCATACTTCCCTCAATTAAGGCGGACAACAGAAAAATAGTCATCCGCCTGCATAATGATGAAAGCGCCTACTACCGGCACCTGGCCAGGACGGAAAAATCATGGTTCAAGAAAATATACTTTTTAAACGAGAGCAGGCTATTGCAAAAATACCAGCATTCTTTGCCCAATAATTTACCTTACGCCTGCATCACCACCGCAGATACCCTGCTTTTTAAAGAGAAATACGGTTTACACCATTCTTTTTTTCTTCCTGCCTTTACACCTTACCAGCAGGTAAATGGAATGGAAGGACAAGGTTCATTCTGCCTTTATCATGGCAATCTTTCCGTACCTGAGAATGAGAAGGCTGCTACCTGGCTGCTGGAAAAAGTATTTTCTAAAATAAAAGTACCCTTTGTAGTAGCAGGCAAGAATCCTTCTAAAAAACTGGAAACGCTGGCACACCTGTACCTGCATACCTGTATCGTAGCCAATCCTTCGGATACAGAGATCAATGACCTTATTCAGAAAGCACATATCAATATCCTTCCTTCCTTTAGTGATACCGGAATTAAAATAAAATTACTCCATGCTTTATTCGAAGGAAGACATTGTGTGGTCAACGAAGCCATGGTACAGGGCACCGGGCTGGAAGCAGCTTGTCATATCGGTGCCAACGCTGATGCATTTGCAGCTATTATAATGCAACTCCACCACCTGCCTTATGCAGAAGAAGAAACCAAATTGAGAAAAAGATTATTGGGCGACCTGTACAATACTGCATCCAATGCCCGCCAGCTTATTCAATATTTATACTAGCATTATCAACAACCCGTCCCCTTTCCGTCCGGATCATTCTAGCCGGGAATTTCTGTACGACAATATAATCATGAGTGGCCATTACAATGGCTGTGTTATAATCTTTAGAGATGCTGAACAGCAGGTTCATGATCTCGTCAGAAGTTTCAGGATCAAGGTTACCTGTTGGCTCATCGGCCAGTATCAGTTTGGGTGAATTCAATAAAGCCCGGGCAATATCAATACGCTGTTGTTCGCCACCGCTCAGCTCAAAGGGCATTTTAAATCCTTTTGCCTTTAACCCCACTTTATCCAGCACATCCATAATCTTTTCATCCATCAGTTTTTCATCCGTCCAGCCGGTAGCCTTCAATACAAATTTCATATTGTCGTTTACATTCCGGTCAGTAAGCAATTGAAAATCCTGGAATACCACGCCAAGGTTACGACGCAGGTAAGGCACTTTTTTCCAGTCGAGCCCCCGAAGACTGAAACCGGCCACCATACCTTCTCCTTCCGTCAGCGAAAGTTCGCCGTATAGTGTTTTCAGTAAACTCGATTTACCGGTTCCGGTTTTACCTACCAGGTAAACAAACTCCCCTTTATTCACCGTCAGGTTCACATCCTGCAACACCAGGTTATTACCCTGGTAAATGTTGACATGTTTTAATTCTATGATCGCTTCAGCCATTGATTGCCAGTTTGCTGCAAAGTAAAGGAAAGAATAGGAAGACAAACTCAAAAAAATCATTAACACTTGTATCTTAGCTATACCATTAAACCAAAAAATACCACATGAAAAAACTATTTGTCTTTTCCGCTACTCTTCTTTTAAGTTTACTATCAATAGCACAGCGTACAACGGAGAATGATGGTGACTGGAGCCTGCAATTTGTTGTTTTAAAAAACACGGCAGAAGCAGACCTGATGATACGGGTGGGTGATATTGATAACCTGGGTTTCGGATTTGAAGAAGCATTCAATCCCTTCTCCGGCCGTTCCACCTGGTCGCATGGCTTTCCCTGGGATATAAAAAAAGATGATGCAAAAGGCACGGACCGAATAATGGTCCCGTCAAGCTATAAATACGGTACATGGGTATCACAGGATGGCTACACCAGTTCTACTCAGCGGCCATCCAATCAACCAATGACCATCGCCATACCGTTGGCTGAACTCAAGGGAGTAAAAGTTGATTCAGCTTCCCTGCAGTTATTCATCGATGATTTCCAGGCCCCGGCTTTAAATTCAAAATTCCAGGTAAAGATCAACGGCCTGCGTTTTACGGAAGCAGAGAAACTGATTAACCGGGTTAATCAAACCGGTCCTGTCGGCAAACTAATCACAATCCGACTCACACCAGAATTGCTGGAAAAGCTAAAAGCCGATTCATTGGTTATTGCTATAGATGATCCTGTTTCCAAACAGGGTGATGGCTATGCCGTTGATTTTGTAAAGCTGCTGATCAATCCCAAAGTCATTTACCAGGGTAAGGTACAGGGAAGAATCGTTGACGCTGCGACAAAAGAACCGATTGCCGGGGCTACTGCAGTAATTGAAGATTATGGAACGGCCATTACAGATAACGAAGGAAATTTTATGATAGAGAATGTGCCGGCCGGTTTATCCATTGTAAACGGTAGTGCTGCAGGATATTCTTCGGAAACCAAACAGGTTGATGTAATTGCTGACGAATCCAGCGAATTGGTAGAACTGGAGCTGAAACGTTCTGGTAAAGTCACTTTTAATAATAAAGTTTTACAAGAAGGCGATAATCTGGTGCTTAACAATATCCAGTTTGAAGTCAACAGCGCCACACTACTGGCAGCTGGCAGAGCTGAACTGGATAAACTGGCGGCTTTTATGAAACAGAATGTGGGCATTGAGATCTTATTGTCAGGCCATACATCCTCCGAAGGTGGTGCAGCGCTAAACCGGGAGCTTTCGCTGAAAAGAGTAAGAAGTTGCAAGAACTACCTTGTCGGCAAAGGCATTGAAGATGGCCGGATTACCATTAAAGGCTATGGGCCCGATATGCCAATTGCGCCCAACGATACTGAAGTCAACAGGGCCAAAAACCGGCGAGT
>DEHX01000024.1 GCA_002352145.1 Chitinophagaceae bacterium UBA2789
TGTTGAGCTATCGCAGCCGGTACAGGCACGGTATATAAAGCTGGAAAATATACATATGCCTACGGGTAAGTTTGCCATCAGTGGCCTCCGGGTTTTTGGAAATGGAAACGGTGCTATGCCTGCCCCGGTAAAAACTTTCATGGTATTGAGGACTGAAAAAGATAAACGCAGCGGCTGGATCAGATGGAGTCCAGTGGATAACGCCTATGCATATAATATTTATTATGGCACTGCTCCTGATAAATTATATAACTGTGTAATGGTACATGATGTGAATGAATACTGGTTCAAAGCGATGGACAGCCAGAAAACTTATTATTTCACTATCAAAGCGGTGAATGAAAACGGGGTGAGTGAACGATTTAAAACCATTGAAGTAAAATGATAAAAAAATATTTACAGAAAATAATAATTTTTCTTGTCCTTGTTTCGGTTGGCCTTTTTGCAAAAGCCCAGCCATTTGCCAATGAAATTGCTGCATTTAAAAAACAGGACAGTTTATCTTTCCCTGGAACCGGAAAGATATTATTTGTAGGGAGTTCTTCTTTTACGTTATGGAAAGATGTACAGCAATACTTCCCGGAGTATCCAATTATTAACCGTGGTTTTGGCGGCTCCTCCCTTACTGATCTAATCCGTTATGCCCCGGATGTTATTTTTCCGTACGAGCCCAAACAAATAGTTATTTATTGCGGCGAGAATGATTTTGCCGGCGATACCAGCCTCTATCCATCGCAAGTGGCGCAACGTTTTTTTGACTTGTTTAATCTGATACGCTCCAGGTATAAAAAAGTACCCATAGCCTATATTTCTATGAAGCCAAGCCCATCTCGCCAGCACCTGATGGCGAGGTTCAATGTGGCTAATGTGATGATAAAAAATTTTATAAAGAAGAAAAGGAGAACTGCATTCATCGATGTATACAAGGCTATGCTAAAGGAAAATGGCCAGCCCAAAGATGAAATATTTCTTGCCGACAAACTACACATGAATGCAGAAGGCTATAAGATCTGGAAAAAAATAATTGAACCCTATTTACTGAAAGATTAAATCATTGGAGATGAAAAAAATCAGTTTTTTATTTATTGTTTTCTTATTGGGCACTGCAGCTTCCTTCAGCCAGGCTGATACGAAAATGAAATCTTTTGTTGATGCATTGATGAAGAAGATGACATTGGAGGAGAAGATCGGGCAGCTCAACCTGCCATCGTCCGGTGACATCACTACCGGACAGGCAAAGAGTTCTGATATTGCTAAAAAGATAAGGGAGGGAAAAGTAGGGGGCCTGTTCAATATCAAATCTGTGGCAAAGATCAAAGATGTGCAAAGAGTAGCGGTAGAAGAAAGCCGCTTAAAAATTCCTCTGCTTTTTGGAATGGATGTGATACATGGTTATGAAACAGTATTTCCTATACCATTAGGACTTTCCTGCACCTGGGATATGCCGCTGATTGAACGCAGTGCACAAATTGCAGCGAAAGAAGCCAGCGCCGATGGGATCAACTGGACTTTCTCTCCGATGGTGGATATCTGCCGTGATCCCCGCTGGGGACGAATTGCAGAGGGCAGTGGTGAAGATGCTTACCTCGGGTCAGAAATAGCAAAGGCGATGGTAAAAGGATACCAGGGAAATGATCTGACAAAAAATAATACGATCATGTCATGTGTAAAGCATTACGCATTGTATGGAGCCGCTGAGGCAGGAAGGGATTACAATACCACAGACATGAGCCGGCAAAGAATGTATAATGATTATTTTCCGCCTTATAAAGCAGCGGTTGATGCCGGTGTGGGAACTGTGATGGCTTCTTTTAATGAAATAGATGGTGTTCCGGCTACGGCTAATAAATGGCTGATGACAGATGTTCTTCGCAAGCAGTGGAAGTTTAATGGATTTGTTGTAACGGATTATACGGGTATTAATGAAATGATCGATCATGGAATCGGTGATTTGCAAACAGTTTCTGCAAGGGCCCTTGATGCAGGTATAGATATGGATATGGTGGGCGAAGGCTTTTTAACCACCTTGCAAAAATCACTAAAAGAAAAAAAGATAACGGTGGCACAAATAGATGCCGCCTGCCGTAAAATACTGGAAGCAAAATATAAACTGGGGCTTTTCCAGGATCCTTTCAAGTATTGTGATGAGAGCAGGGCAAAGACAGAAATTTTTACCGCAGATCATCGCAGGGAAGCAAGAACTATCGCAGCACAGAGCTTTGTTTTGCTTCGAAATCAAAACAACGTTTTGCCGTTAAAGAAATCAGGAACTGTTGCGTTGATTGGCCCCCTGTCAGATAACAAAGAAAATATGCCAGGCACATGGAGTGTGGCTGCTGATTTTTCAAAAGCCACTTCGTTGCTTGCCGGTATGAAGGAACTGGTGGGGGATAAAGTAAAGATCCTGCATGCCAGAGGCTCTAATTTGGATGAAGACAGCCTGTTTGAAGAAAGGGCCGGTATGTTTGGTAAATCATTACGCAGGGATAAGCGGCCAGCCCATGTAATTCTTCAGGAAGCACTGGAAGTCGCCGGTCAGTCAGATGTGATTATTGCT
>DEHX01000110.1 GCA_002352145.1 Chitinophagaceae bacterium UBA2789
TAAACCCGGGGAGGCTGGAGTATAAATGAAACATGCCCGGAAAGAAACCCTTCCTGCTGTTTAGCCCCGAATACATTTAGCTGAACAGGGTAGTTCATATTTATATCATAGAGCCTCAGAGTGGGAGAAAGTGTTTGTGCAAAGCTGTGCGGTTGCTTAATATTATGACAGGGCAATTGTTCATCCTGTCTATTATCAGCTGAAGTTCCATCATCGCCATTTACATAATGCATTACTATGAAATCGATAAAGCTTACACTGGAATCACTGCAACGATGTTGTTGATAATGCGAAATCAGCCTCTGAATCTTTAGTAGTTCACCTAACTCCGTATTACCCAGCAGATGGGTCGCAGCCATTAATATTAAAAGGCAATTTCGCATTGCACTAAAAATTCAAAAATAATGCCATATGTCCAGTAACGTAAGTCACATTCAATTATTATTCTCAACTTGCGGAATTAACGGGAAAAAAGCCAAACTCTTACTCAAAAAAACTATAGTAAAACAACTATGTTGATCAGGCTCAAGAGTTTTATCGTAGCAAGAGTTCACATGGTTTGAGCCCAGTGTGTTTTTTGAAGGCAGTAGAGAAATGGGAGATGGAAGAATAACCCAATAAAAGCGAAACTTCAGTAACACTCAGGCCTTTTTCATAAAGCAGGTACCTGGCATGTTCCATCCGNNTGGCTTTGATAAAAGTCGAATACGGTAGTGCCGAATAACTCTTTGAACCCTTTTTTCAGGTAACATTCGTTGATGGCCACTTTACGGCTGAGTTCTTTAATGGTAATGGGTTCACCAATATGCTGAATGAGGATCTCTCTTGCTTTTACGATCTTTTCCCTGTCTGCTTCATTTGCAAGGAATTTACAGCTTACGATATCAATTTCTTTTTCTCCCAGCATGCAGTCAAGGCTGTACAATAGCAGCATCTGCGTTTGGGCATTGATGTAGATATTCTCTAAAGTATCTGTATAAGTATGATTCAGTACCCCCTCCAGCACCATTCTTGTTTTTCCGCAGAGAGGAAGAATTTTACTAAAAGAAGACTTGTGTTTGAATTTTAAAATATCATCAGTCAATGATGAGTTCCCTTTCCGGGGCTTTACAAACTGGCTGAGATGTACAGGGGAGAAACGGAAAATAACCACATCGACACTATCAACCCTCTCCATACAGTTTTTAGAAGCATTGAACTGGCACATGTCGCATTCCGAATCTTTCTTTCGGCAATACACATTACCACTTACGCAGAACCGCAGTTCCAGGTAATTTTCTTTTGGAAGATTTTTCTCGTAGTGATAGATCAACATACCGGTATCCTCAATATTCCATTGAGGCTGCCGGTGGTAACGTTCGATAGTGTACTGTACTGATCCGGGTATCTGCTGGTGCCTGTCCTGTAACATTACCAATTGGTCCTGCATCAGGGGTTGTTTGTAGGCTACTGTTAATATGTCCTGCGGGTTATGCATTCAAAGTGCAAATTTACTGTGACAACATTGAATTTCCATCCTTTCATCCAGCACTGTGAGCTGAGTGACTGACTTTTAACAATATATGCCTAAAAAAACTTTAGTTTTTAGTTGTATCTGCTAACTTTGCCCGTTCTTGTAGCAAATTCATGATCCATCCGCATACATATATTCATCCCAATGCCCGCCTGGCTACTAATGTAAAAATTGACCCTTTTACGGTCATACACCAGGATGTAGAGATTGGTGATGGTACCTGGATTGGCTCTAATGTTACCATTATGGAAGGTGCGAGAATCGGAAAAAATTGCCGCATTTTTCCCGGCGCTGTAATTGCAGCTGTGCCGCAGGACCTTAAGTTCCAGGGTGAATATTCTAATGTATTTATCGGCGATGGTACTACTATCCGTGAATTTGTTACCATCAACCGCGGTACAAAAGACAGGGAGAAAACCGTCATCGGCAAAAACTGCCTTATCATGGCTTATTGCCATTTTGCCCATGATTGTATTGTAGGTGATAATTGCATAACAAGCAATAATACCCAGGTAGCCGGACATGTTACAATCGGAGATTGGGTCATTTTAGGGGGCATGTGTGCTGTACACCAGTTTGTAAAAATCGGGGCTCATTCTTTTGTTAGCGGCGGTTCATTGGTGAGCAAAGATGTACCGCCTTATATTAAAGCAGGCCGTACACCGCTTAGTTATGCCGGTGTAAATTCTGTAGGCCTGAAACGCAGGGGCTTCAGTATAGAACGCATCAATCATATTTTGGACATCTACCGGGTTTTATATAATAAGGGAATGAATACCAGCCAGGCTGTGGAATACATTGAAGAGGAAATGCCGGCTACAGATGAAAGAGATGAAATCGTGACTTTCATCAGGGAAAGCGGCCGTGGCATCATCAAACGTTTCACCAAAGGCAGCAACGATGACGATCTCCCTATCTGATGCAGGCAAACGCTACAACCGGGACTGGATCTTCCGTCATTTAACTTACCAATTCGAAGCAGGAAAATCGTATGCAATTACCGGACCCAACGGCTCTGGTAAGAGTACTTTGTTGCAGGTGATTAGTGGAAACACCATGGTCAATGAGGGAACGATAAAATGGCAGCTTAATGAAAAAAGAATAGCAGATGAGAAGGTTTACAAGGAAGTGTCTATTGCTGCCCCTTACCTTGAGCTGATCGAAGAAATGACACTGAGTGAATTCCTGCAATTTCACAACAGCTTTAAGCCATTTTTGCCCGGTGTAGGTATAACAGATATTATTGAGGTAATCGGATTGGAGAAAGCCGTTAATAAACAGATTCGCTATTATTCTTCAGGCATGAAGCAAAGGGTCAAACTGGCCCAGTGTATTTTTTCCGATACATCATTGGTTTTACTGGATGAACCCTGTACCAACCTGGATGCGGCAGGGATAGAACTTTATCACCGGTTAATAACGGCTTATTGCAAAAACCGGATGGTAGTAGTGAGCAGTAATGATGAAGTAGAGTTCAGCTTTTGCCAGGCTATTATTAATATCGGCGACTATAAAAAAAGTCATTAATCAAAGACCACCTGAAATTTTTTACTTCTTCTTTCCCTTCAGGAAAACCTGGAAACCTACACCAATGATGAAGCCGTGATTGGTGAATTTGGTGGTTGTTTCGTTTTCTGATCTTTCATCAACTGAGCCATCATTGCCGTTATCTCTGAGGGTGGTTCTTTTGAAAGTGTTTTTGTTATAGGAGAAATTATAACCTGCATAAAAATCAAGACCTGTATAGTCGCCCACCATTTTAGTAAGTCCTAACTGAAATGTGGAATTGGCAAAAAAGCCGCCGTTGGTTTCTCCATCATAGCTTATTTTATAGGCATTGCTGCCCGAACCACCATAGAAAAATCCTTCCGTTTTTAAGGTATTAATGCCAAAGTTGACACCGATTTGCCCGAAAGGCATCATAGAACCGGAACCTCCAAAATAATGACGGGCAAAACCACCCAGTCCTATACTAAAATTGCTGTTCTTATCACTCTGGTAAGTTGAACCACTTTGTTCGTAGGTAGTTTTGTTATTGTACGGGTTTATAATAACAGCACCACCCACAACCGTTTTGTCAGATATAAACCAACCGAATGAAGGATTGATATTAATGTTGAAGTTGGTAATCCGGGAAGTATTGCTGCCAATTTGGGCGACAGAAATGTCCGAACTGCCCGAATTGACTACCACACTGCCGACAGATGCACCTATCATTTTATCTCCTTTTGAAAACTGGGCAATGGCAGAAAAAGAACCTAACAAAAAAAGGGCAGAGAGCAGGCAAATACGCATATATACAGTTTTGATTACCCGGCAAATATAGGGGGATTGTATGTGCCTTGACGGCAGGAATTTTTTTGGGAATTGATGCCGGAATGTGTTTTTTTACTTTACCTTTAAATTGTCTTGGTGAAGCGGAAAATTCCCTTTACTTTTAAAACCAAAACCAAAAAACGCAAATCAAAACGCTATGAGAAAGTTTCAAACTCTATCCCTTTTAGCATTAGCTATATCTTTTTTAGCCGTTAGTTGTACAAAGGAAGGTCCTGAAGGCCCTGCCGGCGCTACAGGTGCACAAGGTCCCACCGGCGCTACTGGTGCTACAGGTGGTACAGGTCCTGCTGGCCCTACAGGTCCTGCTGGTCCAACAGGCCCAACAGGCCCTCAAGGTCCCACTGGTCCACAAGGCCCGCAAGGTCCTGCCGGATCAGCCAATGTGATTTATTCTGCATGGGTTACAAGTCCTTACAGCCAAAGGGATACCACTATTGATGGCACTTGCTTAAGAGTTCGTCACATTGATGCTCCATCACTTTCAACTGCAATTCTTAACCAGGGGGTGATGATTACCTATTTCCGGGTAGGTTCTATCGGTCCCTACCAGTTGCCATATACCAGCGATGCAGGAGGTGCAACCAATACAATTAATTGTATATACAATCTTCAAAAAATAATTATTTACCGTCATACATTGGGAAGCTGCAGATTCACTTCTGGTGATCCGGGTTCGACCCCAGTGTTAATTAACTTACCACAGTCTTTAGAGTATCGTTATATTTTAATTCCTGGTGCGGTTAGTGGTGGACGTATGGCAGGCGGTGAACCTGTAATTTCTTCAGGCCCTGCTGCTGGTTATACAGCCACACAACTTAAAAATATGCCATATCAAGAATTGTGTGCTTTGCTTAAAATACAACCATAAATCTTACAATTTATCTTTTTCAGGAGCCGTTCCAATAAGGAACGGCTTTTGTATTTTGCGCTTTAATAAATGGTTATGAAAGTAATTATCAAAGTAATATTTTTTACTGTATTATCCATGCAAATTTTCGCTCAGCCACGGATCCTATCCGGCCCTATGCTGGGACCCGTTGAACTTAGGGATGTCAAGATTTGGGTGGAGGTATCTCCGGAAGTAAAATTAGTTTCCTTGCAATATGCAAAAAAAGGGGAAGCCAAATCGAAAACAGTACATTATAAAGGTGAACTGGGAAATGAATTCAACCCCATTACTTTTACCCTTGGAGGGTTAGATTTTAATACTACTTACCAGTATAAACTGTTTGTGAATGGAAAAACGACCAGCGCAGGGGGTGAATTTACCACCAAAGATCTCTGGCAATGGCGTAAACCGGTGCCGGACTTTAGTTTTCTGACAGGTTCCTGTTCTTACTTCAATGAGCCGGTATTTGACAGGCCGGGTACTCCTTACGGAAAGGATTCATCTATTTTTGATGCAATGGCCAAAGAAAAAGCAGCTTTTATGCTTTGGCTGGGCGATGCCTGGTACACCCGGGATGTGGATTATTACAGTGAGTGGGGTTTGTGGTACAGAGCCAGCAGAGACCGATCATTGCCGGTGCTTCAGCCATTCTTAAAAGCCATGCCGCAGTTTGGCATTTGGGATGATCATGACTATGGTCCGAATGATATTGGCAAAAATTATATCCTGAAGGATGCCACCCGTAAGGTTTTCAACAGCTACTTCTGCAACCCTTCCGCCGGCGAAAACGGGCAGGGCATTTACACAATGACCAGTTGGGGAGATGTGGATGTTTTTATGACAGATGATCGCTGGTGGCGCAGCGCCGACCGCATGAAGGATTCAGTAAACGGAGAACCCAACCCGGAAAAAAGAATGTTGGGCAAACAGCAAATGGAATGGCTTAAAAATTCGCTCTTGTACAGCAACGCTACTTTCAAGATCATAGCTGTCGGCAGCCAGGTATTGAACCCCGTTTCACCATTTGATAAATGGCGGGATTTCCCGGCTGAGTACGATGAACTAATGAATTTCCTTACAGAATATAATATCAACGGGGTGCTGTTTTTAACAGGCGACAGGCATCACAGTGAGATCATTAAAGTTGAAAGAGAAGGTACTTATCCTTTGTATGATATTACCTGCTCGCCCCTTACATCCGGTACGCATACGTTTGGCGCTGCAGAGAAGAATAATCCTTACAGGGTCTTGGGAATTGATGAAAAACAGAATTACACCCGGTTATCTTTCAGTGGTAAAAGAAATGAAAGAAAGCTTACCGTTGAGTATTTGGGAGTAAAAGGGGAGAAGCTGGGAGAATGGTCTGTATCTGAAAAAGAATTAAAAAAACCATAACCTAAACCAACAATATGAAAAAGTTCATCCCCATCCTTGCTGCTGCATTATTTTTTTTAGCCTGTGATAATAAAAAAAATTCATCTAAAGAGAGCCAACCGGGTTCAGACATAACAACAAAGGTTGCTAACGATTCATCGGAAATCCGGAATGTGATAATAGATTTTTACACATGGTATGCCGGGAATTATAGTAGAATGACAGGCTATCAATTATACAGCGGCATTAAAAAACAGGATCAGCCGCCTTATAAAATCAACTGGCCGGAAGTAGAAAGATACCAGGCTTTTATCCGTGATTCAATACCACAGTTGGGAGAAGATTTTCTTGTCAATCAAAAGAACATGTTCCGGAAATGCGACTCTGCATTTAAAGTAGATCTCCAGGACGAAATTCCCTACGGATTCGATTATGACTGGTTTACGAACAACCAGGAATCTGCATCCTATTTGTTGGATGGCATTAAAGCGTCAGGCAAATGGATTATCAGTGTGAAAGACAATACAGCTGCTGTTGAAATAGGAGCCCCGGATGATAAAAATTATCTTGCAGGTTCTCTTTTGTTGTTTGTAGGATTGAAAAAGGAAAATGGCCAGTGGAAGATAGCCCAAATTGGTAATGATTAATAGATTAGTACAACTATGACCATCAGCTTCGGTTACGAAAAACCAAAAGTTTTACAGGCTTTACGGTATCATTTTATCAGCCGGCCCGAAATAAGGATAATGCTGATCCTGGTGAATGTATTTGCCATAATGTCTATTACGCTTTATGCATTAAAAAAAATAACACCCATGGCATTTTTCATCGGTTCTTTTCTTTGGGTGGTGCTGATGATCAGTTTTTGGTTCATACTGCCGGCATTAGTCTATCGCCGGGCTGCCACTTTTAAGCATGAATTCAGCATGACCTTTGAAGAGGATGGTTTTCAACTGGCACATGAAAGGGGCTCCAAAACATGGGCCTGGACAGCTTTAAAAAACTACCTGGAAAGTCCTCATTTCTTTCATTTATATTTTGACAGCCGTTCTTTTTTCCTGGTGCCCAAAAGCGGTTGCAAAGACACCGATGAAGTCTTTGAGTTAAGAAAATTAATTAAATCGAAAGTGAAGAAAGGGTAGGTCAGAGCTCTTTTTCCATTACAAAGTGCGGGATCGTTACTTCCGTAAATTCATC
>DEHX01000108.1:0-25684 GCA_002352145.1 Chitinophagaceae bacterium UBA2789
GTGGCATCCTGCAATACCAATTCTTCCACCTGCTGCTGGGTAGCATCAAGGGCCAGGGTAAGTTCTGCCCTTGTCTTACCATTAATGGCAACGGGGTAGGCCTTGGTGGTTTCTTTTACATATTTTTCTTCAAACACCGGGTAAGCAGCATCCAGCACACTGCCGGCATGGCCCAATAAACTCCAGAGTTCTTCTGTAATATGTGGTGCATAAGGAGCCAGCAGGATCAAAAGCGGTTCGAGAATTTTTCGCTTGTGACATTTCAGATCGGTGAGTTCATTGGTGGCGATCATAAAACCGCTGACGCCTGTATTGAAACTAAAGCGTTCGGTATCCTGCTCAATTTTGCGAATAGCATTGTGCAGCACTTTCAGTTCTGCAGCGGTGGGTTCTTCATCCGTAACAAGCAGCCCCTTCACTTCATCCACAAACAACCGCCAGAATTTTTTCAGGAAACGATGTACTCCTTCTATTCCTTTGGTATCCCAAGGCTTGCTCATTTCCACCGGGCCGAGGAACATCTCGTACATGCGGAAAGTATCGGCACCGTATTTAAAAACCAAATCATCCGGGTTAACCGTGTTGAATTTGGATTTGGACATTTTTTCAACTTCAGCGCCGCAAATGTATTTACCGTCTTCTAAAATGAACTCGGCGTTGGCATATTCTGGTTTTAATTTCTTGAAGGAGTCAATATTTAAATCAAATCCATCCACAATATTTACATCCACATGGAGTCTAGCCAAACTCATAGCATTGGAGGCATTTTGAACAACAACACTGTTAGGATATCTCTCCTTCAAAAAGGAAATTCTTTTTTGTACATCATTAACCGAAATACTCATTAACTCATCATAATCTTTCTCTTTAATAAAAAGAGTAGAATATGGTTGAAAATCACCTTTTAAAACATCCATCACTTTTGAAAATTGTACACGATAAATAAACCTGCTGCTTCCCTGTATCATCCCCTGGTTCACCAATTTCTTATAGGGCTCATCATGCCCGATCAATCCCAGGTCATAGAGTACTTTGGTCCACATGCGGCTGTACAACAAATGACCCACGGCATGTTCGGTACCGCCGATATAGAGATCAACCTGCCCCCAGTAATCACTGGCCTTGCGGCTGCAAAATTCTTTTTCATTTGCCGGGTCCATGTAGCGGAGAAAATACCAACTGCTGCCGGCATAGCCCGGCATCGTACTGGTTTCCCGCTGCCCTTCGGGAGTATTTACCCAATTTGTCAAATTAGAAAGAGGCCCTTCACCACCTTTGCCGGGTTTTACTTCATCCATATGCGGCAAGAGCAACGGCAAATCTTTTTCCTCCAGCGCAACAGGTACGCCGTCTTTCCAGATGATCGGGAAAGGTTCGCCCCAGTAACGCTGGCGGCTGAAACCGGCATCCCGCATTTTATAATTTACTTTTCTTACGCCGATGCCTTTTTCTTCAATCGCTTTTATTGCCACTTCAATGGCATCTTTCATCAGCAAACCGTTTAAAAAGCCGCTGTTTTCCAATATGGCTTCTTTGGTGGCATTGGCTTCTTCCCCATTATAATGACTGCCGATGATATTGGTAATGGGAATATTGAAATGTTTCGCAAACTTATGATCCCGTTCATCCCCGCAGGGCACGGCCATAATGGCCCCGGTACCATAACCTGCCAGTACATATTCCGATGTCCAGATGGGAATCTCCCTTCCGTCGAAAGGATTGATGGCATAGGCCCCTGTAAACACACCGGTTATTTTTTTCTCGGCCATCCTTTCTCTTTCACTGCGGCTTTTTACATAAGCCAGGTATTCATCCACAGCGGCAGTTTGTTCAGCAGATTTTATTTCGTTGACCAGTTCAAGTTCCGGTGCCACCACCATAAAGTCAACGCCAAAGATGGTATCCGGCCGTGTAGTGTAAACCCGCAGCTTTTGTGTATGCCCTTTAATGGCAAAATCTACTTCTGCCCCGCTTGACTTGCCAATCCAGTTAGTCTGCATTTCCTTCATTGCATCGCTGAAGTCAACCGTATTCAATCCTTCCAGCAGGCGATCCGCATAAGCTGTAATACGCAGGTACCATTGACGCATTTTTCTTTTCTCTACCGGGTGGCCTCCCCTTTCACTTACCCCGTTCACTACCTCGTCGTTGGCCAAAACCGTTCCCAGTGCTTCGCACCAGTTCACTTCGCCATAAGCGCTGTAGGCAAGGCGATAGTTCATCAGGATTTCCTGCTGTTTTTTTTCATCAAATTTTTTCCATTCATCTGCCGTAAAGGGTTCATGGTTCATCGTTAATGGCAATGAACCGTGAACCATGAACTGTTCTTCCAGTTCTGTGATGGGTTTTGCTTTATTTTCTTTTTTATCGAAATAGCTATTGTACAATTTCAGGAATAGCCATTGTGTCCACTTATAATACTCAGGCTTTGATGTATTGACTTCCCTGTCCCAGTCATAACAAAAACCGATTTTATCTAACTGGCTGCGGAAATTTTTAATGTTGGCTTCTGTGGAAACTGCGGGATGAATACCATGTTCAATAGCGTATTGTTCGGCAGGCAAACCAAACGCATCATAACCCATCGGGTGCAATACATTGAACCCTTTCAATCTTTTGTACCGGCTATAGATATCTGATGCAATATAACCCAGCGGATGACCTACATGCAAGCCGGCACCACTGGGATATGGGAACATATCCAGCACATAAAACTTCGGCTTATTGCTCTCATTCGAAACCTTGTATGTATTGGTTTCCTTCCAGCGTTGCTGCCATTTCTTTTCAATATCCCTGAAATTGTATTCCATATTTATCAGCCTGCCTTTATAAATTTTGAAACGATATCAATGTTTTCCGTAAATCTTTAACAATTATCTTCAACCACAAATGGCAATATGAACCGGGGGCAATCGTTTTATTGGGCAGCAAAAATACTGATTGTACTGCTTTATCTGTTATTTTTGCCCAACCTATTCATCTGAAAAACAATTGTTCATGTCCCAATCCGGAAAAGCTTCGATTAAACGTGGAAAACCTTCTTACTTCATGTCCATTTTGGGGGTCACACTGGTATTATTTCTTCTTGGCACCATTGGCTGGCTGGTTATCAATGCCAACAAAATTGCCAGGAACCTGAAAGAGGATGTCAATATCAGTGCTTATTTAAGAGGAGATCTTAATCCTAAGGACAGCTCTGCCCTCGTAAACTATATCAGCCAGCAGCCTTACATCAAAAGTTATATGTATGTGACCAAAGAAATGGCTAAAAAAATTTACAACAGTGACGGTAATGAAAGCTGGGACAATATCCTGACAGAAAATCCGCTTCCCAACAGTATTGACTTCAAGGTAAAAAGTTCTTACCTGAACCCGGATTCGCTTAAAACGATAAAAGCAGACCTGGAAAAACAGACCTATGTAAGCGAGGTAAAATACCCGGAAAAATTCATCGGCAAGATGAATGAGAATATGCGGAACATCAGTATCGTTTTACTGGTTATTGCCATTATACTGGCGGCCGTTGTTATTGTGCTTATTGATAATACAATCAAACTGGCCATGTTCAGCAACCGCTTCCTGATAAAAACGATGCAAATGGTAGGGGCTACCCGCTGGTTCATAGCGAAGCCTATGAATATCCGGGCGGTGATTAACGGCGCCATCAGTGGTATCATTGCCATTGTGGGGGTTTTACTGCTTACGCTTATAGCTGAAAAATATATTCCTGGTATGAAAGCCGCTCATGATAACCTGAGCCTGTTCCTTTTATTTTTACTGATGATCCTTACCGGAATTGGTATTACTCTTTTCAGCACCCACCGAAGTGTGGTGAAATACCTGAAAATGAAGCTGGACGATCTCTACTAGCCATTAGTGACTGGCTAGTAATCAATAAAGAAATTACAACCCATTCGCCATTGACTTATTTCCTATATTGCAACTCCAAAAATTGAAAAAATGAGTAATGAAAAAAGTACACCCACCATGTTTAGTAAAGAAAATTATATGTGGATGCTGCTGGGTATTGTACTAATTGCTATTGGTATGTTCCTGATGTCTGGCGGAGCCAGCAATAAAGATCCTAAAGTTTTTGACGAGGCAGCAGTGTACAGTTCTACCCGCATCACTATTGCCCCGATCCTGATACTGGCCGGGCTGGTGATTGAGATCATTGCCATATTCAAAAAGCCGAAACAAGCCTGATCAAAATTTTTTGATATTTTATTAAAAGCGATCACCGGGACTGATCGCTTTTTTATTATGTTGCGAATAAATAGAACGAATGACCATCACCGACGCTATCATCATTGCCATTGTGGAGGGATTAACAGAGTTTCTTCCTGTTTCATCTACCGGTCATATGATCATCACCAGTTCATTGCTGGGTATACAGAAGGACGAATTCACCAAGTTGTTTGAGGTGGCCATTCAGTTTGGCGCTATTCTATCCGTCATTATTTTATACTGGCGACGGTTCTTTCAGTTTCACCGCTGGCAGTTTTATATCAAGCTACTGATTGGTGTTATCCCTGCTTTACTGTTAGGCTTCCTGTTTGAAGATAAGATTGACGCCATGCTGGAAAGTCCCACCACCGTTGCCGTAGCTATGCTGGCAGGTGGTATAGTATTGATGTTCATTGATTCGATGTTTAAAAATGCTAAAACTGAATCCGACGACCAGATTACTTATACCCAGTCGTTCATCACCGGTATCTGGCAAACCATTGCCATGATTCCCGGGGTTAGCCGCAGCGCAGCCAGCATCATTGGTGGTATGTCGCAAAAATTTACTCGTAACCTTGCAGCTGAATTTTCATTTTTTCTTGCAGTACCCACCATGTTTGCAGCCACAGCCTACTCTGTTTTTGTAAAAAAATGGACCGGAAATGGAGGAATAGAACGAAAGGGTTATGAGCTAATCCTGGAGAGTAATGATAACCTCATTGCTTTTATTGTGGGAAATATAGTTGCATTTGTAGTCGCCATGCTGGCTATTCGTTTCTTCATCAACTACCTGAAGATCTATGGCTTCAGGATATTTGGCCTTTACCGCATCCTGGCCGGAATCATATTGCTGGTGCTCATTTTTACCGGGATCATAAAAGGATAATCCCCAATATGGGTGATTTAATTTTGCCTGTTTTTGTGTATTTATGCAAAAACAAATCAACGAAATGCCAATTAACAAACGCAGCAAAACAACCAAGAATGTTTAATAAGGCATAACATGTGACAAATAAATCAGCCTCGAAGGGGCGAACTAAAAAATAAACACATGAAAAAACTTATCCTTTCGCTGTTGGCTGTACTAATGCTGGCAGCCTGCACCAACTATGGTAAAAAAGTAAAAGAAGGGCACATTGAAGTGTATTATAAAGAAGGTATTACCCAACAAGAGGCAGAAAAAACAGCCAAAGCCCTTTATGATGCTGATAGCAAAGCAGGAAATGATCCTGCCAGGAAAAGCTTTCAACTGTCCCGTGAAGGTGATACAGTTCTTTTGCGAATGGTAGTTGACCAAAGCCGGGCAAAAGATATGGGAGATGAAAACTTCAGCCCGATAGCGTTAATGATCTCTGAAAATGCGTTTAATGGAAAACCGGTGAACATGGAACTTACTGACACCAAGTTTAAAACTATCAGGAGCATTGCCTACCAAAAGACTACGACAGAAGATATAAATGTAGCGGCCTTTGGTGAAAAAATAACCGATGGAAATACAGAGGTATATTATAAAGGTGCCAGCACAGATGAAGCCAACCGGCTGGCCGCATTTATGAACGAGTATTTCAAACCTGAAACCACTTTTAGTTTTCAGCTGATAAAGGATGAAAATGAAAACTATATCGTGAAAATGGTTGGCAACCCGGAAAAAGTAAATACCATAGCGGTTTCCCTTTTTGAAGAGGTTTGCAGAGGCATTTGCGACAAGGTACTTTCAGTACCTGCTGTAAGGTTTGAGATGACGGATACAGAATTTAATGCCATCCGTACTTATAATTACCCGGCCGATACCGGTGACCCTGACAGAAATAACTGATTATGTAAAAGCTAAAAAACCCGTCCCACTCCGGCGGGTTTTTATTTTATTGGCTTAATACTATATTTACCAAAAGCATTGGGTATGCAAACGGCTCCAAAAAAAGTAGTAAATGGCTGGGCTATGTACGACTGGGCCAGTTCCTCCTATAATCTTGTTATCACCTCCACCATATTCCCAACTTACTTTGAATCCGTTGCCGTAGACAATGCAGCAATTTCAAAGACCACTGTAACATTTTTTGGCCGCCAGTTTGAGAATACAGCACTTTATAACTATGCGCTGGCCCTTGCCATGCTGATTGTGGCCGTCATGTCACCACTGCTTTCATCTATTGCCGATTACAGGGGAACCAAAAAAAGATTTCTGAACTTTTACCTCACTATGGGTAGCATTGCCTGTGCTTCCATGTTTTTTTTTGACAGCCAAACACTGGAGCTAGGCATAGCAGGTATTATTATCGCCTGTGTGGGCTTCTGGGGTGCACAGGTTTTTTATAATTCATTCCTGCCGGAGATAGCAACCATAGAAGACCGTGATAAGGTAAGTGCCAAAGGTTTCGCCTATGGCTATGTGGGCAGTGTGCTGCTGCAACTTATTTGTTTTGCATTTGTAATGGGAAAACCTTTTGGCATTACAGAGGGAAAAGGGGCTCAAATTTCTTTTCTGCTGGTAGGCTTATGGTGGTGGGGATTTGGGCAGTTCGCATTAAAAAGATTACCTAAACCTGTCCCAGCCGGCACAGGTGATTTGCAGCATAATATCTTTTCAAAGGGCTATTCAGAACTGAGAAAAGTATGGAACCAGTTGACACACATGCCGAAACTAAAAAGATTTTTGCTTTCCTTTTTCTTCTATAATATGGGAGTACAAACAGTGATGTTGGTAGCTGCCTTGTATGGAAAAAGTGAATTGGAGATTCCTACTACCAACCTGATCATTGCTATTTTAATAATTCAACTAATTGCCATCCCCGGGGCCTACACAATTTCATGGCTTTCTTCCAAAATCGGAAATATCAAAACACTCATGTGCCTTGTTGTATTATGGATACTTTTATGTGTAGCAGCGTATTTTTTACCTAAAGGCGGGATTTATGAATTTTATGGATTAGGAGCAGCTGTGGGATTTATCATGGGTGGTATTCAGTCATTGAGCCGCTCTACCTATGCCAAGCTGATGCCGGAGACAAAAGATACAGCCTCCTTTTTTAGTTTTTATGATGTAACAGAAAAGATGGCAGCTGTAGTAGGCATTTTCAGTTTTGGGTTTATTACAGAAATATCCGGTTCACAGAGAAACTCTGTTGTAGCACTTGCTACATTTTTTATCCTTGGTTTATTACTATTATTTTATGCTAATGCAGCTAAAGAAAAGCAAACACAATGAAACTCTATACGATTAATACAGGTTACTTTAAACTGGATGGCGGTGCCATGTTCGGTGTTGTGCCAAAGACGATATGGAATAAAATAAACCCTGCCGATGAAAATAATCTTTGTTCGTGGGCATTACGTTGCCTCCTGATTGAAGATGGTAACCGGCTGATACTGGTTGATAACGGCAACGGAGATAAACAAGATGCCAGGTTCTTCAGTCATTACTACCTGCACGGCGATGACACACTGGATAAATCACTGGCGAAATATGGTTTTCACCGGGATGATATTACCGACGTATTTCTAACTCACCTTCATTTTGATCATTGCGGTGGTACTATTAAAAGAGAAGGCGATAAACTGGCACCTGCATTTAAGAATGCCGTTTGCTGGAGCAATAAAGATCACTGGGATTGGGCAGTTTATCCGAACGACCGGGAGAAAGCATCTTTCCTGAAGGAAAATATTTTGCCTATCCAGGAAAACGGGCAACTACAGTTTGTAGACGTAAATGATGGCATTGACGGGCAATTGGGAAAAACCCGCTTTACCGACAATATTGATATTCGTTTTGTAAGCGGACATACTGATAAAATGATGCTGCCGCAGATAAGGTATAAGGACAAAACCATTGTGTTTATGGCCGATCTGCTTCCATCAGCTGGTCATATGCCGATCCCTTACGTAATGGGTTATGATATGTTTCCATTGACCACCATTCTTGAAAAGAAATCATTCCTTAAAGAAGCACAAGAGGGTGATTATATTCTTTTCTTTGAGCATGATCCGGTAAATGAATGTTGCACCGTTCAACAAACGGAAAAAGGGATTAGACCTAAAGACTATTTCAAACTGGAAGATATTTAATAGCTAAAGCCCCTTTTTGAGGGGCTTTTCTTTATCCAATCAATAGCACTATTTTTTCTTGATCAGTGAAGTGAGCGGATGACGAAGGTTGGTATGGCTCATCATATCAATTTTNNTTCAATAATAACGGTTTGATTTTAATAGCCCTGAACTTACCATACTTTGTTTTTATCTCCTCCTTGCCCACATAGCGGATATACATATTAAATACTTCGTTATCCAGGAACATGGAGAAAGGGATTTTATCATCAGGTTGCAGTTTAGAAAAATCAACATTCCTGGCATAGTACATGGAACTTACCACGTCCTGCACACAGGCCGGCACTTTAAAAACACCATTACCTGTAATTGCTGTGTTGGAAGTCTTGTTGAAAGTGATATTCTCGTATTTTTTATAACCGCCTTCGTTCACATTACGAATGAATTTGAGTGGCTGAAATGTAGCAGTATCTATATATGTTTCATATTTATCTCTCACTTTGTATATCCAGTCGTAAGAAGAATTCGTTTTTCCTTCCCCGGTAACATGATAAACGGGCCGGTTATTAATTGTTTCCAGCTTGCTGGTAAAAGTGGCGGTCCCGGCATTTACATAAATTCCTGCTACAGCATAATAGACAGTAAAAGACACTTCTTCTTCCACTTTGAATGCAATATTCCTGATTCCACAAAAATTATCCTGCGGCGGTGCTGCCTCCTTTGAAAAACTCAAAAAAACCAACGCCAGCGGGCCTATCCATTTAAGATGTTGAGTCCTCATAATTATTCGAAGTAAATATTTTATTGATTCGCACTATTAATAAACTTCCCACTATCGCCGGCAATATCAGGTTAATGAACCAGATACCTGCTGTCGCAAACGTCATCCCCAGTTCGTTGCTGCTGTACAACCCCACAATAGCAATAGTCACTTTTCCCCTTTGTGCCAGTTCTGCAATGGCTATAGTCGGAATTATGGCCATTACCAGGAACGAAACACTGACTGTCCAAAAAGCCTGCCACCCCGAAACGTTCACATCAAACAAAACAAAGAGCAGATAATACTGAATAATAAATACAAAAAACCTTAACAGAGATAATGACATTAATTTAAGCAGTATTGTTGCATTGAAATCCTCTAAAGCCCTGACAAGGTAAGCAAACCGCTTACTACCCGGTAAACGATCTACCCATTTTATTATCCATGATAATCGAAAATAAAATAGTGTTAAAACAAGAAAAACACCCCACACACCATACAAGATTACTTTCATCCATACTACAGAAATGATTTGCTGCTCCTCTATTATGGGGCGTAAAATGATAAGGCCAATGCCGCCCATGAATATAGTAATGATCAACTGGCTTATACTTCCAACAATGGTCAGCGAAATTGTCTTCAACCTGTTTCCCTCATCCATGTACAAAACCCTCCCCAGGTATTCACCTACACGGTTTGGCGTTGTTACCGAGAAAGAAACACCGGATAATACAGCCTTCAATGACCTGGCGAAACTTACTTTTTGAATTTGTTTTACAGACAACTGCCATTTCACAGCCTCAATTGACCAATTAGCGATCATCAATATAAACACCAGCAATAAGTTCCAGAGCATCGGTCCGTTCATTGATGCTTTCATTCGTTGCCAGGCCTGCTCCAATCCCGGCTGCTGTTGTATTTGCCTGTAAATTGACCAGGACAACCAAATGAACAACAAAGGCCCAAGGAAGTAATTGATGAAGAGTTTTATATTTTTGTTTAGTTTCATTCACCCCTCCCGCAATTAGTGGGATTTTGTAAAAATACAGCCTGCTTGCAAAAGCCTTCTAAAATAATCCTTGGCATTGACCCCGGCACACTGGTAATGGGTTATGGTCTTATTACAGTAAAGGATAATAAAGTGAGCCTGCTTGAACTCGGTGTACTTAAACCAGGCAAAGTGAAAGACAATTATAAAAAGCTGCAACTTATTTTCAATACTGTCAGTGGCCTGATCACCAAATACCAGCCAACCGACTTTGCCATTGAAGCACCCTTTTTCGGTAAAAACGTTCAAAGCATGCTGAAATTGGGAAGAGCACAGGGAGTTGCTATTGCTGCAGCAATGCGCCATGGACTGGAAGTAACAGAATACTCACCTAAAAAAGTGAAACAATCTATTACAGGAAATGGCAATGCAGACAAGGAACAGGTTATGAAGATGCTTCAAACGCTGTTGTCTTTTAAAGAAAATCCCAGGCATTATGATGCAACCGATGCATTAGCGGTAGCATTATGCCATCACTTTCAGAACAGTTCCCCAATAAACAAAGCGGTTAAAGGTGTAAAAGGCTGGGAAGATTTTATCAAAAAAAATCCTGGCAGGATTAAAAAATGATAATTATAGCACTGCCAGTATTTTCTCTTGTGCCTTTTTCAAACGCTCTGCACTGGCTTGTGGTTTATGCTGTGTAAAATTGAGATCATTGGAAGAATTAATGGGAATAAGGTGCATATGTGCATGTGGCACTTCCAGTCCAATGACGCTTATGCCACAACGATTACAATGAAAAGCCTTTTCAATGGCATGCGCAATTGGTTTGGCAAAAACAAGCATTTCTGATAAGTAATCATCTGAAAGATCAAACAGTTTATCGGTTTCTGTCTTAGGCACTACCAGCACATGTCCTTCCCTCAGCGGAAAAATATCCAGGAAGGCAAAGAATTTTTCATTCTCCGCAATTTTATAAGAAGGAATTTCACCGGCAATGATTTTTGAAAAAATAGTCATACCACCAAAGATTTTATTTTTTAATGATAAAAGATAATATCTGATACGCCTGATCATCTGATATTGATTCCAAAGCTAAAACTATAATGCATAAAAAACCCGGCAAAAAAGCCGGGCTACTGCTAATGCTCAAGGGTTTTTAAGCAGTAATTTCTTCTATCTTGAATTTCAGTATTCCTGCCGGGGCCTGCACCTCAGCAGTTTCTCCAACTGTTTTACCTAAAATACCTTTTCCTATAGGAGACGTAACTGAAATTTTGCCTGCTTTCAGATCAGCTTCTTTTTCACTTACGATCTTATAAGTTACCTGCTTTTTAGTTCCCAGGTTAGTCAACGTTACTTTTGTAAGTATTGAAACTTTACTGGTATCAATACTTGATTCATCAATCACCCTGATGTTGGCCATTGATCCTTCCATTGCTGCAATTTTAGCTTCCAAAAGCCCTTGCGCCTCTTTAGCGGCATCATACTCCGCATTCTCTTTTAGATCGCCTTTTTCCCTGGCTTCTGCAATAGCTTTACTGGCTGCAGGCCTGTCAACAGTTTTCATCCGCTGCAATTCTGCTTTCATTTGTTCCAGCGTCTCTTTCGTCACATACTGAATATCTGCCATAGTCACCTCCTTTGATAAATAAAAAAATAACAACGCCTCAGTTCTTGGGCTGAAGCGTTGCAATATTGAGTTGTAAAGATACACAACTATTTGAAAAAGCAAAACATCTTTATCAGTTTACAGTTACCTTTTTTCAAATTCGTATACCCTGTCGCCACCGGGTATAAACTCTTCTGCCCTGATTCTATGGCTGTTATTTCTGAAGTTGAAATCATCAAAAAACCAGTCAATAAACCTGTTCTGTGAGAACTTGACTAAAGTAATCCTTAAAGATTTCAATTGCTTTGATTCCCACTGCCCGGTGGAACTGTTAAAATAATTATCGCTATACCGCCTCACCTTCCATGAACCTGTCAATGTATCCGTATTACTGATGTAGGTGGCAGAACCGCCTTCATGAAAAGAAAAAATTCCGGATTCGTACCCGGTTTGAAAATAGTCCCGGTCAAAAAATCCACGACGAAAAGAATCGGTTAACTTCCAATTACCCGTTATACGATCTTCCAATGGCTTTATACAGGAAGTGATGACAAGGACTAAAACAAAAATGATTAAGAGTAAATTTCTTCTCATAACAATTGTTTCCTCAATTGCCGAAAAAAATATACCACTGTAATTATCCTGGGAAATATTAACAAAAGATTACTGGTAACCAATTAAGCCCAGTTTGGTTAACAGAACAGCAGCCATTTTATAAGAAGCCTCATGCGTATAACCGGCGATGTGTGGTGTTATGATCACATTGTGCTGAGACAGTAACCAATCCAATTGTTCTTTTTCTGAAGAAGAATAGGTGGCCAATTTTTCATTCTCAAGCACATCCAGGCCAGCTCCTGAGATACGATTGTCTTTTAACGCTTCAATTAAATCCGGAATGGCCACTACTTTTCCCCGTGATGTGTTCAATATCCATGGCTTTCTTTGCAGGGAACTAAAAAAACTACCATTCGCCAGATGATGTGTTTCTGTCGTCAGAGGCAGGTGAAAGCTGATAACATCGGCATACCGGCAAATTTGTTCAAAGCTTGCCTCCTTAATATAGTCTTTGGCAAAACCTGTTTTATACTTATCGTAAGCAAGAACTGTTACATCAAAAGACGAAAGCAGCTTTGCTAAGCTACTTCCTGTATTCCCATAGCCAATAATTCCAATTGTTTTGCCGCTTAGCTCCGTTCCCCTGTTTTCATCCCGCAGCCATAAACCTTTTTTTATATCCTCTGATGAAGCGTTAATATTATTAAGCAGGTTTAACAAAAGCCCCAATGTATGTTCTGCTACTGCATTACGGTTACCTTCAGGGCTGCTTACACAGCGGATTCCTTTGCTTTCAGCATAAACAACATCTATCAGTTCCATACCACTGCCCAGTCTGCCAACCCATTCTAAAGAAGTGCCCTTATCTATAAGATTTCTATCAACTGTGATACGAGTGGTTACCACTATACCCGTTGCTGAAGGAATTATTTCCGCCAGCTCATCGTATGTAATTGAAGGAAGATAAAGCACCTCATGGCCTTTTTCCTCCAGGCGGTCCTTCAATATCGGATGTGATTTTCCCGTAATAATTACCTTTTTCATTTCATTTTGAAAGTAAGCTCCGCAAATTGTTGCACTGTCAATTGCTCTGCTCTTTTATTAAACAACTCATCCTGCAAATCTGCTGCATCAAAAAGGCTTTTCACTGCATTTCTCAATGTTTTTCTTCGCTGATTGAAAGCTGTCTTGACTAATTGAAAAAAATATTGCTCACTTTTCATCTGGGGAACTGCTTTAACCGGAAGAAGTCTTATGACCCCGCTTTTCACCTTCGGCGGCGGTTGAAAACAATTCTCATGCACATCAAACAAGTATTCAACTTTATAAAAAGCCTGCACTAATACACTGAGTACTCCGTATATTTTACTGCCTTCTTTTGCTGCCACCCTTTGTGCTACTTCTTTTTGAAACATCCCCACCACTGCTTCAACATTTTCTCTCCATTCCAGTATTTTAAACAAAATCTGGGTTGAAATATTATAGGGAAAATTACCAACGACAGTAAATCTTCCGGTAAAAGGTTGATTTATATCCAGAAAGCTTTCATTGATTATTTTCCCTTCCAACTCTGGAAATGTCTGAAGCAGGTAAGTCACTTTTTCTTCATCCAGCTCCACAGCTTTAAAATCAACATCCTCTAATTTCAGCAGGTATTTTGTTAGAGCACCTCCGCCGGGACCAACTTCTAATAGCTGCTTAAAAGGATGCTCCTGTAGTGAAGAAACAATCTTCCGGCATATGTTCTCATCCTTCAGAAAGTGCTGTCCCAGTGATTTTTTTAATGTATACATTGATACAAAAGTAGCCGATTATTCCTACTTCGGGCCTTATGTCAGACACTCTGCCTGTGATTTATGTATACATTATAGTTTTTGAAGTTTGATCTTATTATTATGCACCCGGGTGCTAACTTCCAAATAATAAATGCCGGTTGATAAACTACCTGTCATAATTGAAAAACCATTCAACCCCCTTGATAATTGCACAATACCCTTAAGTACAATTCTGCCAGAATTATCGATAATCTTCCAATTTGCCTGCTGTTCTGCAGGAGAAGTTATAGAAACTTTGGCTATCCCATCTGCCACAGGATTGGGGTTAATTTGTAACCTGGTCAAAAGGTCTGCAAATGAAATAAACACAACTGATGAATAAACAAAACTTCCGTCTTTATCAATAGTCTTCAACCTATATTGTGCAGACTGAAATCCCAGGCCTGCTGCTTTATTATCAGTATAATCATAGAAAGATCTGGTTGAAGTATTACCACCTGCAGCAATAGTTCCAATGTTTACAAACCCGGCTCCCGTATTTCTCTCAATTACAAAATAATCTGTATTTCTTTCTTGCTCTGTTTCCCATTTAAGTAATACAGAACCATTAAAAAAGTTTGCTGTAAATGTTATGAGATGCAAGGGAAGAGTAAGGTTTGATGAACCAAAATAAAAAGATGAAAAGGAAGAAACATTTGCCTGCACAACATAACCATCCGTTCCATGTGCCTCGGCATATACAGGGTTGATCAGTGATGTTGTTGAAGATACACTGCTCCCGCATGCATCCTGGTTTTTTAATATTTTAATATCAGAGATAGTAGTAATGCCACTCAATGGATCAGCATCTAATGCGTCAAACTCAGCTTTGGAAAAATACAACCTGATCCGTACCGGGGATGCGGGCTGAAATTGAGGGGTGATCGTTATGTTACGGTCAAGGTACCTAACGGAGCCCTGCGTTCTGATGGCACCTGAGTGCTTGTAAAAACAAGAGGTAACGGTACCCAGCGTTTGTCCGTTGGCAAATATTTCAGCCAGGATATTTCCATCTGGTCCGGTTAATGGCACCCAATAGTTACTGTTGGTGGCATCAATAATAACGGTTGAACCATTATTTGAAGTATTTACCGGTCCATCCGTAACATCTATGGTTGTTGGTAAAGTGCTTTTATTATTTCCACCATTATTCTGATACCCAAGAAAAGTATATTTCAAAATGGTTCCGGGCCTCGAAAGAACATTGGTTCCTCCGCCGGATGGGCCAGAAGTGGAACCAATACTATCGGTAACAGTAAATATTATATTTCCATTCTTTAATGCAAGATCACGGTAACGATCAGTTCTGAAGAAGTACCGCACAGAATCGTTAACAATTCCATTTCTTGTACTATTAAGTTTGTAGCGGTATAAAGTACCTCTTCTTAAAGTAGGTATGAGCAATGACTGGTGCCAACCCGGAATATTAGTAAACCCATAATGATCAATACTGGAAGGCGCAATTGTTGGATATTGCATCCAGTTAGTACCTGATGTCAGAGTAACATTACAGTTTGACGCCCCGTTACAGGCAGGATACATGGAAAAAATCGGATCAGTAAATGTTCCTGCTGCAAAATTATATTCCTGCAGTACTGTGGCACCAGCAGGAACTACTACTTCATTGTAGGAGGTACTACCACAACTGGTACCAGCTGAACTCCAATTAATATACTGGTAATTTTGAGCCGGGTTATTTCTAAATCCCGCCCAGTAGGGCCATGCATAGTTATTTCCTGATGAAATGATATTAATTTCATCATCCGTTCTTACACCGTGTTCACTGCTGTACAAATTACCACCCGGAGTTAAGGAAGGATAGGTTGTTCCGTTATTTGTCTCCATCTCAAAAGCCAGCCCTTGCGGATTACGATGCCCATAAGAAAAAATATGGCTGCGAACTGCCACCTGGGGTCCTCCTGCATCCGGATCCAATAAAGGATTATCGGCAGGTATAGTACCATCCAGGTTTATACGTAAAATTTTTCCCTGGTATTTTAAATAATTATTAGCACTGATTTCTGCCGAAGTTGGCAAGTCCTGGGCTACTATCGGATTACAGCGATTTCCAAACTGATTAGCACCCAGGTCACCACAAGAATAGTATAATTTATCATCAGACCCATACACCAGTCTGCCAGAACTATGATCTCCACCCGCAGGAACACCGCTAACCAATATCAGTTCTGACCCAAGTTGACCGGTAGTAGTATTATAAGTAAATCGTGATATCCTCAGTGAACTGCTGTTATTAGAGTAAGCTATATAGATAAAATTATTGGCGCCTGAACCTTTGAAATCTTTATGCAAAGCGAGACCCATCATTCCGTTCTGGCCAATGGAAGTAGCTACACCAAATCCATTCCGCGAAATATTCAAATAGGTACTGGCCCTATGATCAAGGATAATACGACTATGACCTGTAAGTGCAGATACGATACGGACTCTTCCAACTTTTTCGGTAATATACAGCGAATCATCCGGACCATAAGTAATCTCAAATGGATGTGCTAAATAATACCGGCTCCCGGAGGGTGTAAGTGTCCGGTTAATAGAATCAACAGCAAAAACTTCCTGTGCGGTAAGTTTATGGGTTGTTGCTGTCAACATTACATAAAAGACAAAAAAGCGGGTAGGGCTCAAAAGGGCTTGTAGTCTCATAGGTCACAGGATCTTTTGATAAAAATACACAGCTCATAAATGTATCACAAGGTAGATTTGACAATTTTAGCCCCCGCATAAATTACAGTTATGCCATTGGCTTTTGTGGTTTATCACTAAGTAAAAAAACCTCCCTGAACAGGGAGGTTTACAGGCATTACCCTGCGGGTAATAACCAGCTACGGAGTTAATAAGTATTACTGCTTAATTACTTTTAGAGTATTTCTCTTGTTCCCAATACCAATATTCAAAAGGTAAACTCCTGATGGAAGACCAGACAAACTATTAATAGTGTATGTTGACACTCCAACTCCTACAATAAACTCTTCTCCTCGATAAACCCTGCCTATCACGTCTGTTAGACTGTATTGCAATTTACCTGTTTGAGTAACCGTATAACGAAAAGTAATTGAAGACTTGAACGGGTTACCCAAAATTTCAAACTTACTATTACTACTATTAACCTTTATCTTAATTACATCCGAAAATATATATGTGCCATCTTGGTTTCTTGACCTTATTCTATAATAGTATACTGGTGCTGGGTTATTTCCAATAAAATCGCTTACAGAATACATTGATTGAGCAGTACTGTTTCTCGCATTTACCTCATGGACTTTTTGAAAATTTGTTCCATCATTGCTTCTTTCCACTTCATATCTATCTAAGTTAAACTCCCCTTCTGTAATCCAAGTAAGTTTATTATTACTCCCATTGTTGACCCCTGAAAAAGAAATAAAGTCTACAGGCAGTGTTTGTAAATACACCCATAAATTAGATTCAAAAATACCTTTACCATGTGTAAAAGCCCTGATCTTATTACCAGGAGCTGGTTGCAAATCCATTACATAGGTAGCATCCCACATACCGTTACTAAAATCAAACCATGTAGCCCCCCTATCTTGGGAAACAAAGACACCAAAATCGCTTCCTGCATATAGGATTCTTGCATCAATCGGATCAAACATAATTGTATTAAAGGGAACATCAGGAAGACCACTTCCCCTTGGCGACCAGCTATTACCTCCATCTCCAGTTACATAAACATGTGTAGTTCCAAAACCACTTAAAGTAACAAATACACTATCATCATTAGTTTTACTAATAGCAAAGTCAGTGACAAACCTGTCAGGTAAAGTTGATGAGACTGTTGTAAAAGTAGATCCGCCATCTGTGCTCTTTCTTATCCTCGCCGGAGGATTATAATGTACATTGTCATTAGAAATGTCTTGTGCAAATGGTGATGTAGAAATATAAAGCTTGTTAGCATTCAAATCAGAAACACCAATTGAAACAGCAGGCTTATGCAATGCATCAATGTAATTTGTCAATGGAATTCCACTCCCGTTGTTGTTGGAAAATGTTCCAAATGTATTTGTACCCGTATTAAAAGTACTAACATGCAGATTATCTGAAGCAACATACCACCTGTTTGGATTTGCCGGGCTAACTCCAATGGGCGCCATAAAACTGGTGCGGTTGTCATAAGGGGTAGTAATACTTCCTAGATATGCAAGAACATTTGTACCAAGTGAAGCTCCGTTATTTGTTGATGCATATACGCCTCTTGTGTCGCTTGAGCCAAGCATAATATTTTCGTTATCGGGCTTGAACATACAAGGGCCGCCATCACCACCTAATACTTTTGCCCAGCCAGTACCATTATAGCGAATTACATTATTATCCTGTAACCCCCCCACAACAGTAGTGCCTGATTTTGACTGAGCCACAGTGGGGTAAAATTGCTGAATTTGTAATCCTCCATTACAAGAAACAAAATTTATAGAAGAAATCGTGGCAGCACCAGCATTCGTTGTTTTAAATATTCCTCCATCAGTTGCAAAAAATGCTGTAGTACTGCTTCCTGGCAAAAATTTTACATCATGAACATCAGCATGCAAGTAGTTAGTCCCCTCCTGGGCTCCGGGCAATAGATATGATGAAGAAGCAGCTCCACCGCCAATGGATGTACGAGTGCCTGTTGAACCCGAAATTGTTAATACATATTTACCTACCCCCGCCATAAATAATTTGGATGTACTACCGGGGTAAGGAGTTACAACATGCGAATACCATGATTGGTATGATGCATGATTAGAATTTGAAATCATTGTCCATGAATCGCCAAAATTTGTTGACCTGTATACTTCATTTTCCGCACTATACCCGGATCCAAGGTCATTCATTCCAATACTTGCAAATAATGTATACGGTGCTGAACTACCCGCTATTGAAAACTTTACATCCCCCCTATATCCGCTTTTTGCAGCTGAAGGAAATGATCCCGGCGTTACCTGTGTAAAACTGGTGCCCCCATTGGTTGACTTCCAGATACCTTTATTACTATTACCGACATTTCCTGCAGCCAGAAGAATATTCTGATTATTGGCAGGGTCAATCACTACATCACTAACGTAGGTACCAGACCAGATTGGTGATGAGCCCCATGTGGCTCCTGCATCAGTTGACTTATACAGGCCATCAGTAGCGCAGGCATAAACAATATTGGAATTAGTTGGATCAAATCTCAATACTTGTATGCCAAAAAGATCAGCATTTACTTTTGTCATTGCATGCGACCATGTATATCCGCCATCAGTTGAGCGAAGGATACCTATGCCATAAGTACCCCTGGTTTTCCAAACATTTCTTCCTATATTACCAACCTGACCGGTACTGTTTGCACCATTGGTTAATGTTTCAACCCGATAAACTTCACCTGTTCCGGCAATTAAAATATTTGTATCACTTGGATGGTACACAATACTGGAAACTCCCAATACTGCCTGACCAGTTTCAACAGGTTGCCATGCCGTTGCACCATCTCCTTCAGAATAGCTCTTCCACATACCACCACTTGCACTTCCGGCAAAAATTGTACGCTTACCAGAAGCTGCTGCTGTCGGATTTATAGCTAGTGATAAAACCCTCCCGCCAAATACTTTTGGCCCCCAGGCTGTCCAGCTGCCAAGATCCTCTACCCTGTGAGCCCCGATAAAAGGATTGTTCTGCTTTATTTCCTGGTATTCTTGCCAGGCTTTTAAATACTTACCGGTAAGTGAAGTGGGGTTGGGATATCCTTTTTCCCAGAACCAACCGTTTAATTGTTTATCTGCACCACTTAAACGCTTACGTCTTTCTTTCTCATTTTGAGGTGCAGCTGCATCTTTTTGGCTGGTTTTAATACAAGATGAAAGTAAAAGGGAGGCTAAAATAAACAGCACCCCAAGTTGGTTTTTCAAGTGAATGTTCTTCATAAATTGGATTTGTAGCGGTTATTAACGATAATCAGTTTTAGCTGATATTACGGGTCTTATTGCCCTGGCAAAAGTTTTATTATTTTAAAATATTTTTCCGATGATTATTTTCTTGCTTATTACCTGTTGATTCGCAATAATCTGAATTATATATGTACCACCAGGTAATTGATTAAGGCTATTTAATGTAACTGAATTATTTCCGGTATTCAGTCTGTGTCGCTCATTTCTAAATATCCTGCCATGGATATCCTGAAGCGAAATATTTGCCTCTGTATTTATATTGCTGTTAATGTAAATAGTAGCATATGTACTTGCCGGATTAGGAATTAAACTAACATGGTCTATAGCTTCCTTTATATTAATATTTCTCACTTCGCTGTAGTGATTAATATTATTACGGTTTAACAATTTCAACCGGTAGTAAGACTTTCCTTTCAAAGGCTGTGGATCATCAAATTCATAGCTATTTGTGCCAGAAAGATTATTTCCTTTTGCAGCTACAAATCCAATAACACTCCAGTTTGTACCATCGTTACTTCTTTCTACATTAAAACCCGTGAAGTCTACTTCCGCAGTTGTCTGCCAGTTCAACCTTCCAATTATGTTATTCACTGATTTTGCCTGAAAAGAAAGCATATTCACTGTTAACGGATAATCGTCTACCAATACCCGATAATCTTCTGTTTCACCATCATTGAAGTAACCGGTAGGATTAGCAGCTGACATAGAATTTGATGCTGACGTAATTCTTATCCGTAAATAAGTGAAGTCGCCATTATTAAGAGGGGATGATATCCCTGTCCATGCCAGGTAAAATGACTGGTAACTGGCCATTGTACTTACTGTAATAGGAGCCAGGCCTTCACTTACATCAAAGACTCCGTTACCATTATAATCGAACCAGGCACAAAGAGTAGCATTTGCCCCTGAATTATTCCAAACCTGAACTTGTACAACGTACTGATTTATCATTCTTGCAAAAATGGGAACATATGCCAGGCCATCTTCATCAGAGCCATCACCTGTTGCATCAGTAGAAGTGTTTTTATTCCATTCCCAATCATATGTTGTACCTATCCTTATTGCTGTATCTCTTTCATTCAATGCGGGAGATTTTGGATCCGGATCATAAGTGGAAGGCGCATCTCCAAAATCAGCTTTAGGCCTGAAGGCTTCAGCAGCATCACCAGCACCCAATACCCAAGTAACAGAACGAGGAGTAGCAACAATTCGGCGTTTAGGAAGTGTAAGCACATTTGTGCCATTGTAAGTTGTTACAGAATCATGTAGCCATAATAAAGTACCATTCCACAGCTGACCTGCCTGTCTAGGCTTATCTGATGTTCTTATACCATTGTAAGTAGTCATTGATCTTGACTGCAAGTCCAAAAGGTTGTAGTTACCAACTGAAGAACTGCTGGCAGCATTAAAATCGTATAAAATACCATCTTTAATAATAATATCACCCCAGTCATGGAGCAAAGAAGAACCATTATCCACCGGTAATGCAAATACCTGACAGGCTTTCGTAGGCGTGACTGAATCTGCTGCAAAATCAATACGCCAAACAATACCTTCTCTGCCTGTATTAGTGGAACCACTTTGTGTACCTTCTACTCCCTGGTATAATGATCCGTTATAAAACGCAGCCGAAGCAGATTCCAGTCCGTATGAAAAAGTCGGAATATTAAACGGAGCACTATTTACATTATTAATAACCTGAGAAATTTGCTCAGTATTAAAATCGTACTTCCTTATATATCTAACTGAGTCAGGAGCTCCAGCCGGTGTACATCTTTCCAGTCCATCGACACTATAATACAAAATACGCTTATGAGGGTCATAGGCCAGATCATTAATTTCTCTAACTCTTGCTGTTGTATCAGTAAATAAAGAAACTGCTCTGCCTGTAGCCGGATCCACCATGTATATTGTATTCAAATCATGCACCGCCAAAACATAGGCCGGCTGCCCAGTAAATGGTTCAGAAACCGTATAATAATCTGTTGGAAAGCTGCCACTCACACATGCAGTAATATCAGATAACCAGAAAGCTCCGTTTTCTGTACCCCCGCCTCCACAACTGCTATTACATGTACCTGTAGCTGTTACAGTAATTACAAAACTTGTAATAGATGCGGCAATATCAATATTTAAGGAGGCATTTGTGGCGGTATTGGCCACTGTCGTATTATTGGCAGTTGCTACAGGAGCGGTTCCTCCGCTACCTACTACAGTTAAAGTAGTCCCTGACACTGAAGTCATAGTAATATTTACAGGTGTAGCACCATTAAAAGCAGTAACTGCAACTACCTGATTTCTGTCAATATCATATAATGAAAAACTGGTATTAGTCACAGCATTATCGAATGTACAGGTAATTACACCATTGCCCCTGTATTCTACATCGGCACCAGAACCTCTCGAACCAGCTTCACCAGTATGTGTTGTATTTTCTCCTTGGTTATTAGCAGTAGTATAGTTGTGTGAAATTGTCAACCTGTTGACCCCAATTGCAAAACTTTGGGTTTGCACCATTGAGGGATACATTCCTGCAGTAATATAACTTGAATAAGCTGCTGTATTCCTGTGGAGGTAATCTAAATAGTCCCAATTTATCTGGGCATTAGTACATTGCGCTTTAACATTACCCGGAAGTAATATTGCTGACTGAAACAATATGCTGAAAAGCAGTAATTGGTATTGCTTTTTCATAAGACGGAAATTGGACATGTTTTTTCAAAAAGGATGTTGGATGCAGGTTTAATAGCTTTTTGTAGTAATAAGTCTACATATCAATCCTATTAAATCCCATGCTAAAATCAGCGTTTTCACTTAGAAACACAACGATATAGGGGATTTTCATTAGTAATTTGGTAGTAGTACTCATGCATTTCGTAAAGAGCGCATTAGGGATAAGGGTTTTTACGTAAAAACCACCCCTCGCCTGCCATTTTATTCATTATTTTTACGGCAATCAATAAAAACATGAACCAGCATAAACCTGTTATCGGAATTTCCTGCGGAGACCTGAACGGAATAGGAATAGAACTGATCATCAAAACATTTTCTGATAACCGGATACTGGAACATTGTACCCCTGTAATCTTTGCTTCCAATAAGGCTATCAATTTTTACCGGAAGTCAATTCCTGAGGTTAACCTGAATTACCAGAGTACCAAAGATTTCAGCAAGATCAATCATAAACAGGTCAATCTTTTTAATTGCTGGGAAGAAGAAGTGGCCATTACGCCTGGACAGTTAACCGAAACCGGTGGTAAGTATGCTGTTCTCTCTTTACAAACTGCTGTTGCTGCATTAAAACAGGAGCAAATTGATGGGCTGGTAACCGCCCCTATTCACAAGAAAAATATTCAATCTGCTGAATTCAGCTTTACTGGCCATACACCCTATCTTAAAACCATGTTTGGCGTCAATGATGTAGTAATGATGCTGTGTGCCGATAATTTCAGGGTAGCACTGGTTACAGAACATGTACCTGTAGGTGAGGTGGCTAAGCATATCACCAAAGAAAAAATAGTAAGCAAACTCCAGATCATTCATCAAAGTTTGCAGAAAGACTTTGGCATTGATAAACCAAGGATCGCTGTCCTTGGATTAAATCCGCATGCCGGAGATGAGGGTTTAATTGGTTCCGAAGAAGAAACAATCATCAAGCCTGCCATAAAGGAAGCCAAGAACAATAATATGCTGGTGATCGGACCTTATAGCGCCGATGCCTTTTTTGCCCGCCGCAGTTTTGATAAGTTTGATGCCGTTTTGGCCATGTACCACGACCAGGGTTTGATCCCATTCAAAACACTGGCTGTTGGAGAAGGGGTAAACTATACAGCTGGCTTACCTGCCGTCAGAACCTCACCTGATCACGGTGTGGCCTTTGATATTGCAGGTAAAAACAAAGCAGATACCTCCTCTTTTATTGCTTCTATCTTCGAATGTATCGATATCATCAACCGCAGAAAAGGCTATGCAGAAAGCAGGATAAACCCCCTTCGCAAGATGACTCAGGCCATATTGGCCAATGCCAAAGATGAGATTATTGAAGAAGGATAATGCTCAGCGAAAAACTGAATCCGGTACACCTTTATTAATGATGTAAGTGGAATACGAAATTTCTACTTTGCCTTTCTTATTCTTTAGCTTATCCGGGGCTTCTTGTCTCCTTGTACCATCATCGTAATCAAAAGTGATCCCTTTGGGTAGTTTGTAGTCCTTGGTGTTAAAAGAAAAAACAACCTTATCTGCTAATCCATAACTGGCATACTTACCATATGTCATCTCCAGTTCATAGGTACCATTTTCTTTAGTGGTCGTTTTCGCCTTTTTAATCAGCGACAAGGTTTCATCTATATACACGGTTGACAGCACTACATCTGCATTCTCATCCTTGGGAAGCAACTTTATTATCCGAAGGCTGGTGCCGCTTTCTTTTCCCATATCTATCATGTCAAAACCAGTCGTATTGATAAAAATATTATTCAAGTTGATATTCACCGATCCTTTTGGAATAAAGGAAATACCATTTTCATTGTTGACCCGAAGTTTATTGGGTTTCTTGTAATACACTTTTACATTCGCTACCGGTGCTTTAATAAATATCACATTCGTTTTCATTTTCCCGCTAGCTTCATAGTCATTTACTTTGTCCAGTTTGGCTTTCACTTTGCTTATTATTTCCTCTGCAGTTTGTGCTGACAGCAGGTAACTGCTTAACATGAATAACAAGATCAAACTCTTTTTCATACTATATGATTAAGTCAAAATATCTTTTCTGCGAAATACCCAGACAGCAGTGCTAAAGAAAAGGGCTATATATATTACCAAAATTGAAAGGCTTCTTAATATTGCCGGCATATTCTCAATGCTGCCAGTTATTGTTGCCCCTTCTGCATTCGATTTCATATAAAAGAACCCCTTCCACGCCACCATGTGTGAAGTAAACAAATAAGGCTTGACCGTTCTGTCATAAATAGGAATATTCATCTCTGACAGAATAGTGAAAACAATAACAATACTCATCGTGGCAATAATGGGTCCTATCGAATTCTCTGCAAAAACACTGAGCAGAAATGCCAGGGCTGAAACAGTAGTAAGCGCTACTGCAGCATATCCAAAAGCCGCGATATACCGCCACCACACGTCAAAACTCTCAATAACCTCTAAACCTCTTGATCTTAATATTACCATATCATTCACTCCGAAAATGAGGATACTTCCTAATAAAGCAAGAAGTGCCATCCACAGCAGCAAGCCGACAGTATAAATCACAGAAGCTAAAAATTTTACCGTCATGTACTCCGTTCGGCTAATAGGTTTGGTCAATGACAGCCGGAGGGTTCCCATATTTGCTTCACCCGCAATAGAATCGCCGGCAATTAATGCAACCAATAATGGCATTTGTATCAACAATGTATTCAGAATCACAAAACAAATCAAGTAACCATTCAGCATTTTCGACTTGAACTCATCATCCATTTCAAATGAACCGTCCAGGTTGCTAAGCAAGAGGTCTATATATGACTTTCCGTCAAACTTTAGTGCAACCTGTATAAGAAAAACAATTGCGGCAATGGCCCCAAAGGCAATATAGGTCCTCGGACGTTTGAATATTTTGAATAACTCAATTTGCAGCAGTTTCCACATACTGGTTTCCGGTTGTTATAGATAAAAAATAATCTTCCAGTGAATACCTTGAGTTGAAGGATATAACCGGAATCCCCATTCCCATCAGGGCTTTCATTG
>DEHX01000108.1:25731-26246 GCA_002352145.1 Chitinophagaceae bacterium UBA2789
TCCATTTCACTCAGCAGGTGAGAAGAAATTACAAGAGTTTTCTTCATTTCTTTACTTAACTGGATAATCAGGTTCCTTATATCTGCGATTCCCTGCGGGTCAAGTCCATTTGTAGGCTCGTCCAATATGATCAGTTGAGGATCATGTACCAGCGCCGTAGCAATTCCCAGTCGCTGCTTCATTCCCTGTGAGTAGGTTTTTACTTTGCTGTGAGCTCTTTCTGCCAGGCCAACCATGTCAAGCTGCTCCATCAGCTTTTTTTCTGAAATCTTATTACCGCTCATGGCGGCAAAAATCCGGAGGTTCTCTAATGCCGTCAGGTATTTGTAAAGATCCGGTCGTTCAATAACCGCTCCCGTCTGACGAAGAATTTCCTTACGATGTTTCCCGAGATTCATTCCAAAAACTTCAATGGTTCCGGAGGTGGGCTTTATTAATGTAAGGAGCATACGAATCGTTGTAGACTTGCCGGCACCATTTTGACCCAAAAAACCATAAACCTGGCCTGCTTCTAC
>DEHX01000133.1 GCA_002352145.1 Chitinophagaceae bacterium UBA2789
CTCGGATTATTTCCTCCGTGTTCAGGCTCATTTTGTACTGTAACGGCATGCACCGGCACACCTCTTGCCTGCATCTGCTGAATGTACTTGACAAAATACTGAGCATAGACTGCATAATACTGGGGTTGCAAACTACCGCCAATTGTACTGCCATTATTCTTCATCCATACCGGTGCACTCCAGGGAGAACCCATGATCTTGATGTTAGGATTGATCTGGAGAACCTGCTTTAATACAGGTATAAGGTCGACAGTATCATTAGCCAAACTAAAATTAGCCAGTGTGGGATCGGTTTGTCCGGTTGGCATATCATTGTAACTAAAAACAGCAGGACTCAGATCAGAAGCACCTATACTGATACGGATATAACTTACCCCAATGCCATTGGACCCAAACAACTCATTGAGTAATGCTGCAGACTCTGCCGTTCCCATACGCCTGATCAGGTAAGCACTGCTTCCGGTCAATGTGTATCCAAATCCGTCAACAGACTGATAAGCGGTTGCTGAATCAATATCAATATTGGGAAAACTGTTGGCAGTAGTACCAAACGAAAGTATATCCGTTTGCTTTTGCAATAAAGCAGACTGGTCGCCTTTAGTCAGCCACATCTCCACATCATTAGTGGGTGCAGGCGGTGGCGGTGGCACAGGGTCATTCCCATTTTTTTTGGAACAATCGCCGCATACAAAAAGAGTATAAAAGCTCACTATTAAAAGTCCTGTCCTTTTTTTCATCTGTAGAATTTTTAGTTCCTGAATAGTTACTCCGCCCCGTCTGTTCGGGCCCTGGCAATGGCATAATCTCCGATCTTTCTTCCGGTTATTAAACCTTGTTCACAATCACTTCTATAATGAATAGCTCCATACAAACGGGATATCGAAGCTTCATTAGCCATATTATCATAATCGTTAGCCCTTGACCGGATGATATGTCCCAGTATCCTTGCAGCCGCACCACTAAAGGTTGAGTGGCCGGATATATATGAGGGAAAATTGGGCAATCCTGTCAATGTCTTTATCCGAGGATCGGCCTGCGATGGCCTTGGATTATAATATACAAATTTGGCGTCCCAGCAGGCAATGGCAGCATCCATTAACGACATATTTAGCAATGCCATATTGCGGGCCCACCTTACTTCACTGAATCTTTGCTTTACAAAATCATTGGCAGCAATTAAATTCCAATGCCCGGGAGGTGTGAATGTGCTCACACCGTCTGCCCAGAAATGAACGATCTTCATTCGCTCTGTCGTTGGGTTCTGGCTGTAATACAACACTTCATTTGTTTCATCTTTGAACTGCTGCGATGAAGTAGATGGTGGTGCTGGTGGACGAATGGAGGTCACCATGGTGAGTGAGTCAAACAAGAATGTTCGTACTCTTCCGAACAAAGGCAGCATTGGCGGTCGTTTGGGCGACTCAAGACTCATCCAGGGAGCTTCTCCACGGGCGATACAATCATTTTCTAATTGTGCCCACTGAGCCGGTGTGCCAACAGCTGCCCCCGCCCTGTCACCTCTTGCACGGGTTATGTACTTCTGAGCAATTGATCTTCCTAATGCTTCACCAGCTTCCAGGTCACTGCGCACATTAGCACCGGATAAAATTCTTGCCTTCTTATGTTCTTCAGCCTTTTGCTGAATAAATTCCTGGTCGCCGGGAAACAAGAGTTTTAATAATTCCGTAGTTACACCGATCACTGCTGCATCTTCGGATGGATAAGAGGGAATGTTTGACTTGGGTAAAAGTGTATTTAACGACTGATCAACATTATAAGGAGCTGACCTGTTGAATAACGTTTTATAATGCCAGGTAGCCACCAATGCGTCATATTGTGCTGCGGCAACATAAGCATAGGCCCTTGCAGCATAGGGTGGGTTAGCAAAAGGAAATTGCGGATAGGCCAATGGATTATTGGGACTGGGAACCGGATAAGTTCCGTCAGGGTTTTGATAAGGGGGCAGGTTATGCAAAGCCACTAATTCCCTTAATATTTCATTCCAGCGTAGAACAGCACCGGCACCCCAATAGTTTACAATTTTTCTTTCTTTGGAGGTAATGTTAGCCTGGTAACTTTTTATCTCATTCAATTGGATGATATAATCAGGACTGGTAGTTGAAATGGGTGCGGGCACGGAAAACTCGGCTGGCCCTGTTAACAAAATGGGCCTCCATGTGCCGGCATTGAGATCCTGCGAGGCCGGATCCAGCACTGGGTACTCAAGATTAGTTTCAGTAATATCCTTTGAACAGGAATAAAACAGAACTGATACGGCGAATATGATTGATATATGTAGCTTTTTCATCTTTCTTAATTTTTAGGATTAGAAGAATTTTTTCTCTCTTTCTTTGAAAAATCAAGTACATAAAAAATACCGGCATTAAACCCGGAAGATTGCCCCATATTTCTTCCCGCCACTGTAGTAAAAGCGTTACCGGTTAAAGAAAGATTCGGATGAAAAGGCATATCATATTTGAAATTGAAACCAATCCTGGTGACACTCATTTTATTACTGGGGAAGGGCATATTATTCCGGGTAATATCAAACCCGCCTAACGTAGTCATATTATCAGCTGTAGCTTCAGCTATCAATCCTTTATCCCTGTACCCGGACCGGAAGTTGAAAGCAGCCATATCCGGCATTTCTACTTCATTGCTGTAGTGCATTTCGGTAGTGTAATAAGCATCCCTGTCTATTTTGATATTACTGCGTCGTACATATGTTCCTGATACAGTGGCAAACCAGCTGCCCCTTTGATAGTCGGCCATACCACGAACAGAAAGGTTCTTGCTTTCAAGACCAATAGAAAGAGGTAAAAAATCTGCTGTGTAATCAGATACAGGCAATGAATATCCGCCAATCAGAAAAAGCGAAAGCCGGCCCGAACCAATTTTTTCACTGTATGCTTTCCACTTTACCCATAAGGCAAGATCCTGCAACCCTTTTTGGCCTTTCAGTTGACCGGCTGAAGCTTTTGTTTTAATATAAGGCAATCCAAAAAGGATATTCAGCTTATTGGTCAGTCCGTAATTGCCCATTATACTGAATTGGGTGGCGGAAACAGTGCCCAAGTTGGCATTATCTCTTTTTAATGTTCCTTCCCAATAGTTCTTCCAGCTGCTGTAACCCGCCATTGGTCCCACACAAAAAGCATTTTTTTCCATCATTAATCCGTCTATATCGGTTTGTGCCGATACGGCCCCCGTTATTACCAGCAACCAAATAAAGATTACCGGTTTAATTATATTAGAAATTAGTTTTTGTTTCATGAATCATGTTTTTAATAATCAGTTATTAAGATGAAAGACATTTAGCTGCCCTGTTTGATGCAAGCAAAAAACAAGGCAAGCCCTCCATCAGCATTGTCCCGCTACCATCAGGCAGCTTCAGAATGACTGTTATTTAACCTTGGCGGCTTTCCTGCCGGCTCAATAAAACATGAATTTATGCTTACGGTTATTTCCTTCAACTGGCTTTTCAGAAAAATAACATCTGACCCAATTTCAAATGCATTGAAGTGCTGACAGCATTCCGTCAGTGAAAGCTGTTTTTTACCCTCGCTGCCCTTTCCTTTGACAGGGTTTCCTGTACCTCCGAAATCGGTTGCTATTAATCCGGCACTTGCTTGTCCCTTCTTTAACTCCGCCTTGGAGTGATTAGGAAGGCACAATAAATAGACCGTATCATTAAATACCTTCCGCATTACATAGCTATAATAACGACCATCCACTTCGGCTTCTCCGTAATATCTTTCATAATGAAGCGAACTGGAATAATAATGTAACCGTAATGGCACTTTCACTTCAACCAATTGTGAAATGTCGTAATCCCCCTCATCAATTCGTTCCGTCAACAACCGGTCATTTTTTTGAATGAGGTACTCAAATAACATAGCACCACCTGCCAGGTTAACCAGGTAAATAGTAATCAGTAATATGGCAGCTGCTTTTCTCAATTTTTTAAGTTCCTATTTGATTTTCATTTTTAAACGTTGATTGACGAGCTCACCCACCATTTTCCCATGATCTGTACTTATAAGACAGGAATGATGAAAATGTATGCCCCCATAAAATCTTGCCCAGTTATTTTCAACGGCCGCCTGTCGGAAAGAAGTAAAAGACCTGTTTTTAATGCCAAACTCCAGCTCGGAAGAATCGGTATAAGCAAAATTATCACCAAATACATCCGTTAATGCTTCAGCAGCTGAGGCAGAAACAGTGCTATGTCCGCAAGTATATTCAGGAAAAGGTGGCGTTTGTAAATAAGGCCTCCAGTCCGGGTCAATATATTTGTTGATCACTGTTTCCGGTCTCACCAGGTTGCTCCTGTATTTTTCATCCCAACACTGAATAAATCCATCAAACATAGCAATGGCCGTTTTGGCATAAGCATAAACGGTAGTAGAAAAATCCACCTTTGCTTTTTCAGCTGCTATACCTACAATATTCATCCAATGACCGGGAGGAGAAAACTTTTTAGCAGTAAACATCACATGTCCTTCTACAATCGTCCGGTTACCCAGGTCATCCCAGAATTCAGCAATATGTTTTTGTTCATCGGTAAGACTATCACCTGCACTTTTTACTGCAAGCACCTCCTGGTAAAATTTACTTTGTTTATCCGTCATATTAAAAACCGGTGGCCTTGGCGGTGTAAACTGGTCAGCACTATCCATTACCATTGGCCTTATATCCCGCCAGTTAGGTTCAAGGGCTTGCGCATAGGCAGGAGGTGTGGGTATCCAACGGCCTTCTTCTTTTGTGATATTATATCTTTCACCAGTTCTTGTTTCTGCATAATTATCCTTTCTGCTCCAGCGAAGAATATGATTGGCTACTGAATCGGCTAATTGAATACTGGCCTCCTTCATTGCCGCATTCATACCTGAAATTTTTACCAGTGAATCCAGCATAGCCCGGTATGCTGTCATGCTGCCTTCCGGAAAAGTAACAGCCTCACCAGTCTTGCAGAAGGCAAGTATGGCGGCATATTGAAAATTTACGTTATTCAGGTCCTGCTGCGGAATTTTTGGCAAATGTTTGATTTGTCCGGCCAGCGACTGAAACCTGTCATCCCCCAGCGCCACTACTTCATAGGCAGCAATAGAAGCGTAAACATAGTTTCTGCTGGCAATAATAGGTGGAAAATTATTCTGCATGACCACATTGTTCAGTTCCTTCACCGTTTTTGCATAGAGTACCGGGCTGTCAAAAACATTGGAATATTTTGTACCCTCTTCCTTACATGCTGAAAGAAGCACAACCAGTAATAAAAAAAACAATACTCGTTTCATAACTTTCCTGCTTAATCAATAGTAAAATATCTTTTACTCTGCCTGTTTTACAAATAGCAACGGGTTGTTATTCTGTGCTATTGCCAGTACTCTTTTTCCACCGGATGCTCCAATCCATCGCATATCTCTCACTTCTTCTCCTGCAAAAGAAATCTGCCCAACAACTTCAAACTTCCCGGTAGACTTATTGTAACTGACTACTCCCGGTAATAAAGCATCATATCTTCCTTCATAAGGAATAACTCCGTAAAAATTTCCGGCGGCAATAAAACTTACTTTATCACCTTTTTGTACAGGAGCAAAAGCAAATACCGGGGCCAGTTGTATTTCATCCGGCAATACTGTCTTTGTAAAATTTCCTTTCCCGTCATTAATATAACAAGTGGTGGCCAGGTTTTCGGCTTTTAATTCCAGGTAGTCTTTGAAAAGATTGTAAAACATGTACTGAACCGTTTTACCCGCCACGTCGCTGTAATTCAAATATGATTTTTTTAAAACAGGCAGCGGTCTTTCTAACTCATCCTTTGCAAGGAATGTATATTCCTTTCCGTCTATCGTATAGCACATAATTTGTTCTACCGAACCGTTACCATCAAAATCCTTTACATACAATTTTAATGGTCCGTTTTTACCGGTAAAGAATTTATTATTATGCCCCCAGTTACCGGCAAGCAGATCTGTATTGCCATCACCATTCACATCAGCAGGCAATAGTGTTTGCCATAAACCGGTAGACTGGCTGATATTATTTTCAGTAAATACTCCTTTGTTATTAAAAAATATCTTCAGCGGCATCCATTCCCCAGTTACCACCAGGTCATCCCAGCCGTCTTTATTCAGATCAGTAAAAGTGGAAGTAGTTATCATTCCGATACTATCCAACTTAATCACAGAAGAAGCAGCCTGTGTGAAAGTGCCCTTCCCATCATTCAGTAATAGCCAGCTCGTTTGAGGGATACCATATTTCCTGGCATCGGCCAGGCATCCCACAAAAAGATCAGTATCTCCGTCATGATCTATATCAGAAACACTGACTGTTGACTTATTTTTCAATAGTGAGGGAATTTGATTTTCTGTACGCTTAAAATGACCTTTCCCATCATTCATGTATAAGTTATCTGCCAGTACAGGTGTGCCGTCATAATATTCATTTCCGCCACTGACGACATACAAATCAGGGTTACCATCATTGTTTGCATCAAAGAAAACAGCATCCACCTCTTCGCTGTCCTTTGCCTTGCCAAAAATGGCAGTATCAACAGAGGCAAATTGTCCGCCAGCTGATTGGATCATTAGCTGACCCGGTTGTCCTGCAGCGCCACATACATAAAAATCATCCAGCCCATCCTTGTTTACATCAGCCACTGCTATTTTCGGCCCTCTTGTTGATTGCTGGTGAGGAATAAGGTATTGTTTATTATAATCAAGAAATTCATTTTCCCGATGCGCCCAGTTCAATGCAATTTGCCCGGTAATATTCTCAAATGATTGCTTTGCCGGGGGGAACCACTCGTTATAATTAAATACACCTCCTGATTCCATCTCTTTCAGCTGCATATCTCCCTTGGCCGGAACATTTTTAAGTAGCTGATACTTTTGATTGGGCCACACAACCAGGATGCTGTCAATATATTTAACACTGTCCAGCCCAAAATGCAACCGCATATCAACCGAAGACTGAAAGCCCCGGGTTGGCATCATTTGCTGGTACTGCATGGTTTTGCCTGTAAACATCCACACTTTAGCGCCGACGCCAAACTTGTTCATCCCCTCTCCTTTCAGAGAAAGATTGACCATCGTTTTAGCCGGGGCATTATTTTTTAAGACTACAGCCGGTGCATCAATACAATTAATAACAACATCCAGGTTTCCGTCATTATCAAGATCAGCATAGGCCGCCCCGTTAAAATAACCTTTCATTTTTGCAGTGCCCCATGCTTTGCTCACATCTTCAAACTTTAATTTCCCATCCCCTTTGAAGAAGAAAGGATGAGAACTGCCATCCGGCATATTCTCAATGGTCATATCATCATACTTATCTGTTTGCTGCCGGCCTTTACGCATATCCAGATCAGAAACAAATCGGATATAATCGAGATCAACAGGTCTTTTTACAATTCCACTTGAAATAAACAGATCCTTATTTCCATCATTATCAAAATCAGCAAACAAAGGAGCCCAGCTCCAGTCGGTTGCAGATACACCGCTGATAAGAGCTGTTTCACTAAAGCTGCTGCCATTACCATTGTTTCGCTGAAGACAGTTTTTGGAATATTGCTTCTGGTAGCCATGCATCTCCAGCTTTACTTTGTAGATATCAGGATTTTCATCGCTTCCGTAAGTTTTCAAAATTTTTTCATCAGGAGGAAGCATATCCAGCGTAATAATATCCAGTTGCCCGTCATTATTATAATCAGCCACATCGTTACCCATACTGAAGCGGCTATAGTGTTTAAAATGTTGTGCTCCGCTTTCTGAGAAAGTACCGTTGCCGTTATTGATGTAGTAATAATCATTTTCATGAAAATCATTGCCAATGTATATGTCATCCCACCCGTCATTATTAAAATCAGCAATGGCCAGTCCCAGCCCATACCCAAGGTTACTTTGATATATTCCGGCAGCTTTTGAAATATCGGTAAATTTTCCGGTGGCAGCGACATCATTACGGAGTAAAATATCTCCCGACATGGGGTCATATTTTCTCCTGTTAGAAGTATCTACAATATTGGCATGGGGATGATGGGACTGGTTTAGTATATAACAATCCAGGTCTCCATCTCTGTCAAAATCAAAAAAAGCTGATTGAGTAGTTAAACCGGAAAAAGCCAGTCCATATTTGGCTGCGCTTTCAGTAAAAGTTCCGTTACCATTATTAATGAATAATTCATTATGGCCTTTCAGGTTATATTTTGAGCTGATGGCTGAGGTGTAAATATCCAACCAGCCATCGCCATTTACATCAGCCATCGTTACACCGGTACACCAGTCTGATTTTCCAGCCACACCTGCTTTTGCCGTAACATCTTCAAATTGAAAATTGCCTTTGTTCAGGTACAGCTTATTACCACTGGTATTATTGGCCGTAAAATATATATCGGGCAACCCATCATTGTTTACATCACCGGTAGCCACACCACCGCCATTATAATAATAGAGATANNAGGCAGCGACTCAAACATAGAAGGTTTTTTACTGCTGCAAGCAGATAACAACAGAACTACAGAAGAAAGCAATAATGATACAAAATATAGAGGCACCCTTTTATCTGGCATAAAAAACTAATATTAGGCCCTGTTGAAAGAATAAAAGGGCCGAAACAAGATGTTCAGCCCTTTTGTGTTGCTTATGTCTGCTTAAAACAAAACGAGAAATGAGAAAAACCTTTCGACTATTATTGCTTGGCAGTGAACAATGCCTGAATTTCAGCCTGTGTTAACACGGTGCTGTACATCCGCAACTGATCAAGGCTTCCCTTAAACGTACATGCCAGCCAATCATCGGATGCGTAACTTGTAGATGGTCCTGCACCGATTCTGAATTCACTGATCTTGCTGGTAGCAAGGTTCAGAGCGCCATGACCACCCCATGTTTTTACATTTGGATTCTGCACACCGTCAATATACAATTTCACCTGGCTGGTTGTTTCATCATATGTTAGAACAAGATGATGCCAGTTGTTATCACATAACCCGGCAATGCTCTGACCACCTTCCCAGGTAAACCAGGCATCTCCGGTATTGCTTACAAACATTGTTTTAACAGCACAGGCAGTGTTATTACCCTCCAGGAAAACAAACCCAACGGCATTGCTCCAGTGAAAATTATTCACTGCCCTCATAGAAAGAAGGTACTCCGGACCGTTAGTACCATTGTTGTTCTTAGTCTGTCCATCCTTTTTATACCAGATAGAAATAGTGAAACTGCTGCTGGATGCCCATGAATTGAACGAAGGGTACTTAATGAACTTCTGGTTAACACCTGTAACACCTTTACCCTTTATTCCGTCAACCGTAGTAAATGGATTTTCCGAAGGGAAATTAGCCCTGATGCTGTCTACCGCATTCATCAACGGATTAGTGGTAGTTCCATCAAAAGCCACATAAAACTTTAATGGTCCGTTGGGAGGGTTAGCATCTACCGGGTAATTTCCCAGCTCAGGCTTATCCATTTTCTGACAACTGATTGCAACAAAGGCTACCAGCGCAACGGACAGAATTGTTTTTAAGTTATTTTTCATACTTCAAGTTTTTTATAACCGTTAAAGAATTTTACCATTCAGGGTTCTGCACCAGGTTAGGATTTGAATTTAACGCTGATGTCGGAATAGGATAGAAACGATGCTTATTCTGATAGCCCAAAGGACCAAGTACACTCAAAGCATCACCCCATCTTACCAGGTCAAAGAAACGCTCAAACTCCATCGCAAACTCAGCTCTTCTTTCCTGCTTAACTGCATCCCTGAACTGGGCCTGGCTTACAAAAGCAATATTGGGCAACCCAGCTCTTGTACGAACCATATTGACCCAGGTTCTTGCATCCGCCTGGTTTTGTGCACCGCCCAACTCATTGGCAGCTTCGGCAGCCATCAGGTACACATCAGCCATTCTGAATACCCTGTGATTTACCCAGGTATTTTGGGCTTCGTTATTAGGCGTTCCTAAACCAGCAGCCAGGTAATCGCTATAGAGATTATAAACCTTTTTATTCCAGTAAAGTGCATTGGAAAGATTAGGCAATGTCTGGCCATAACCACCGGTGTTCAGGCCTCCGTCGCTTTGGTTGGAAAACAAAATAGTGGCATCTTTTCTGATGTCGCCTGCCTCATACGAACCAACAAGGTTAGAGGTAGGTGTATTCCAGCCCCAGCCTAAATCCCATGCACCTGATCCGCCTCTTACACCCTGGCACTGGCCTAAACGGCTCCAGTAAGTGTTACCATCACCCGCAGTCTTATGCGCCTGGATTTCAAAAATTGATTCCTCACTCAG
>DEHX01000030.1 GCA_002352145.1 Chitinophagaceae bacterium UBA2789
AGTTCATCCGATGGAATGCTGTGAATAAGTTTTGTTGAAATGTTGCTCATCTTTTTTGGTTTTAAACATGATGAAATTTTGTTGATACATTTTACTGCTTACCAAAAAAGACTGCCGGGATCATTGCTCTTTCTCTCGTATAGAGATAAAAAAAACTCACCCGACAAATCAGATGAGCTTTTAATATGTTGTGAAAGTATATTTCGAAGCTATTAATCTGACTTATCTGTCCGCCAGCTGGCGGATGGAATTGGCACCTTTCCTCACTTCGTTCAAATAACAAAGTGAAGGAGGTTGTCAAGGCTTCATTGGGCCATTACCCTCAGCCTTTCTTGATAAGTAACTAAAAAGAACTGGTGCAAATATAGCAGAGGCTTTTCGGTATTTCCAAATATTATTCTTAAAATAAATTCCAAACACATGTTTGTATATTTCCTGAAACCCTTTACTGTAAAGGGTTTCATTGGATAGAAAGCGTACAAATTTTTTTACAAAATGGAAAGAGGTAAAGCTTAAAGAACTGACTTAGCCAGTTCGGCCCAAAAGCGCTTATGTTTTTGTATTAGCCTGATGAAGTTTATTTCCGGGAAATTTCCTTTCGCCCTGATTATTCGGACAAGTAATTTTTTTTCTTTATCCGTCCATTTTTCTATATTAAGTAGTGCCTGAACAAATAAGCACCATTCGCGGAGGACTTTTTTTTCATGACTGGTCCAGGTATGATGGGAAGAAATACCTAATTGTTTTTTTGTTTTGCTTTCACATATATGCATTGCATAATCTCTATTTCCTTCGAATTGCTGATTTATGAAAGCTGTAATCTTTACGCTAAGTAAGGCGGCATCAAAATGAGGAAAAGAATTTTCTGAAAAATCAAGACATAAATTCGATGAGGTAAACTTTTTAAGCAAGTGCACTGGCGTCCGGTATTGCTTATCTTTTTTCCTTTTTTTATATTCTGTTATTGCCAGTTGTTGTAATGTGTTGTCCTCCGGCCTGAACCCTGCTTTATAATAAAACCAAAAGGCACCAGATTGTAATGCTTCAGTGTTATTTTTCCCAAATTGATAGGGTTTGACTACAAACCGCTCTGCACTAAAGTATTGTTTATATACCCGTAATAACTGATAAAATAAAAAGGCTGACTCCCCTCCCCGAAACGGGGGTAGAATATTAATACCGAACTGGCAGCGTTGTCCAAAAAGCCAGCCTCCGCCATAAGCAACAGGGGTTCCGTTTTTAAAGGCAAGGTATCCAATATAGGACTCAATAGATAGTCTCCGTTCTGCATTCATACTGTACAACGCAATGCCAAGGCCTCTTTCCAGTTCGAAATAAGTTACTTCATTGTTTTCAGCATAGGTAAAGGGTTCTGTCTCCCTGTGCAGGAAAGCCAGTACGGATCGGGCAGTATTGACCAGGTGTCTTTTTTCACTTTCGGTGAGCTTTCCAGGAGGAGGCAATTCCTTTAAAACAATTTTTTTTACATCAGCCTGCTTGTTAATAGTGCGATGAAAAAAAGTTTTAATATTTAGTCCTGCACTTCGGGTTCTGTTAAAACACTCATTGTTTAACTTCCAGCTGATAAATATTTGAAGATGGTGAAAAAAAGCTTCTTTGTCTCTGTCAGAAAGGCTGCTGGAATCAATTTGGTGTATCAGCCAGTTTATTAGAGAACCTTTTGTTTTGCTTTTAAGTTTTTGGATGCGTTTAATGAGGCCAAGTTCACCGCAAAAAATACTTTCATACTCCGTTTGCGGCAGGATCTGGCTGAAGGATATTCGGACTGATTCCGGGTCTGCCCGGCTGCTTTCAATTTCAACATTATCGGGGAAATTTTCTGATAACCATTTGGTAATAGCAAAGCTGAATGAACCAGTAATTGTTGACCCTGCTATACCACTGCCAGCCAGTGATCGCTGCAGACGGGAATTATTACCCGAGAATATTTCAGTTAATTTATTTTTTAATATGAATAGGGCTGTTGTTGTTGCTTTAAGCAAAGTTTTATTGGCAGGGTATGCCAGCATCAGCAAAAGGCAATCATGATAAGCCAACAGGTCTTTTGCCTTGACCGGGGGTTTATTGGTTAACGCATTCAGCAGCCAGATTTTTTTCTGATTATATCCGGCTTCCATTCGCAGTGCAAATGACCTTAGTTCTTCCAGCTGTTGATCGTATCTTTTTTGTTGGGCAAGCATTAGTTACCCTAAAAAAATCATTTAAGATGCAAGAAAGCCTGATTTTTTGATGACAATAACCTGATTTCTGTCAATCAGAACAGCAACTTTCCGGGAGGTTCTTTGTTCTTACCTTCGTTATCCAGCAATGAAAACGAATAATGAAATAGTTAGCCCCCCGGAGCTGATAGAAGTGTCCGGTGCCCGGGTACACAACCTCAAGAATATTGATATTTCCATTCCAAAGAATAAGTTGGTGGTAATTACCGGTATTAGCGGGAGCGGAAAATCTTCTTTAGCATTTGATACCATTTATGCGGAAGGTCAGCGACGCTACATGGAAACATTCGGTGCTTATGCCCGCCAGTTTATCGGTGATATGGAACGACCTGACGTGGATAAGATTACTGGTCTTTCACCGGTTATTTCTATTGAACAAAAGACAACCAATAAAAATCCCCGGTCAACAGTGGGCACAGTTACAGAAATCTATGATTTTCTCCGGTTGCTGTATGCAAGAATTGGTGAAGCTTATTCCTACAATACAGGAAAAAGGATGGTAAAGTGGAGCGAGGAAGAAATAGTCGAGAATATTTTTAAAAAATTCAAAGGCAAAAAAATTGCCTTATTGGCGCCTCTGGTCAGGGGAAGAAAAGGGCATTACCGGGAGTTGTTTGAAGAAATGCGGAAGAAAGGTTTTTTGAAAGTGAGAATCGATGGAGAGATAAAAGACCTTGTTCCAAAAATGCAGGTAGACAGGTATGTTATCCACGACATAGAACTGGTGGTAGACAGGCTTCAGGTTACTGAGGACCTTAAAGCGAGGCTAAGCCAAAGTGTACAACAAACACTGAAGTTGGGCAAAGACCTGCTATTTTTACTGGTGGATGATTCAAAGTTTGTTCAGTATTCAAAATTGTTGATGTGTGAGGATACGGGTCTCAGTTATGAGGAGCCATCACCTAATGCTTTTTCATTTAATTCGCCTTACGGGGCCTGTCCTGTTTGTAAGGGTTTGGGTAATGTGTATACGATCAATATGGACCTTGTATTGCCAAATAAGGATTTATCGGTGAGAGAAGGTGGTATTGCACCTTTGGGAGAGGAAAGAGATGCCAGTGTTTTTCAACAGGTAATTGCTTTCGCCAAAAAGAATAAAATAAGCCTTGATAANNTTACCTAAAAATCATCTTGATCTTTTACTCTTCGGCGATAAGGGAATCAGTCCTTCTTTAACTGTCGATGATGATGAATCAATCCCATTGGAATACACCGGCAGTTACGAGGGCATTATTCCAATGTTGAAAAGATGGTTTATTTCTCCCGGCAGTACTGATTTTTTGCGGGAGTGGGTGGAGAAATATATGGAACTGGCCGTTTGCCACAGTTGTAACGGGGCCCGGTTGAAAAAAGAAAGTCTTTGGTTCAGGGTAAACGGAAGAAATATTTCCGAATTAAGCAACATGAACCTGGATAACCTGGCCGCCTGGTTTGATGGCATTGAACTCATGCTGGATAACAAACAAAAAGCAATTGCCAAGGATGTACTGAAAGAAATCAGGGAGCGGTTACAATTTTTACTGGATGTAGGATTAACATACCTCACTCTTAACCGGCCTTCTAAAACACTCAGCGGAGGCGAGTCGCAGCGAATACGATTAGCTACACAAATCGGTTCACAATTGCAGGGTATCACTTATATACTGGATGAACCTTCTATTGGGTTGCACCAGCGGGATAATCACCGGCTGATAGAAGCATTGAAAAACCTGAGAGATATTGGCAACAGTGTGCTGGTAGTGGAGCATGACAAAGACATCATGCTGGCTGCTGATCACTTGATTGATATCGGTCCCAAAGCCGGGTTTCACGGTGGTAAGATTGTCGCGGAAGGAGAACCACAGCAGATACTCAAACTGGATACACTGACGGCAGGTTATCTAAATGGACATCACCGGATTGCTATTCCCTCCGAACGAAGGAAAGGCAATGGTAAACTCCTTGAGCTGAAAGGGGCGAAGGGCAATAATCTTCAGCAGGTGGATGTAAAATTTCCATTGGGCAAGTTTATTTGTGTCACTGGTGTAAGCGGCAGCGGTAAATCTACCTTGATTAATGAAACGCTTTACCCGATTTTATCCAAACATGCTTACGGCTCCAAGGCGGCGCCGATGCCTTATAAATCAATTAAGGGGCTGGAACATATCGACAAGGTTATTGAAATCGATCAGTCGCCCATTGGCAGAACGCCGCGGAGTAACCCGGCTACGTATTGCGGTTTCTTTACAGAAATACGAACCTTATTTGCTTCTATTCCTGAAGCCAAGATAAGGGGATATAATGCCGGTCGTTTTTCCTTTAATGTAAAAAGCGGTAGATGCGATGTTTGCGAAGGGGGAGGGATGAGGGTTATCGAAATGAACTTTTTGCCGGATGTGTATGTGCATTGTGAAAAATGTAATGGCAAAAGATATAACCGGGAAACGCTGGAAATCCGGTACAAGGGTAAATCTATTGCTGATGTACTTGAGATGACGGTGGAGGAGGCCGTGGAGTTTTTCCAGAATGTGCCTTATATCTATCGCAAGATTAAAGTACTGGAAGAAGTAGGATTGGGATATATTACCCTTGGTCAGTCAGCCGTAACACTGAGTGGCGGGGAAGCGCAGCGGGTAAAACTATCCACGGAACTTTCCAAAAGAGATACGGGTAAAACTTTTTACATCCTTGATGAGCCTACAACCGGTTTGCATTTTGAAGATATTCAGCATTTGCTCGATGTGCTCAATAAACTGGTGGACAGGGGCAATACGGTTCTGGTGATTGAGCATAATATGGATGTTATCAAAGTAGCAGATCATGTCATTGATATTGGGCCCGAAGGTGGTGATGGAGGAGGAAGAGTTTTATTTGAAGGAACACCGGAAGAATTAATTAAGAATAAGGAAAGCTACACGGCAAGGTTCTTAAAAGAGGAATTAAAATAAAAGACCGCCGAATGGCGGTCTTTTATTTTAACATTGAAATCAATGATTAATTGATCCTTATATCACTGGCAGAGATCGGGTTCTTACCAATGAGTATAGCTGCCAATATCAGTCCTATTACAAAATAGGCAACGATCATTGCAACAAGGCTTACTACGAAATAACTAGTTGTTTGTTCCTGCGGAGTTTTCTTCATTTTGGGCAAACCAATATAAAGTAAATAAAGGCCATATAGACCAACAAGTGAACCAATTATAGCCAATGAGGGAAGGATATTAAATACAGCGCCTACCCAGCCTGCAGTAGAGGAATAAGCAGCTAACTGGAATGATTTGCCGAAATTCTTTTCAGACTTAAAAGTGGGAGCTAGTGCATCAATTACTACAGCCAGCAGATAGCAACCTGCAATACCGCCTACCAGGGCAATAATGGCGTATTTAATACCTAATGAAACTCCGGACACCTTTACACTGCCAAACCCATAGCTGTAGCTTTTACCGATAAATCCCCATCCTATGAAGGATGCAATAGCACCGATAGCAACCAGCGGAATTACATAAGTAGTAAGAATGCTCTGTACGTTAGGCGTTTCATTATCAATTTTGTCCCATTCTGTTTTAGGCGTCATGAGAATGTTCTTTGCCCTTTCAATTAGATTCATAGCTTGGTTGATTTTGGTTGTGCCTACTCGTTTGGCTTTTCGGCATTCGCCCCCGGCCATAAAAGATCGGGTCTTCTGGTTTTGATGAACCTAATATAAGACAGTTTTTTAAAAACAGGCCGGCAATGGGTCTTTTTTTTTAAACCTGTTGATAACAGTAATAAGAAAAGGAAGAATAATGGGGGAGAAGCTCAATAAACCCGTAAGTAATGGCAGAAAGTGATTGCAGAAATATTTTCTCGGGGCCAGGAAGACTGGTTTTTCATCCGGATATTGATTTAAACAATTTTCCTGCCAGTACGGGTTTTTCTTAGTTATGACAATTAAAAGAGCTCAAGGTTTGTGTTCAGCCGGCTGGCTGCTTTGTTAGATGCCAACCCGCAAGCGGGGCAGAGAGTGTTTAATAAAATATTTATACAAATGAGAGTACCAATAGAGAACGGATTAGGTTTTTTCAACCAGGTATCAGATTTTATTAAGCTCTCTGCGGCTTACAGGTTTTTTCTTTTGAGTTATCGTATTTCGAATTTTCCGGTAGCGGTTTCTTCATCGCCGCTGAAAACCCTGTACACATAAGTGCCTCTTGAAAGCCCGGTTAGACGGTAGTGGTCTTTTGCTTTCATTTTGTAATTCTGCACCAGTGTGCCCTGCAGGTCAAATACGAAGAAATCAATTTCTTTTCCATCATTTTCTTTAGCTACGACATGCATGTCTCTCTTTACTGCATCGGGATAGATCTTTACAGCACTGTTGTTCAGTGATGCAAAGGAAGACTTAGCCTTCGTTTTATTTTTTTTGGCAGGTTCTTCTTCTGCCGGTGCCGTTATAGATATTTTCTTTACTGGCCTTCCGGAAGCTGAGGCTTGCTGTACAAGCACTGAGCCGGAAGCAAATGTAAACATACAGGCTACTGCCAGGTGTCGGTAGTAAGGGTGTAGTTTCATAGTGGGTTCGGTTTTAAGGTGATATTTCGGATTAATAATATACTGGACATTTAAGCTGCCTCTTGGCCCTTCCATTAGGTGTATTAACTCCGTTCAACCTCCATCCAAAGCGCAGAATGCCGGAAAAGAAGGCATCATTCTCTTTTGGATCTCCTCGTTGCTCATTCGTGTACACACGGCTAACAGAAGGGTTGTAAATATTTTCCCTGAACATTAATTGCCTTGCTACCGGTATTTGTTCAGGAGCGAGATAATTATTAAACAATGCAGGGTCTATATAAGTGGTGCTTACATCATCAATATAATCGGTAAATGTTTTACGGTGCAGGATCTCAAAACCAACATACATACCATCTGTAAGGTAGTATTTAAAACCGCCACCCACTACAATCTCAAGCTGGGTGAGTGAATATTCCTTACGGTCAGGATACTCAGCCATTCCCTGTCCCTCGAGGCGGAGGGGTTTTAGTTCCACCATTCTCTTGTTGCCATTTGATTCGATGAATTCGCCTTTCGGGTTGAAGTGAAATACACCAACCCCACCCAAGCCATAGGGGCGAATTTTGCCAGCCAACCCGTCATATTGTTCCAGGAAAACAGTAGGATATAACTCTAATGCCGCATAGGCTTCAGTAATTTTTGATTCAAACTTCAGATTTCTCTTTCTGCGAAATCTTTCTGCGCCTCCTTTATCTGGCGCCTGTGCATCATCACCCTGAACATGTCCCAGGTTACCGGCTAATCGAAAGCCCAGCCA
>DEHX01000091.1 GCA_002352145.1 Chitinophagaceae bacterium UBA2789
GCGACTGAAATTGTAATAAAATAAGTTCTTACATAAAAGTTTTCTCATAAGCAGTTGGTTTTGGTTTACACCCTCCGTTTCTACGGAGGGTTTCTTTTTTTATACCTGGCAACTATTATTTACAACCTTGTCTCCTTCTGGTATCAACCAGGTATTGAATTTTCCATTCTCCATTAAATCTTACCAACTGAAAAGAATTTACGCCGCAATGGCTGAACTGTCCTTTGTAGTAAAAAATGTACGGAGTCCAGGCCATTGCTAAAGGGCCATCAACTTTTACTGTTTCAAAACTTATCCTTTCATCGGCATTCCCTTTTGCTTCTTTGGCAATAAAACTGATGAACCCAGAGGGTGATTCATTTCGCACAATCAAATTCCCTTCTTTGTTCCTGGATATCGTCTGCATAATCATACTGTCCGCAAAACAGGTTTTTATCATTGCAGTATCGGCTTCCCGCATACCAACAAACATCTTATTGATTACACTCTTCACAGAATCTTCTGCTGTCTGTGAATTTGCTGAGCTTCCACAAGAAATCATTGTTAAGACTATCAAAAAGTATCGCATAAAAAAAGGTTTTAAGACTTTATGGCAAATGAATTGGTTGATAAATACGTTTAGTAACCTTTCCAAATATAAAACTACATGCCATGCAAACAGCCAGATTGGTACAAGCGGTAATAATGATGTTGATTGTAGCATTGGCCGCCAGTTGCGCCGCTACAAAAGAATATAGCAGTAAGCTATTTGCACCAAGAACAACAATGCAAAAAGATAGTCAATCACTTGCCCTCCGATTTCTTGAAATTGACAACAATGAAAAAAATACGGAAGATTGGGTAACAACAGACATCATTAATGGCGCCGACACTGCAATAAGTACTGCTTCACTTGACAACCTGGCAAAAATTCTTCCATCTGAAACCAAAAAAGATTCCCTACAGGCTAAAAACTCAGAGAAGACAGAAACGCCTATCGCAGCAGAAACAAAAACAAATAAACCTACAGATGAGCCTGTGGCCAGGACTACCAATACTAATGGAATAAGATCAAAAAAGACAAGAGAAGAATAACCAATTTATCAAATAAATAAACCGTATCTCCTAACCATCAAACAAATAGTCATGAAAAGAACATTTATTCTTACAACGGTAACAATTACTATTCTTGCTTTGGTTTTAACCAGTTGTAAATCCAGCCGGGTTTGGGAAACCAGGGACAGAACAGAAAGAACATCCAGAAACAACCCGCCACCTCCTCCTGCAGCAGCACCCCGCTATTACAGTTCTGTAGCCTTGATCATAAATCCAACTCCCGGGTTCACAATGAACCGATATCATGACGGAAGGTATTTTCATCGTAGTCCGGGTGGCTTACTTTATTGGAAAGGTTACGACAATCGTTTCTTCCTTGACGGATCTTATCTGAACCGGATCAGCTATTCAAAATGGCAGTATGACGAGTGGAGACGATATAAGAGAGCATCTGAAAGTAATCGTAGAAGATAGTAAACAAACAATAGTAGGCCCCATTGCCGGCAGACATAAAATACAGCGGGCAATGGGGTCTATTTATATCCAAGGATTTTCAACATACTTTGTGCAGATTGTTCTTTGGCATATACCCAGTCAACGAGTTTGCCATTTTTATCATAGCCTACTATCACATGCTTGGGCGATGGAATAAGACAATGTTTAATACCTCCATAACCGCTGATCTGATCCTGGTAGGCGCCAGTATGAAAAAAGCCAACGTATAACGGCTCTTTATCTCCATTCGTTTTAGGCAGAAATACTTCGTTAATATGTTCTTCCGAGTCATAATAATCATGACTATCACAGGTAATACCACCTAATACCACCCGTTGGTAATCATGATCCCATTTATTAACCGGCAGCATCAGGAATTTCTCTCCTATCCCCCATGTATCCGGTAAAGTAGTAATAAAAGAAGAATCGATCATATACCAGGTTTCTCTGTCGTTTTGAACTTTCTCTGCAATTACTTTATAAATGTGAGCCATACTCTCCCCTACGGTATAGCTGCCAAATTCTGTAAAGATATTCGGCATCGGCACTTTGGCCTTTTTACATGCTGTTTTGATATTTCTTACAATTTCATTGATCATGAACTGGTAATCATATTCAAACCCGAGAGAATGCTTTATCGGGAACCCCCCTCCTATATTTATTGAATCCAGTTCAGGNNTAATAAATATCATCTTTAATCCCTTTATTCAGGAAAATATGCAGCATCTTCAATTGAAACTTGCTTTCATATCCTTCGATCCTATCCACATAAAACTCGAGTATATCCTTAGCCCTGATCCCCAGCCTGGATGTATAAAAAGGAAAACTTGGTTCTTCCTCAGCAGCCACCCTTATCCCTAACTTAAAGGGAACCTTTACAGTGGAAGAATAGTCTTTTAATTCTTCCTTATTATCCAACACCGGTATAACATTAGAAAAGCCTGAGTTAATCAGGTTAGCTATTCTCCTTGTGTAACCTTTTTGTTTAAATCCATTACAAATGATGTGTATATCCTTTGTTATTTTCTTTTTCTGGTATAGCTTTTTGATGATCTCAATGTCATAAGCATAGGATGTTTCAAGATGTATGTCGTTTTTAAGGGCCTCCTCAACTACAAAGCTGAAATGAGAACTTTTCGTACAGTAGCAGTAGAAATATTTTCCCTCGTATTTATGTTTTTTAAATGCTGCAGCAAACATTTGTTTGGCCTTCTTTATCTGCATCCCTATTTTGGGCAGGTAAGTAAGTTTCATTGGGGTGCCATACTTCTCAATCAGGGCATTCAGGTCAAGCCCGTTAAAGAACAAATCACCCTCTTTTACTTCAATACCTTCCTGTGGAAAATTAAATGTTTGCTTAACGAGGTCGTGGTAAGAATTAGTCATGTAAGCCAGAATGGGTTAGGCCATAAATTATTTTGACGGCACAAATGTATAAGATTGGTGAAATTGAAGGCCAAAAATTTATGCCCCCGGATCTACCAGATCAGATTTCCCTTATCCTGGTAATCTTGTTTTCAACGGGTGTTACCTTGTAGCCATTCTTACGAAGCAGGTTTATTACCCCCTTTTCACCCGGTAAATGCCCGGCTCCAACTGCAATGACCAGTGATTTATCGGGTAATAATTGATTCAGCTTTTTAACCCAATTGAGGTTTCGGTGGTAAAGTAAGATATCTGTAAACCCAGACATACCTGCATCTGATTCTACCATAAGTTCCTCCAGTTTTTTCAGGTCCTGGCTTTTGTAAGCCTGAAAAAGCTCATTAAGCTGCTGGTTATCGCTATCACCAGACGTAGCACTGTCAATATAACTCACCAGCTGCATTGCCTGTAATTTGTACGGAATACTATCGAGTACTCCAGCCTGGTACGACATCGTCTCAAGGCCGTTTATTTTCTTATTGCTTTTTTGGGCCTCTTCCATTATTACCTGCTCCATAACAGCCGTATTATCACAATCCAATGAACGCTGCTCCAATGTTGAAGCAGCCAGAATGGGTTTATAAGTCTCCAGCATGGAGAAAGGGAGCATAGATCCTTTTTTCTCAAAGTAATCTTTTACTTTTTGGTAGTCATTTTCGTTTAGCAAGTCTCTTAATGTAGTATCACCTTTCATTTTCATCTTGCCCATAGCGCCAATCATCTCAAACAGGTTATCCATATCCACTTCGAAATAAACCTCATCACATTCCTTAATTATTTTTTTAAAATTATTACTAAGGCCAGCATCCTCCGCACAAATCATATGGATGGTTCCATACAGGTAAGAAGGTCTCTCAAGCCCATTGCCGCTTATCTTCCACAAAAGTGTATTCACATCGCTGTCTTTCTGACTCCAAGCCGCTAGTGTCAGAAGGCTAAAAAGTAGTCCGGCTCCAAATTTTTTCATTCAATTTTTTTTAAGCAAATTAAAAGAGTATCTCTGTATTTTCGGGGTTGCATGACTGTCCCGCCAGCGAAATGAATAAACAAGAATCTTTCCGGATTCCTGATTATGTCTTTGTGACAGAAAAATTCAATAAAAAACTTCTTCCCAATACCTTGAAAACCTGACGCCCCATTTTACAAATAGTTCATATGGCATAATTGGCAGCCCCAGTTCCTGCTTAACAGCCAGCAAAGGCAGGTTTACTCCAGCCCCCAAAGCGGCAGAAATGGTTCCTTGTACCCGGGGATTTATTTCCAGCACCAGAAATTCACCCTCTTGATCAGCTTTCACCTGGATTCCAATGTTTCCATGAAGTTGCAACTCTTTAATGATCCGGGTGCAATAGTCAATTATCTGATCTTTTTTTACAAATTCACCTTTTACAGAAATGCCATTAATCATTTTTTTTCGAAGCCGTGGTAACACCAGCAAAGCTTTCCCGTGATTGCAAAGGCAATCAACCGAAAATTCATCACCGGGCAGATATTGACTAACCAGTAATTCCGGAAAAGGGGCAGATGAGAGAACTCTCAATACATCATTTAGCCTTATGAAAACATTATTGGGCTTTTGATTAAATAAGATATCTGCTTCATTGAATTGATCTGAGATGATCCGAAAGCCCCTGCTACCGTTTGAAACAGATGGCTTAAAACAAACTTGTTTTGAAGGGTGACCCAATTCTGCTACAGCATTTTGGAATTGTTCAACATTTTCAACAACCCTGAAATCTGGAATTTTCAATCCCCGCCATTGAAGAAACTCGTAAAGCCGGCTTTTATTATTTGCAATCTCCAGCGAAGCAGTAGATGAAACAAGCAATTTTGTCCCTGCCAGTTCAAACTCTTTTATATGCTGTGATAGTGGTATTAGTTCTTTCGTCACCAACGGCATCAGGACATGAATGTTTTTTTTCCTGCAAATGGAAAGAACTGTATCCGTAAAATCAGACTTACCCGCTGCCGGGATGCTAACAAAATCATTTGCCAGGTATTTGCCTGTCGCATCAGGATCAGCGTCGGCACATATAACATGAACGCTTTTATCTTGCTGAAGACATTTTAAAATACCTGCAGCACCGGGTGCGCCGGCACCTGACATCAAAACATTGATTAATTCTCTGCTCACTTGCTAAAAGTAAATAATATCCGGGATGAATCAGCTTAATTAACCACTGCTTCCGGGCCATATATTTGATTCATGAACTTTAGAGACGGCGATGGAATAAAAGCCCCCAATCCCAATTGGCTCCATTTCTCATCCACGGATTTAATCGTTTCATTATCTGCAACAATAACATTGGGCCAATCCCTTTGAAAATTGTCAAACTCTTTTGTCTTTCTGGTTCCGTCAAGCCCCATACAAGCGGTGTAGGGCAATTGCGCCGATTTGTATAAATAAAAGTCACGTTTAGGATCAAGGTTATTACAAAACCGCCATAAGGCCGTAGCCAGATCATTGGCATCAACAGTATGTTCTACATATAAGACCATCTTGATACCTTTTAATTCTTTCAAATTACACAATTGCTCATGTAATTCTTTGATATGGCCAGGCCTGTTTTTTTCTACGGATACAATCAAACAAGGTATTTGCTTCTTCAAAAGTGCAGTATTTACCGACTTAATCTCGGAAAAAACTGATTCCAGGAAACCATCCGGCAACTGTTCTGAAGTTGAAGCAGATTGATAATTATCATCTGTTTCTTCAATCATTTTTGCGGTTCCGTCAATACACATTTTACCTCCAAATCCCATTTTACTGCAGCTATGATCCAAAACATCCATTGGACCGGTAGAGAAATATATATCTGTAGCAGGGTTTAGGTTTTGGAAAACATATTTTGCTAGCGATTCATAGTCCTGTATCCGTACCTTTTCGTCAGCCAGTACCAAAATTTTATTAAACATCATCTGACCTGCACCCCACATGGCATTCATTACCTTTTGCCCCTGCCCCGCATATTCTTTATTGATTTTTGTAATAACAAGGTTGTGAAAAACACCTTCTACCGGCATGTCCATATCCATAATTTCGGGCACCATTGTCATTTTGATAGGCGCCAGGAAGATCCGCTCAGTGGCTTTGCCTAACCAGGCATCCTCCTGGGGAGGGATTCCTACAATGGTAGCAGGGTAAACAGGACTTTTCTTATGGGTTATGGCAGTGATATGAAACTTTGGATACCAGTCTGCCAGTGAATAATAACCAGTATGATCGCCAAAAGGCCCTTCCCAGATCAGTTCATCAGTTGGATCAACATAACCTTCAATAATAAAATCTGCATCTGTAGGAACTTCAATATCAGGCTGGCTTATACATTTAACTAATTCCACTTTCTTCTTCCTTAAAAAACCAGCCAGCATATATTCATCCACATTTTCCGGTAATGGCGCTGTGGCAGAATAGGCGTAAACCGGGTCTCCTCCTAATGCTACGGCTACCGGCATTTTCTTATTCAGCTTTTTGTACTCCGAAAAATGTTTCGCAGATACTTTGTGTTTATGCCAGTGCATACCTGTAAGTCTTGGGCCGAACACCTGCATACGGTACATACCCACATTACGGCTATTTGTATTTGGGTCTTTAGTATGAATAACTGGCAGTGTTACAAAAGGTCCTCCATCCTTAGGCCAACAGGTAATTACCGGAAGTTTTGTAATATCCGGGTTTCCCATTATCACCTCCTGGCATTCGCCTCGTCCACTCTTTACTTTAGGCATCCAACTGGCAAACTGTCCTAATTTTGGCAGCATTTTCAACTTATCCAGAATCCCTTCTTTGGGAGCAGCCAGCATCTTGAACAGCTCCTCAATTTCCCTTGCCACATCATCCAAATGGTTTACACCAAGCGCCATACACATCCGCTTTTCACTTCCGTATGCATTCATCAACACAGGAAAATCATACCCTGTATTTTCAAACAACAAAGCCTTACCGCCGCCACCCGATTTGCTGATTCTGTCGGTAACCTCTGCAATTTCTAATTTTGGATTTACATAAGTCTGTATACGGACCAACTCTCCTGCTTTTTCGAGGGCTTCAATGAATTGCTGCTGATTCTTCCAGGCCATATATTGTTTTAAAAGTGCGAAGTTACAACACCACCCCTGAGTATTTGTTCAGAAACAAACTATTCTTGCTATCAAACAACCCGTTTATCAAATTTGTAGTGATAGCCTGTTTGATTTCCTTATTTTAGTCATTCATAAACAATAAACAAATGATGCGATCAAAGTATTTTCTTCTGGCCCTGGTATCAGGCGCCCTTCTTTTCGTTTCTTGTAAAACCTCTTCTAAAAAAGAAGACAGTAAGCCAGATGTGCTGGCGGCTAATCTTGATACTACAATAAACCCTGCCGATGACTTTTTTATGTATGCCAATGGAGGGTGGATAAAAAAGAACCCTATACCAGGCGATCAATCGTCCTGGGGGATTGGCAACCTGGTAATAGAAGAAAACCTGAAACGACTCAGGGAAATTTCTGAAAAAGCTGAAAAAGCAAAAGCAGTAAAAGGAACACCTGAACAAAAAATTGGAGATTTCTGGACTACTGCTATGGACAGCGCAAAAATTGAAGCGGATGGATTAAAACCACTTAAGCCTTTTCTGGATAAAATAAACGCCATCACTGATATAAAATCACTTGTCAACACTGTAGCAGATTTAAAGAAAGCAGGATCATCTACCTTGTTTAGTGATTTTGTAACGCAGGATGACAAAAACAGTGAGATAATGACTTATAAACTCTGGCAAGGTGGAATTGGGTTGCCGGAAAGGGAATATTATTTCAAAACAGACAGCACAACAGTAAATATTCGCAACGCATATGTAAAATATATTACTGATATACTGACGATGTCTGGTGAAGATGCTGTAGCAGCACAAATCGCAGCCAAGAATATTTTGGCACTTGAAACCAAACTGGCACAAGCCAGCCGGAAATTAGAAGATCTGCGGGATCCCTATAAAAACTATAATAAAATGGCTGTAACGGACCTGGGTAAAATGAACGCATCTGTTGACTGGTCTTCTTACCTGTCTGTTACCGGGATAAAAAATCTTGATTCAGTTATTGTGGGCCAGCCAGAATTTTTTAAAGCCCTTGACAATGCGTTAAAAACAGTACCGCTGGCGGACTGGAAGAGTTATGTAAAATTCAACCTGATTACTGACTTTGCGGGAGCATTGCCCGATCAATATGGGATTGCTGCTTTCAATTTCAGCAAACTGTTTAGCGGTGCCAAAGAAAGAAAACCAAGATGGAAGAGAGTCATTTCAAGCGAAGAAAGTGTAATGGGTGAAATGCTCGGGCAACTATATGTAAAAGAATTTTTTAATGAAAAAGCTAAAAAAAGGTATGAAGACCTGGTAGAAGCTATCCGGGATGCGTTAAAAGAACGTATTGGCAAACTGACCTGGATGAGTGATAGTACCAAGCAAAAGGCGTATGTAAAACTTGCGGCTATCAAGAAAAAAGTAGGTTACCCGGACAAATGGAAAGATTTCAGTAGTATGGAAATTGGCAGGGAAAGTTATGTGCAAAACCTGGTGAATGCCAATAATTGGTGGCATAATTATGAGATCAACAAACTGGGCAAACCAGTTGACCGGGATGAATGGGGCATGTATCCACAAACCTATAATGCCTATTATAATCCTTCCAATAACGAGATTGTATTACCAGCCGGAATTTTTACTGTGCCAGGGTACAGGGATGAAGAATTAGACGATGCCACTGTGTATGGCTATGCAGGAGCTTCCACTATCGGTCATGAGATAACACATGGTTTTGATGATGAAGGCCGCCAGTTTGATGCAAAGGGCAACCTTGTCAGTTGGTGGACTACCAAAGATGAAGAAGAGTTCAAAAAAAGAGCCGAGGTAATGATCCAACAGTTTAATGAATATGAACCGGTAAAAGACTATCATATCAATGGTAAAGCAACCCTTGGCGAAAACATTGCCGACCTGGGTGGTATTTTATTAGGCATTGAGGCTTTTAAAAAAACCAAGCAATACCAGGAAAACAAAACACTGGGTGGCCTCACTCCTATGCAACGATATTTTTGCGGCTATGCTTTGGGCTGGCTGGGCCATACCCGTGAAGAAAACTTGAAAAATCAATTACTGACAGATGTACATTCCCCGGCAAAATACCGGGTCAACGGTCCCTTTGTGGATGTAGATGAATTTTACACTGCTTTTAATATAAAAGAAAGTTCAAAAATGTACAGGCCGGACACCGCCAGGGTGAGAATCTGGTAAATAACAGCCTTTTAATAGAAAACTCCGGTGCAAACCGGAGTTTTCTATTTCTGGTATATTCCTGTATAATTTATTCCCAATCCGGGCATTCCTGAATACCCGATCTTGCCAAAATCATAGGTAATACCGGTTGCAAGGTCTTCTTCCAACAAAAGCGGACCGTCCATATCAACATGATCAATAAAAGGAAGCAGGTGGGCAATGGCTGCAGCACCTACAGTGGATTCGTTCATACAACCAATCATCACCTTCATATCCAATTCCCTTGCCTTTTGAATCATTCGGCGGGCAGGTGTTATTCCGCTGCATTTCGTAAGCTTAATATTAATGCCGTGAAAATGGTCTTTACATTTTTCCACATCCTGCTCCAATACGCAGGCTTCATCAGCATATAATGGCAGTTCAGATTTTCTATACAGAACTTTCATTCCCTCCCAATCGTCCTTTGCCAATGGCTGCTCCACCAACTCTACTCCCAGTTCTTTCAACTGCGGGATAAGCTTTAATGCGGTTTCCAGGCTCCAGGCTGCGTTTGCATCCACTCTCAATTCAGCATTGGTGTTCTCCCTGAGAGCTCTTACAATAGCAATATCGTCTGCGGTACCCACTTTTATTTTATAGATTGGCCATGGTTTTTCTTTCATTTTGGCCAACATCTTATCAATAGTATCAATGCCAATAGTGTAATCGCAAACAGGGTTCTTCGAAATATCTCCACCCCACATTTCATACAATTGCTTTCCTTTTAATTTTCCGTACAAATCCCATGCGGCAATGTCCAAAGCGCAGACAAGAAAGTTATTTTGAGGAAACAGGTGGTGCAGGTAATGCCAATACCGCTCAGGATCAGTGAAAGCAAACTTCTCTACAAACTGCTTTTTTGTCTCGAGGTCGGCGATCATTTTTTCTACCGGGATATTGTAATAGGCAATGGCACAGGCTTCGCCATATCCTTTTATACCCATATGATCCAGTTCGACAATAAGAGTTGGCTGATGTGTTTTTGTTCCTTTTGAAATTGTAAAAGGATGACGGAATTTGAGGCTGTAGGGCCAGTATTGCACTTTCATACAGACAAAGATAACTTATCCTCTTCCGCTGTTTTCAACATATCCTTTCAATTCATCATTGAATTCCTTTTGCTTAATAAGTTCCTCTAAAGGTATATGCATCCGATATTGCCAGTAGTTTTTAGGGTTAGCCGGGTTATTTATGCGTTCCTCTTGAGGGTTCTCTCTCCTCAGGGTTTCACTCATACCCAGAATATCCTGTAACTGAAAGATACTCCACATAGCAGGCGAATAAAGGTGCTGCAATACAATAGCCCTGTTGATCCATGCTTCACAGAAATACGGAGCATCGCCCCACTGGCCCATCACATGATTATAGAACTGTTGTGTACGTTCCCTGTTTTCCTCCCACCATCCCCGAATGGTACTCATATCATGTGTTGATGGAGTTATAACAGATAGGTAAGGAGCATCATTGGGGTGAAAAAATTCTTTCTTTGGATCTTTCGGCATCCGCTGTATTTCCAAACTTAATATACCTAGCTGGCTCATTACATCAGGCACACAATGAGGAACCATACCAAGATCCTCACCACATACCAGCATATTCGTTGCTTCTTTTAAAGCAGGTAGCTTATGCATGGCTTCTTTGAACCAAAAGTCATCCTGTCTGCGGAAAAAATAGTTTATAGAAAGTTCTTTGAATTTTTCCTGTATATGCGGGATAAGGTGTCTGAATGAAGAGGTTTTCTCCATGGAAATACGGAAATGAAAATGCTCACCGGGTTTTTCCTCATCATCAAAAAGTATAACGTTAGAGATAAGATCATAAAGACCATCACGAATCCTGATATTCTCCGGTGATTCTTCAAGTGCTGCAAAATGCGACTCAACCTGTTTTTGAGTTTCAAACTTTAGTTCGAGGTCATACCCTCCAAAATCATTTGGAACGACATATTCCCCTTTCACTCTTTCAGCGAGGTCACCAAACACCTCTGTAAGCACTTCATCGGTGATAAAGGGACGGCAATACCGCTGATAATCGAACCATATTCCTTTTTCGCCAAACTCATTGATATGTACAGGCAAACAGGGAACAAATCGTCCCATTATACCCTGAACGGCATGGACCGGGATACTCCAAATCCTGAAGAATCCCAGAATATGATCAATACGGAAAGCATCAAAATAGTTGCTCATTTGTTCAAACCGCTTTCGCCACCAGGTAAATCCGTCCTCCTGCATCTTTTTCCAGTTGTAGGTTGGAAAACCCCAGTTTTGACCAACAGCAGTAAAATCATCAGGTGGTGCACCAGCCTGCCAGTTCATATTGTACAATTCCGGAGCTACCCATGCATCGCAACTATTCCGGGATATCCCAATTGGAATATCTCCTTTTAACACTATACCTTTTTTATGTGCATAGTCTGCCGCTTCTTTCAATTGAAGATGCAAATGGTATTGAACGAAAAGATAAAAACCAATTTCTTTATAAGAGGCTGACTTTGGGGAACAAAGTTTACTGATTTCCGATTTTTTATATACAGCGTTTGTTTTCCATTGCTCAAAGTTGGATGAACCATACTTGTCACGAAAAAAACAAAAGGCTGCAAATGACTCTAACCAGTATTCATTCTCTTTGTAAAACACTTTGAAGTCTTCAGATGCAAGACATTCCACACCCATGAAATTGTATAACTCCCGAAGCACAGAGAACTTATATTTCATCACTTCTTCATAATCCACAACTGAAAGGGTGTTTAGCTCCTCCTGTTTTTTCTTGAGAAGTTTCAACTGGCCTGCATATTCTTTTCCTGCGACTTTTTGCAAATTGATATAGATTGGGTGAAGTGCAAAAGCAGAAATAGCCCCGTAAGGATAGGAATCTAACCAGGTAAATGTTGACACAGTATTATTCACCGGCAACAACTGAATTAGTTTTAAGCCAGTTAGACGGGCCCAGTCAACAAGGAGTTTTATATCGTTGAATTCTCCTACACCAAAACCATTTTTGCTACGTAGACTAAATACAGGAATTGCTACACCTGATCCCTTCCATGTATTATTAGGTAATTGAACAAAGCCATCATGCAGAACTGTATACTTGCCTTTTGATGCGTCACTGTACAATAACCGGTTGTTACCTCCCTCGTATTGAACAAACTGCTTCTCTTTCACATTGTAAACGCCGAACTTATAGGCTAAAGGAAAGCTGGCTTCAGACAAATCCAGCTTTACTGTCCACCAATTTCCTTCTCTTGCTAAAAGTGAAGGTTTATCAGTATTCCAATCTCCAAGCTTACTGCCATTACCGCAAAGGCAAACTGCTTCTCCTTTTTTTAACAACGGTGCTTTCACTCTAAAAATATGTGTTGCATGCTTGTCGGAGGAAGATTTGATTTTAGTTTCCGTAGACTTTAGCAACACTTTTTCAAATGGAGCAGTAAAAAATGCGTTCTCATATTCACCAGCATGATTCCAAGTATCAACAAAATGTACTTCAGTAATTTCTTTTCCGACTGCCTCTCCGGTCCTGTCATTACCCCATTCATTCAATAATTCACCTTCTTCATTCTTCAGCACATATTTGTATTGGAAACTTTTCTCAAAATTCTTTCGTTTTACATCCAGGCTTACCGTCCAGAATTCATCATTTAAATAAACAAGGGGAATGGCTTTGGTCATATCATTATTACCAAGCTCTTCAATATTACCTGTCAGCCAAAGGCTTTGGCCATACTTAGTATGAAATCGTAAATAAAACTGGAGTTTCATCGCAATCGTTCGTTAGTTCAGTAAAGATTCGATTTGTGTTTTAAGGACACATTACTACGAAAGTAGAAAAAACTGGCAAGGTTTGTACTTTTATTTGCCTTTTTTTGCCAAAATAGTCGGCGCAAATCCATGAATATTAATTACAAAAGCTGGAAAATGCTATTCCTTTTCTGCCTGGGACTTTTCCTGGGCACAGCTTTTTGCATGAAATGGATGGAGAAAGACCTGCTTCAGGACAACCGGTTGTTTACAGTCATAGGGCTTGAAATAACCTACCCTCAGGAAAAAGTATATACCATCCTTTCCGGCCTAGATAACAAAACAAGGACGATACTTCAATATCACCTGTACTTTGATTTTGTTTTTATGTCAGGAGTTTTCCCGGGTATTGCTGCTTTGTGTATGATGGCAAGATTTAAGTCAACCCATAGAAATTACCGAAAAATTCTGCTGGCAGCGGCAGTTTCCCAAATCGTTGCCTGGTTATGCGATATTATTGAAAACAATCTCCTGCTTTCATGGGTAGCAGACCCTGAAAGAATCAGGATGTTTGATGAATTTCATCTGATTGTTTGGGTCAAATGGATTCTGGCGATACTAGGATTTATCTTATCGATACCAGTCGTTTTCAAAACGAGAACCCGGTAAAATCTCATTTTTTGATTTAATCCCACGACCTTACTTTTGTGCAAAATTTGAATCCAATGGAGCAAACAAAAAAATACAAGGGTCTTTGGTGGCTTGTTTTTCTTGCCTCTACAGCAGCATTGCTTTTTGCTATTTATTCACACTGGGAATGGTTAACACTTATTCTACCCTTTCAGACAACAGCTTTTGTAAAGGCCATGGATATAATGTAATTGCAGCCTAGAAAATATGCGGCCCGGTTTTAATCGGGCTTTTTTTTTGATGTGGCATATTACTTGTTGGAAAAATGCATTCTTCATACTAAAAAACGAACTACTATGAGAAAACTTTTATTGAACCTTGCGGCATTGCTTTTATTCGGATCTTCAATCAATTACTGTTCAGCGGCAGTGATTCCATCCACCATAAGCAGTACAAATCCCGACCCGGCCACAGTTAAGGCAGCCATTGAAAACTTTAAAAGCCTTCCCCGCAAAGAGAGAAAAGAAAGAGTCAAACTGGCAAAAAAAGAAATAAAAGCATTCAATGCGGCTAAGAAAGCAGGCAAAGAAGCTGATACAAATACACTGTTGCTGGTTATTTTGGCAATACTGCTTCCGCCATTGGCCGTATATCTTCATCAGGGTGAGATAAACAACAAATTCTGGATTAGCTTGCTGTTAACGCTTCTTTTTTGGCTTCCGGGTGTTATTTATGCCCTGATTGTCATTTTAGGCAACGGATAAAGTTCCCCGTATTTGTACAGAAAGCCTGTTTCATACGAGACAGGCTTTTTTTGTGAGGAACTGTTATGTATATTTAGCTACAACAAACCGTTAAACCAACAACAAAATGAAACTGTTTTACATTTCATTATTTGCTTTCCTTGTATCCTGCAACACCAATAGGAAGCCCGGTGCAAATAATGATCCCGGCTCCATCAATGACAAGGATAGTAATACCGTTTCAGCGAATAAAACAAAGACCGAGAGTACTATAATACCCGGATCACCGCTGGCAGAAAAAATAAACACCATCCTTGGGTCAATGAATGAAAGTGCTGCCTGGCATGTATTAAATGATAAAGAAGCCAGGTGGATCAGCGGACAATTTGAGTATTTCATTGCTCCTAAAAGAAAAGACAATCCTGATTATCCCTATATAGCATCAGGTGATTTTGACGGAGATAAGCGGCCTGATCTTGCAGCTGTAGTTACTGACAGTACCCGGGTAAATTACCAACTTGTAATTATAAGTGACTTAGACAGCAGCAAAAAAATAAAGTATTGGAAAGAAGATATAATGGAAGATGCCGCCATTTCCACAGCACCCAAAGGTTATATAGAAGGAACATTAAATGAAAAAGTCAAGAAAGTGAAATTAGAATCGGAAGCAATTCATGTAGAGTATTTTGAAAAAGCTTCTTTTATTATTTACTGGGATGGTAAATCATTTAAACGTATACAACAAGGAGATTAATTATTAATCACAAAACCAACCAAAAAATGAAGAAAATTATAACTGTGTTTTCAGTTGTTGCACTTTTATCAGCTTGCAGTGGTGCAGGAAGCAGTGGTTCCGACCTCGCCAAAGAAGTATGCGATTGCTATCAAAAAGCCAATGGAATGAATGCTTCAGACCCTAACAGGGCTAAGGCACAGGCTGATTGCATGGCTTCTCAAGGTATTGCCTGGAACAAAATAAAAGACAATCAAAAAGAAGCAGACGAGTTTAATAAAATCATCGGGGACTGCGGAAAAGAACTGATAAAAAAGAGTGTTCAATAAAATGAAAAGTCCTGCGTTGCAGGACTTTTCATTTTATATTGTTATCGGACTATTTCACAGAATCAACCAGGCTTTTGAATGTTTCCGGATTGTTCATGGCCAGATCAGCCAGAACTTTACGATCCAGCTCAATTCCTTTTTTCTGAAGTTTGTTGATGAACTCAGAATAAGTCAACCCTTCTGCTCTTACAGCAGCATTAATACGGGCAATCCAAAGGGAACGGTATTCTCTTTTCTTGAGTTTACGGCCTACAAACATGTAGGTCATCCCCTTTTCTACAACGTTCTTGGCTACCGTTAAGACATTCTTACGTTTACCATAGAAACCTTTGGCTTGTTTTAATATTTTTTTGCGGCGGGCTTTTGAAGCCACTGCATTTTTTGAACGAGGCATATTGTAATTAGTTTAGAGTTAAAAGAAAATGTACAAAATGTAAGCAGGGCTTATTTCAGCCTGAGCAGACGTTTTACAAAATCAACATGAGATTTTGCTACTGTTCCGTCTAATCGCATGTTACGCTTACGTTTTTTTGATTTTTTGGTCAGAATGTGACGCTTAAAACTCTTCTGATGCATGATCTTTCCAGTAGCCGTTACTTTAAAGCGTTTTTTGGCACTGGAGTTTGTTTTTACTTTAGGCATTTTACCCAGTATTTAATATTACACCCTTGAGGCATTCCCCACCGGGGGACCTTTTTCGAACCTCTTCAGGCAATCTTTGCTCCTTTGGATTGTTTTATCCGGAGACAAAACAAGAACTACCGTTTTTCAAACGGAGTGCAAAGATAAGGTTGAACAGCCTATTGACAAAGCTCCTGCAAAGAAAAAGGGAATGCCTGAAAGACATCCCCTTTCCTGAAGAAAATAGAAGCCTTAATCTTTAGGGTTCAATGCGTTATCAATTCGTTTTGCAAGATCCTGCAAATGATATTTTGTCATAAGGTCTACCGTTCCGGCTGCTGCTGCATTAATCTCAGCCCTCAGAGCGGCTAAATGCCCCATAATAACACTCTTAGCATCGCTCTTATCTGTGCCGGAAGTTGTGGTTATAGTAATTCCTCCGATAGTCGTGGTACCGGATGAACTTGGTTTTACCAAACTTACCAATGTATTGATATATGATTTCTGCAGGTTTCTCCTGTAAATATCAATAGGTTTCCGGGTGGCTAATTCTGTCCAAATACCCTTTTTGAGATCGCCGAGGAGTTCTGTCATTTGATAGGCATTGTTTCCCAGTGTTGCTTCTGCTTCCAGTAATTTGGTAAACGTTCTGTTTGAAAGCAGCCGGCCGAGAATATTATCCTGTACACCACCGATAGTGGTTAATCCTGACAGACCTGTTTTACCGAAAATGTCCTGATTTATTAACCATGTTGGAGTGGTAAATAGCTGTTTATTCAAAAAATCTACTGCCTCTTTTTGTTTGGCTTCTGCAACGATTTCATATACTGGCCCCTGCTCTTCTACTCTTTTGGGTGTTTCCATAATTCCACCTACATATTTAGCCACATGCCCCATATACCTGCTGTATTGTCCAACAACCTGGTTATAAATTTTTGATAAGCCTGAAAAGTCTTCATTTGGCATTTTTGTCCACTCCATCAGGTTGGGTACAATTCTCTGCAAATTCTTTACCCCGTAAAAACTGCCCTTCATGGCATCATCTCCCACTTGCTCACTTTGGCTGCGTGGGTCATCGGGATTGGTTTCCGTCCCAAACCAAAGACGCTTGTCCTTTAGCTTTTCAATAACCCAATTGTTAAGGTGCGTCTTTTCGGCATCGGCTGATTTATATTGGAGGAATTGTTTGTATCCCCATTCAATGGCCCATTTATCGTAATCGCCAATCCTGGGAAAAATACCGGACCGGTCAATCTTATCTTCAGGTTGAGCGACATAATTGAAACGAGCATAATCCATAATAGATGGTGTATGGCCATTAGCCTCAACCCATGCCTTATTGCGAAGATTTTCAACCGGTACGGATGAACTGGAACCATAATTATGGCGAAGACCCAACGTATGGCCTACCTCATGTGAAGAAACAAAACGAATAAGCTGTCCCATTAATTCGTCATCAAACATCATTTTCCTGGCTCCGGGATCGTTGGGTGATGCCTGAATCATATACCAGTCTCGTAGTAATTCCATCACATTATGATACCAGTTGATGTGGCTTTCCATTATTTCACCACTACGTGGATCGGAAATACTTGGCCCGCTGGCATTCGGAATATCTGAGGGCTTGTATACAATGGCTGAATTGCGGGCATCATCAAGACTCCATGTGCTGTCTTCTTCTTTTGTAGGAGCCATTTTACCAATAATAGCATTTTTGAAGCCTGCCTTTTCAAATGCAGTTTGCCAGTCGTTCACTCCCTGTACAAGGTATGGTATCCATTTCTTAGGTGTGGCAGGGTCTATGTAAAAAATTATTGGCTTCTTGGGTTCTACCAGTTCTCCTCTCTTATACTTTTCAATGTCCTCGTCTTTTGGTTCCAGTCTCCACCTCTTTACCATACTGATAGATTTCACACCTTGTGGATTTGCATCGAAATCTGTATAACCAACTGCAAAATAACCTACCCTTGGATCATAATAACGGGGTTGCATAGGCACTTTGGGTAACAGCACTAAAGAACTGTTCAGTTCCATCGTAAGGTTTCCTGCAGCCGTTGCACTTCCAAAGCCACCGGTAGTGGATGGAGCGGCAGAACGGGCATATGTTTTTACTGCCCTTATTTCAATATTGATCGGGAATGACCTTACATTGACAATATAGGATTTATCTTGCTGAAGAGCCGCAAGCCTGAGGCTTGATTTTAATCCCCCGTTAAAATGAAGTACATCATTATCGCCACTGATATAATCTGTAATATCAATAACAGCCCCGGAAGAATCCTTACCCAATGATTTAATATCAAATGATGCAGCAATTGGCTGAATATTTGACTTGTTCACTGCCGTAAACATATCAGAAGTAGAGTCTTTTGTATATTCTGCAAAAGAGATATTGCGGAGAAAAATCTTGTTGTTAGGCCCTTTTTCAAAGCGAATAACATTCTGCCCGATCTGATCACCGCCATAACCAAAGAAACTACCAGAGCTGCGCATTCCTGCAGCTGCTTTGGAAATGCGGTTTACCACCAGTATTTCTCTCCCGAAAAGAGAATCAGGGATCTCAAAAAAGTATTTATCATCTACTTTGTGAACCCAAAACAGCCCTGCATCAGACATTGCCCTGGATGTGATAACTTCTTTGTAAGGCTTAAGACCGGAATTATTTGAACCAGGTCTTCTTGTAGAATCGGGGCGCAAGCCAGGAGGCTGAGCATAAACAATAACTGTCACAAAAGAAAAAGTCAGCAAGCATAAAATTCTCTTAGTGGAGGATATCATAATTTTCAGGTATTTAAAGCTCTCAAGATACGTATTGAAATGGTATAAGCGTCTTTGCAGGTTATTTTTATACCAACGGTTTAAAAAAGGTATAGCATCACATCACACATTACAAAAAAGCCTGTCTTGTAAAACAAAGACAGGCTTACGAGACGAAATTCTTAAACATCAGGTTTTCTTCTTGCCTTTCGGTGCAAACATGGCCAACATTCTGCGACCTTCCATCTTTGGCATATTTTCAAGCACTCCAACTTCTGCTAACCTTTCTGCAAACTTCAGCAGCAACAACTGACCCCGATCCTGAAATTGAATGGCCCTTCCTTTGAATTGAACATAGGCTTTTACTTTATTGCCATCCTTTAAAAACTCTATAGCATGTTTTGATTTAAAATCAAAATCATGATCATCAGTGTTGGGGGTAAACCTAATTTCTTTCACTTCGGAGACTTTGCTTTTTGCTTTCATCTCCTTTTCCTTCTTCTTCTTATCGTAAAGGAACTTGTTGTAATCGATGATCTTACAGACAGGAGGATCAACGGTAGGAGAAATTTCTACAAGGTCCAATCCTTGCTCTTCCGCCATTTTAAGCGCCACCTGGGTATCATAGATACCTACTTCCACATTTTCGCCTACAAGTCTGACTTGCGGCACACGAATAAAATGATTGATACGATGTTCAGCTTCTTTACGGGGCATAAAACGACCCCTGTTAAAACCTCCTTTGTTGAATCCGCCACCTCCGGGCTTAAAACCTCCGCCCCCAGATGGCCTGTTGAACCCGCCTCCGGGTTTTTGTGGTACTGCCATTTAATTATTTTAGTGATGTTTTGCTCCTGCCCGGCAAAACGCTTTTTTGTTATTAGACCTCCTGCAGGAAGAGGTTTTTAAGATACAATTTATTCTGCTCTTCGCTCTTTGATTTCTGAAACTATTTCATTCATAAAATCATCGACAGTTTTTACTCCAATATCTCCCTTACCCTGCCTTCTTACTGCCACCTTATTTTCGCTCATTTCCTTTTCTCCCACTACCAGCATATAAGGCACCCTCATCAATTCAGTATCACGGATTTTTTTACCAATCTTTTCATTCCTGTCGTCTACTTCACTACGAATATCAGCTTTTTTCAACTTATCTGAAACAGATTTGGCATAGTCCATAAACTTATCACTGATAGGCAGCACTTTTACCTGTACCGGCGCCAGCCAAACAGGAAACTTTCCTGCATAATGTTCTAACAGGAATCCAATGAATCGCTCATGTGTTCCTAAAGGTGCCCTGTGAATGATCAGCGGTGTTTCAGCTTTATTGTCCTGGTTAGTGAACTCCAATTTGAAACGACGTCCCTGTGCAAAATCCACCTGGTTGGTAGCAAGGGTAAACTCCCGGCCAATAGCACTCCATATCTGCACATCGATCTTTGGGCCATAGAATGCTGCCTCATCCTGTACTTCTACAAAAGGAGTGTTGGTTTTGATCAATACGTCTCTTACGAGTGCCTCCGTTTCTTTCCATAACTCTGGTTCATCCACATATTTCTGGCCCAACTTATCCGGTGAATGTAATGATAAACGCATCACATATTTATCCACACCGAATATGCTAAAATATTTCAGGTACATATCGTTCACCGCCTTGAACTCTTCATAGAATTGATCTTTGGTGCAATAAATATGAGCATCGTTCATGTGCAGACACCGAACCCGCATCAGGCCAAACAACTCACCACTTTGCTCATAACGGTAGCAGGTTCCGTACTCGGCCAGGCGAAGGGGCAGGTCTTTGTAACTCTTAGGCTCCGCGGCAAAAATCTTGTGATGATGCGGACAGTTCATCGCTTTCAGGTAGTACTTCTGCCCTTCCAGTTCCATGGGTGGATACATACTGTCCTGGTAATAGGGTAAATGTCCACTGGTGAGATACATACTTTCTTTTGCGATATGAGGAGTCACCACCCTTTTATATCCGGCAGCCAGTTCTGTTTCCTTGGCCAACTTTTCCAATTCTTCAATAATTATTGTCCCGTTTGGCAGCCACAAAGGGAGACCAGGGCCTACATCATCATCCATTGTGAAGATGCTTAATTCTTTTCCTAGCTTACGGTGATCTCTTTTTTTAGCCTCCTCAAGCATTTGCAGGTATTCATCTAACTCTTTTTGAGAGGGATAAGTAATACCATATACTCGGGTCAGCATTTTATTCTTCTCATCACCTTTCCAGTAGGCGCCTGCAATGCTCATCAGTTTAATGGCTTTGATGAAGCCTGTATTAGGAATGTGCGGGCCCCTGCACAGGTCTGTAAAACTACCTTGTGTGTAAAAAGTAATCTCGCCATCATTCAGGTTGCTGAGCAAATCCAATTTGTACTCATCTCCCTTTTCTGTAAAATATTTTACAGCATCTTCCTTTGGCATTTCTTTTCTTACATAGCTGTTATTCTGCTTTGCCAGTTCGTTCATCTTTTTCTCCAGTGCCACCAGATCATCATCGCTCATTTTTCTGTCACCTAAATCCATGTCGTAATAAAAACCGTTTTCCACAGGAGGACCAACCCAAAATTTCACCCCGGGGAACATTGCTTCAACAGCTTCTGCCATGAGGTGAGCGGAAGAATGCCAAAAAGTGCTTTTTCCGTCTGTATCATTCCATGTCAGCAATTTCAATGTAGCATCTTCATATATAGGTCTCGTTGAATCCCACACCTGCCCGTTTACATTGGCGGCCAGTACTTTTCTGGCCAATCCTTCAGAAATTGACTTTGCAATGTCAAGGGCTGTTGTACCAGTCTCGTATTGCCTCACAGCTCCATCTGGTAAAGTAATGTTGATCATGTAATAAAATCCTCGTTTTTAAGAGATTGCAAAAGTAGCAAAATCAGCCTAAAGATGGTGAAGAATAAGGCGGTTAATACGGTTCATTTTCTTATCGAGCCTTATCAATTCAGCTTTCATCTTTTCGGACTTATCGAAATACCATTCTGCCAGCCGGATTTGTCGGTTTCGCCAACGTTTTAGCATTAACCTGCCATAGAAGTGATCTATTCCCAGGGAGAGGTTGTTCAGCGTTTTTATTCGCTGGTTTTCCTGTTTAGCTTTTTCATGAAAATTCCGGTAAATAACCCCTAATCCCTTTTGAAATTGTAAGAAAATTTTTCGGTTTTCCCGAATCTCATGTAAAGAAAACTCTTTCACAAGGGCTTGCCATATATCTCCATTAATATGGGCGTTTATTCCCAACAATTCATATTGCATGGGTTTCAACGATGCCTTTTCATAATAAGCCATCCAGACTGGTGAAATTCTCTCCCCCTTTTTATAGGCCTCTGCCGCATTGAAAAAGTAGCTTGCAAAAGAATGTTCCAGTCTTTGAATGAATGACCTTTTCTTTTGATCCAGATTCAGAAAAAAAAATATTGCCTCAACGGTGGTTTCGCGGTATAGTTTGGCGAAATGACTGGAAATAGATGACGATTTGGCAATGGAATCCAGCCTTTTTAATAGACTGATTTCCGAATCGCTTATTTGCCCTGAGCCGTAAAAGGGAATTAAAAAATAAATTGCAAAAGCTGCCAACCTTATTCGCATAACCCGGATAATCAAAGGGTTAAAATTAACAAACTCTTGCCGGATACAGGTTTTTCCGTACAAATCCATTTGTTAGTTTTGCCCTCATTATGAAGCGAATATTGCTGGCCTTACATATTACCCTGGCAACTTTGTTTCTTCATGTATCCCTGTATGGACAGGATCTTACCGGTATCTGGAAGGGTTATTTTATTTCTGACGATGGAAGCTATTACAAACTCGAGTTCCAGGTAGCTCAAAACAAATCCAACGCCATGACAGGTGTTTCTTATTCGTATCTCGATGTCCGTTTCTATGGAAAGGCTACCATGACGGGTAGGTTTCTCAAATCATCTTCAAAATTCCTGATCCAGGAAATAAAGACCGTGGAAGTGAAAAGCACTTTAGGCGGCCTCACTTGCATCATGAACTATAATTTTAAATATTCCAGGTCGGGTAAAGAAGAATTTTTAGATGGAACCTACCTGGGAATGTATGAGAAAAAATATACCCGGGAAGAGCCCGGCGAGTGGGGAAATTGTGGCGGTGGAAGAGTTCACCTTAGAAAAGTAACCACTTCCGATTTTTATATTGAGCCCTTCCTTAGAAATAAAATTAATAATAACAACAAGCCCGTAATTGTAAACCAACCTCCCATAAAAAAGGATACGGCCAAAGCTNNGGTTTCAAAACCAGTGGACAAACCTGTTACCAAAGTAACCAACCCTGTAACTAAGACGACGGATTCTGCCAAAACAAAAATTCCGACTGTAACTAAACCAAATCCTGTTGTTACTCCAACCCCGGCAGTAATAAAAAACAGATCGAATGAGTTAGTTAAGACCCTAACTGTAAATGACCCCAATGTAATTGTGAAGCTATATGACAATGGAGAAATTGACGGAGATACTATTTCTGTTTATTTAGATAAAAAATTGGTACTGGCAGCAAAAAGATTGACTGCCTCTCCCCTGGTGATAAAATTTACTATGGAAGAAGATGAAGAGGAACATGAATTAACCATGGTTGCCGAAAACCTCGGAACTATTCCTCCCAACACTTCGCTGATGATTGTTGAGGCAGGAGAGCAACGTTTTGATGTACGTATTACATCAACAGAACAGAAAAACGCCGTGGTGAAATTCAGGTACAGGAAACCGAACTAAAGATTTGATACCGTTTCTGTAAATTTTGATTTTGCTTCAGCATTTTTCTTCTATTTTTCCTGTATAATGCTCCGGCTGAAACTATTAATACTAATATTGATGACCAGTTCCATTATTTATGGACAGGACATCAATGGCATCTGGAAAGGAAAACTTGTGATGGCCCCTGGCGGATGCTTCCCTGTTTATAATATTGAATTGCAGTTACAGGTTGCCGGCACCCGAATTACCGGTACCGCCTATCACTTTTCAGATTCGCTAAATTATGTAAGAGAGAATTTTGAAGGAATATATAACAAGGAAAAGAACCAGATAATCATACAGGAAAATGGCATTATCACATTTCGTATTAAAGAAGACTGTGTTCCCTGCGTAAAGAGATATGAATTAAGTTACCACAAAGGAGGCGGCAATGTTGTCACCGAAGAACAACTGAGGGGTACATGGACAGGAAAAGCCACAGACGGCAAAACTGTATGCGACCCCGGTACCATTGTATTGACAAGATTTGATAAATCCTCTTTTAAACCAGACTTTAAGTTGCCAGCAACACTCACCAACCGAAAAGCGGAGTTGGTAAAAGAAATTAAAGTGGATACAGGTACCATACAAATTGACTTTTACGATAACGGCCAAATAGATGGGGACACCATCTCAGTATATGTAAACAGTTCGCCAGTTGTTTCAAACAAAAGGTTAACGACCAAGCCAGTCTCCATTTCCGTAAAAATTGACCTGAAAAAACCAGTACAGGAACTGATCATGGTGGGGGAAAATCTTGGTTCCATTCCACCCAATACAGCTTTAATGATTGTAAATGCCGGTGATAAAAGATACCAGCTTTATCTTACTTCTGACGAACAAAAGAATGCCATGGTCAGGTTCATTTACGAAAAGCCCGGTGCCGAAAAAAGCAATTAGAAAAGTTGATATATTTCATTGAATTAGCTGGTAACTTATTTACAAGATTCTGCGTCTCACTAGTTAGCAGGTGTTAAAAAAGGCTAAAAAAAGTTATAGCCATAACTTCGTACGAAAATAATCGTATATTCGGCCATAAAATTGAGTACTATGTCAGCACCTAAACTGATCAAACCCACAGAAAGCGAACTGGAAATCCTTCAAATCCTTTGGAATAAAGGATTGGCAACCGTAAGAGAGGTTCATGAGGAACTGGCAAAAAACAAAGATGTGGGATATACCACTACCCTTAAACTGATGCAAATAATGAATGAAAAAGGGATTGTAAAAAGGGATGATTCGATGAGGACCCATGTTTACCAGGCAGCTGTTAATAAAGAAAAAACTCAAAAGCATTTGCTGAATAAAATGATTGATAGCCTTTTTGGAGGCTCCCCTACGCAACTGGTTATACAAGCATTGGGAGATGAAAGCCATAAGGCCAGTCCGGAAGAATTGGAAAAAATACAAGCCCTGTTAGACAGTTTGAAAAAACACTAAACATGATCAGCATCCAGACTAACTTTTTTCAGGCACTTGGCATTGCCTTGTTAAACAGCCTCTGGCAGTTAGCCTTTTTATGGGTCATCTTTCAATTTATCACTGTTTTCTTCAAACATGGCAGGTTCACTCTAAAGTCGGCCCTTGCCACCTCTTTGTTGATGTCCGGCTTTGGCTGGTTTATAATCACTTTCATTAGTGCACTTAATACAAAAGATCCTGGCAGCGCTGTTTTAATCACACTTATTCCGGAAAACCTTGGTGAGATAGATAAAGGCAATTGGTTGTTAAACTTTTATCCTATCGCCGCTTTTATCTACCTGGTTCTTCTAGTAATTCCATTGCAGCGGTTGATAAAGAATTATCGTTACGTACAGGCTTTAAGAACATATGGCCTTGCCAAAATTGATATAGACAAGAGACTGTTTGTTGACCGTGTGGCTGAGCAATTAGGAATAACTAAAAAAGTAAGATTGTGGATTTCTGAATTTGTAACCTCTCCTGCCACCATTGGTTACCTGAAGCCGGTGATACTTATTCCGGCAGCCGCGGTCACCAATCTTACACCCCAGCAACTGGAGTCTATTCTTTTACATGAACTGGCACATATCCGCCGAAACGATTATCTCATTAATCTTGTTATAAATTTCATAAAGGCAATCCTTTACTTTAATCCTTTTGTAAAGGCCTTTGTCCGTATCATCGAAAAAGATAGAGAAAAAAGCTGCGATGAAATGGTATTGCAGTTTCAATACAATTCGAAAGATTATGCTGCAGCTCTTTTGACTTTGGAAAAGGATCAACAGCAAAAAGCGCTGGCTATAGCGGCTTCTGGAAGAACTACTGATCTTATTAACAGGGTGGAATTAATCCTGGGCATTAACAGGCAACCATTTTTCCCTTTATATAAACTTGCCGGTGTAGCTGCAAGTTTAATGGTAATCTTATTTATTAATACACTTATTTTTTCAGGTACAAATAAAAATACCGGAACGTTATTAGCGTTCTTTACTCAGCGGGTAGCAGACCCTGCCCGAACCATCAGCCACCAGTATCCCGTTATAAATAATAATCTAAAAGAATCAGCCTTTAAAGAAAAAGAAATACCTGTTGATCCTAAAGCAGTAGAACAAGGTTTAATGGTACCACCTGCCCCGCCTCCATCGGATTATATCAATGTTGCTTTTGAAGAAATCTCAATTCCGGAATTAAAGAAATACCAGGAAGACCAGGTAAAAAAAGCCCTTGAAGCTTCAAAGAAAATATTGGAAAAAGCAGAATGGGAAAAAGTAGAAAGTAATATTGCTGAAGCACTCAGCATGAAAGAAAAGGAAGAGCTAAAGGCCAGCTATTTCAAAGAACTGGAAAAATTCGACTGGAAACAGTGGGAAAACAAATTAAAAATTGCTTATAACAATATTGACTGGGACAGGGTGAACAGCGAGTTGAATATGGCAATTAATCAAATCAGGGCAGACAGCCTTCACCGGGTATATAATGAAGCTGCCGTAAAACTTGATAAAGTAAAAAGACAGTTACAGGAAAACCAGTTAAAAGGAATTCCGGATTCTGATATTTCTATCGAAGCCATTGAAGAGAAAAAGCAAGTTATCCGCAAGACACTTGACGAATTAAAAGGAATTCGAAAGAAGAAAATAGTAAGATTATAATGCAAGGGGGGATAATGTTACCAACACCTTGGGCATTGTTCACTGTACTTATTCCCGATAATAAAACCTATCATGATTTCGTGGGTACCCCTACTCACCGTATTTAATGCCGTCGTGGTGAAATCGTAGGCATATCCAACATTAAATGTATTACTCACATTGATACCGGCCATAGCCGCATAGCCATCCTGGTGCCTGTAACTACCGCCCACCCATAGTAAATCCCTGTATTGCATCTTCAGGTTTAACTCGGGCTGAAAATCATTATTAGATGAATTCTGAACATATTTTACCATCATCGAGGGTACAGCATTGATATCTTCACCAATCATAAAGCGATAACCAGCTGTCAGAAATAAATGAGGAACTAGCCGCCCCTCGGTAAGAAAGGTGGCATCATCAGTGAATGCAAGTTTTTGTGGTATAATTTGCTGCGCAGAGAAACCTACGAAGTAGTTTCTGGAATACAGCCATAACCCAACACCCAGGTCAGGCCTTATTTTGTTAAGTTCACTACTTAATGAAGCGCCGGTTGCAGGATCGAAGGGGTCTCCCGTACCGGAAAAATCATGCTTGCTGCGGTCAATACTCACATTAGTAATACCGGCAGAAAATCCCCCAGATAAATTGGTTGTCGGACTCAATCCTAAATGATAGGCATAAGTTAGATTTGCAGTAAACCGGTTGAAACTCCCGGTCTTATCGTTCACAACAGTCATTCCAATTCCATGATGGGGTTCTGCTGCCGTATAATTTTCCCAGTAATAACGGCCTCGTGGATTTTCTCCCGGCACCTGGAAAGAAGTGGCCGATGTTCTGTAGTCTTTTTTACCCAACGGGCCATGTGCAGAAAGATACATGGTCTTGGGTGCCCCATTCAATCCTACCCACTGGTCCCGCATACTCATTTTTACATCCACGTAATTCTCAATACCTGTAATGGCAGGATTAAGAATATAGTTGTTCAGAATGTATTGTGTGTAGTGGGGCCTTTGCTGGGCATTTACCAGGCATACACACAATAATGCAGGAATAATAATCAGTTTTTTTCTCATGGCTTAACGGATTACATCTACATAACCGGTCATAATACTTCTGCCGTTTTTCGGATTCACTATGTAAAAATAAGTTCCGACAGGCACAGGTTTTCCATTAACAGTTCCATCCCAGGGCTTTCCATACCCTACTGATGAAAATATCTTTTGTCCATAACGATTGAAAATTTCTACAGTGCCACCCGGATAGGTGTCCAAATATTTTATTTCCCACCTATCGTGAATACCATCGCCGTTTGGACTGAATATATTTGGTATTTCAGGCCCTTTCAGCACTTTGATAAATACCCTGTCGGAGCTAACACATCCTCCCCTTCCTGTAACAGTAAGCGTATACCAAATATCCTCTACACCTTTTACAATGGGTCTTTCAATCGTATTACTGCTCAGGAAATACTGGTTAGGTGTCCAAAGGAAGCTTGGATTTATGGCTGTTACGATTGGCTGTAGTGTATCACTGCCATCCTCCAATATGAATAAATCAGGACCGGCATCCACAACAGGGTAAGGATTCACTGTTACCTGCTGAGTAAATGTGGTACTCCGGCAACCAAAGCTGTTCGTAATATACAAGCTTACATCATAAGTGCCGGCACTACCATATGTATAGGTGAATGATGGCGTTGTTCTTACATTGCCATCCCCCATCGTCCAGTTCCATTGTGTGGTGGTTCCATCTGCCGGATTACTGTTGTCTGTAAACTGGAAACTTTCCCCCACACACAAATCAGGTTTGTCCACAGTAAATGAGCCGGTTGGCTGTGGATGGATAGTATTCAAAACAATTGTGGTGTCTCTTGCACAACCAACGCCGCTGGTAACCTGTAAATTGACGTTGTATGGACCTACTGCATTATATATATGTGATGGTGCTGAACCGGTAGAGGTATTCAATGGACCGCTGCCCGGATCTCCAAAATTCCATAAATAGCTAAATGATGCCTGTGAACCATCTGGTATGGTACTCAGGTTGGTGAATTGCACATTTGCCGAAGGCAAACAACTACTTGCCGGGAATGAGAAATTAGGTCTTGGAATAGGATTCACCACAACCGGCATATTAAATGCAGTACTTCGGCAACCATTGCTTGTAGTTACAACAAGGCTGACATTATAAGTACCCCAGGCCGTAAACAGGTGTGTAGGATTTTGCAGGGTTGAGGTATTGGCTACACCGCTGGCAGGGTCACCAAAGTTCCATTGCCAGCCGGTAATTGTGCCGGCAGTCGGCGGAATGGTTGAACTGCTACTGTTAAAACTAACCGGACTCCTTTCACAGGCAAGATTTGAAACAACAAATCTTGCTGAAGCCGTATCAATAACCGTTATTGTCTGTGTGGCAGAATCTCTGCAACCAGCCGCTGTGGAAGTATGCAGGTATTGAATAGTATAGGTGCCGCCTGGTGCAACAGAAGACGGTGTAAAAATTCCGCCCGTTGTAACGCCGGGACCTGAATAAATACCAGTACCTGGCACAGCTCCGAAACTTACATACGGAGATAATGAAAAAGCGGCCGCATCAAAGCAAACATCAGGTACAGCATTAAACTGAACCAACGGAGCCGCATTGACAGTTATATCCTGTAATTTATCATTTACACAAACCCCACCGGAATAGGCCCTGTAACGTATGGTAAAGGTTCGGGTGAGCGGTGCCTGGAAATTAGGATATAAATGTTTGTAAACTTTTCCTGTAAACGGTGAATTATCTGTGTCGAATACTGCAGGCTGGTTTACGTTATCCCAGTAAATTTCAACTTTAGTTATTGTGCCCGGGAAAACGGTAGAAGCTTCTACTATTGCTACAGAATCATTGGCACAAAGAGTAGATGGATTCTGTATAGTAAAATCAGCTAATGGGAAACTACCATTAATGAAAAGAACCTGTGTTACGGTATCCCTGCACCCGTTATTGCTGGTAGCAATTAATTGTACATTATATGATCCTGTTGCAGTGTAGCTGTGTTGAGGATTCTGTAATGTGGATGTATTAAGAGGTCCGCTTCCCGGATCTCCAAAATTCCAATTCCATGCCTGGATGAAATCCGGCGCATCTACACTGCTGGTATCTGTAAACTGGGCATAGGTATCACTTAAACAAACTTCAGGAAGTATGAACCCTGCTAATGGCCGGGCATTGATCACTACTTGTTGTGGCGGTGTGGTACTAACACAACCTTTGTCTGTTGTAACTACAAGACTTACGTTATATGTTCCAGCCGTGGAGAAAATATGGGTTGGATTTTGTAAGGTCGAAGTATTTAAAGGACCGCTTGCCGGATCTCCAAAATTCCACTGCCAGGAAGTAATATTTCCGGCATTGGGCACGGAAGCATCCGTAAAACTTGTTATCCTTGTTTCGCAGGATGGGGTAACCACAGTAAAACCACTGGTTGGTAAAGGATTTACTATTACCGTTGCCGATCCTGTTTGTGCCTGGCTGCACAATGTAGAACTACCATCGAGAACGCTGATGAGATTGTAGGTAAATGTGCCGGCAACCGAGGTAGGAACGCTAACCGTTACCGAATTTCCGGTAGTTGTTGAAACTGTTTGATTGGGGCCTCCATTAATAGTATAAGTAAAAGTATAAGGTGCGGTACCAGTTGCCCCTGTAAAAGTAATATTGGGAGAAGGAGCATTTAAACAAACTTCGGTATTGCCCGAGATACTGGCTGTAGGCAATGGATTAACCGTAACTATGGCTGAGCCGCTTTGCAACTGGCTGCAGGAGGTAGTACTTCCATCTGACACACTTACCAGGCTGTATGTATATGTACCCGGTGTATTTGTCGGAGCAGCTACTGTTATTGAATTACCACTGGTGGTTGTCACCGTTTGGTTAGGCCCACCATTAATCGTATAGGTAAAAGTATACGGTGCGGTAGCGCCTCCCCCGGCGGTAAAAGTAATATTGGGGGACGGTGCATTTTCGCATACAGTAATAGTTCCATCAATGGTCGCAGTTGGCAAAGGGTTCACATTGATTACCACAGAGCCTGTTTGTGCCTGTGAACATAAATTAGGGCTGGCATCCTGTACACTTACCAGGTTGTAGGTAAATGTCCCTACTGTATTGGTTGGCACTGAAACCGTAACACTGTTTCCACTTGTTGTTGTTACTGTTTGGTTGGGGCCACCGTTAATATTGTATGTAAAAGTATAAGGGGCAGTACCCACAGCACCAGTAAATGTCACATTAGGTGAAGGTGCATTCAAGCATACATCTGTTGCGCCGCTAACCGTTGCAGTTGGCAAAGGTGATACGGTTACAATATGTGAAGCGGTATCAGATAAACAACCCACATCTGTAATTACAGCGTATTTGACTGTATATGCACCGGGTGCTGCATAAACATGGGTAGGGTTATTAGCAATACTGGTGTTGGCATCGCCAAAATTCCAATAACGGCTTGCAATAGGCCGTCCACCCGTATTTGAATTATCATTGAATTGAACAGGATCAGGGAAACAAACATTATTAAAAGTAAAATCTGCCACCGGGGGATCAAAAACCTGTACATCAAAATCAATTTCTTGCACACCACTGCAACCATCTGGTGTTGGGTTATTTGCCACCACCCTGATCGGGTAAGTTCCTGCTGCTGTAATGGTATATGGAGTTGGCAACTGGTACACATATAGTGTTTTGCCGGCCACTACTATGGTTGATGTGGGTACTGGTGCATTGAGTGTTACATCGGCGATTCCCATGGCATTTAGCGCAGCTCCAAAAATCCATTGGATCTGTGTTGGCTGGTATGGAAAGGTCATGGAAAAATAGAAAGGCGTACTGCGACAGGTAGCAGGGAAATTTACCGTTGCATATTGATTTTGAAGGGATATATATTGAAATATATCTTTAATGTTTGTCCCGGCATTATACCCATATGATTCTGCATTTCCATAGCCATAGGCTATAGCGTTAAATCCGGAATCTGATTGTATTATATGTTGACCCGCTGCAACTGACTGACGTAAATAAGAATATCCTGGTGCCTGAGGGTGTGGCACGAATGATGCAGCCGGTACAGGAGCTCCATCCAGGGTAAAGGAGCTAATGGCTGTTCCGGTGTTGGGAATTATTACATTGAAATAGTGTTGAAGTATCTGAAAGTTAGGAGTCGCATTCCACAATACTTTACTAATATTTTGCTCTACCGGGCTAAGGTAAATCACTTCTGGATCTCCTGGCTGAGCACCATTTCCGCATGCACCTTGTGAGGTAAGGTATTGAGCCACGGTAATAGGTTTATCAGCTTCTATTAGTTTTGGCGTATTAGACGAAGCTATTTGATAATAAAACCCATTTTGCAGCGGTAGCCCAATTGGTGCACCATTTAATGTTACTACTGTAGTTGGATCAGAAACACATACCCTATAAATATTGTTTTGTTGATTACCAGCAGTAGATGCGGTTAAAAATTTCTTACCCCAGGCCGATTTAGGAAATGCCTGAACCATATAATTATCTGAAGAAGATGAGCCAGCATTGCATGTAATACTAATTCGTCCGCTTCCTGAAAAAACTGCAATTCTTTTACACGAACCATTAGGGCCTGCAACACTTCTGATAAGTGATCCTGTCAAATCAACCCCCTGAAAAGGATTGGTAGTTGTAGTGAGCTGCCCCATTACATTGAAAACTTGTCCCTGTGTTAGAGTAATGGTATTAGTGCTTCCTGCAGCCCAGCCATTTGTTGTTGCACCTGATGGTACAATTTCGACTGTTGTAGTCCCAGTGTCAGCTGCTATTACATAAAACCAGCAATTTGCATTGTTGGTGTTGGATGTATTCTGATAATTAATGGAATAATACTCTTTACCTAAAGTTGGGGTCGGGAAAAGAATTGTTGCGCCTGATACACTCTGGTTATAAATATGCGCATATGCTACTATCGGCTTATCACTGGTAATATGAATCCCCTTGTTTTCTGGAGCCGTTGATGTAGCCGTCAGCCTGACATCCTGAGGGGCAGTCTTAGGAATAGCAGCTGATGTAATAACAGAATTAGCAGGAACAAAATAATTCTGTGTATATCCAACACCGGGAATAGATACTGTTACATTAGCTGCTTGTTCCGCAGCAAAATACAAAACCATGTCTTGAGAGCCACCATTGGGCTGACCCATTCGTTCATGGTATCCATAAGCAACCCAAAAATCTTTACCCTTATTGGAAAAATCCTGGGCATAAGTAATTGAGCCACCAAATATTACAGTTAGTACGAGGGCACTAAGAAGGTATAGTTTTCTCATTGAGTCCAAAGTCCAGAAGGTGTAGAATAAAGGCTGACGAATTTAGCAAAAACTATCTGATATTTTGTATCCTGTTTTATGGTTCTGGAAAACTAGCAACCTGATTGTATTTCTTCAACTCTACAGTCCTCTTTTTCCGGACTTTTTGCAACCGGAAGTAAACGAGCCTATACACTTAAAGCCTCAAAAAAATGTTCACTCAAAAAGGGAATTGTCCCAAAGAAGATTAAATCAAATTAAAAAATTATTGAATCAAATCGATTATTGAAAATATTTATGCCGACAAAACTCATTAAATATTACATATGAACCAATTATATAATTTTTTACACCTCTGTTTAAGTTAATTATTTGATACGCCTATTAGATATCAAATACGACAATTTTTATACATTATAAATACATACTGATACTCATATATAATTGTATATTAGATATTTAAGAATTTGGTAAAAACTAATAATATTGGTATATGCTTTAACTTTGAAGTTTCACTTCTTTTCCAATATTATTAGTCAAAAAATTATCAATACATTGACGCCCCTGCTTACTTTTAACTGAAAGTATTTTTATAATTTGAACCCTGTTATGAACAGATTTCAGTACCGGCTTATCGCCTCCCTACCCCTCCAGATTGCTTTCGTTTTAGCTTCCTGCGGGTCGATAAAAGAACCTGATCTAAGGGGGATAGAAAATGTGAGAGTGGATAAAATCAATTCAGCGACGTCCACCATGCGGCTGGACCTTCGATATTTTAATCCAAATAAGTTTCGTGTGAAGCTTAAAAATGCAAGTGGTGATGCCTGGCTGGAGGGAAAAAAGCTGGGAAGCTTCTCTTTGGATTCAGCTGTGAATGTTTCCCCTAAATCCGATTTTACACTGCCGGTTACACTGGAGGTAGATATGAAAAGAGTGCTTAGCAACACCCTCACCCTTCTTTTAAGTAACGAGGTAACACTAAAAATTGATGGCACAGCCCGTATTGGCAAAAGCGGAATTACTATTAACTATCCGCTTAAATATGAGGGTAAACAAAAGCTGTCAGAATTGTTGGGTCAGTCATCGACTAATGTTATTCAGAAATAAATTAGATCAAATTAACCTTGTCCTCCGGCAGGTGCAGCTGGAACAGGTTTAGGCTTGGGGTGGCCGCCACCATCATCAAATTTTTTGCAGGACTTAGGCAGTCTTTTGTAAGCATCCTCAGCTGCAGGCACATCATCTGCATCATACCCGCAGTTAGCGATATAGGCCTTAATTTCCTCTATATTAATACGGTCGGTGATATATTTCACTCTTGTTTCGGCCTTGCGGTAATTGACCGTTATTTCCAGCACCCCGTCATAGGGCTTAACATAGCCCTCAATTCTTTTCTTGCAATTTTCACAAAGGGCATTAGGGGTTTTGATGGTTGCCGTAAGAACAGCCTTTGTTTGGGCCAAACCCGTAAATGTAAATCCAATGACAGTGATAGCAGTAATAAGGAACTTCTTCATACGTTAAAATTAACACCCGGGGGCTAAATTCCTTTCCAATTGGCCGGATCTTCCCTCCATTTTAACAAGATTTCCTGTTCCCCGGTAGTCACTATCCCTTTTTGTAAGGCTAGTTCTAGTAAAGTCGGATAATCTGTTAAGGGGTAATAAGTCAATGATGCTTTAAGAAAGGCTTCAGTTGCAGCAGGAAAGCGATAAGTGAATATGGATACCATGCCAATTACTTCCAGACCCTGTTCCTTTAATACATCTACCACCTGCAGGCTGCTTTTCCCGGTTGATACTAGGTCCTCAATAACTACAGTCTTTTGTCCCTGTTCATAAAAACCTTCTATCTGGTTACCCAAACCATGCTCCTTTGGTTTTGGCCGTACATACACATAGGGTAGTTTCAACTGGTCAGCCGCCATCGCTCCCCAGGCAATACCTGCGGTGGCTACACCGGCAAGCAATTCTGCCTCCGGAAATTTCTCAAAAATTACATTACAAAGCTCTGATTTGATATAATCTCTTGTAAAGGGAAATGAGAGTACTTTCCTGTTATCACAATAAATAGGGCTTTTCCAACCACTGGCCCATGTAAATGGCTGTTGAGGATTTAATTTAACTGCATTAACTTGAAGCAGCTTTTCGGCAACAACTTTTGCGTCTGTCATGGCACAAAAGTCAACTGCCGGAACGAAATAAGAAAATTTAGTTATGTACATAAAAGTATACTTCGATGACAAACCATTATTCCTCTGTGATAAAATTGATGAAGTAATAGAGCCCTTTATTCATCATGATGATGCCATTTTTATTGATGAACTGAATAGTCATACAATTAAAACCATCATCCATGAAATGCAGCAATCACAGGTTCATGCCGGCGTTTTTTTTCATTCTGATTTAGATGCGTTGAAACAAGCTTTCTTTAAAAAATTCACCTTGGTAACAGCAGCCGGCGGATTGGTACAAAATGAGAAAAAAGAATACCTGCTTATATTCCGAAGGGGAAAATGGGACCTCCCCAAAGGAAAACTGGATAAGGGTGAAAAATTGGAGGATTGTGCTATCAGAGAGATAGAGGAGGAAACCGGTCTGAAAGAAGTAAAATTAATCAAGCCACTCTGCGTTACTTATCACACTTATCATGAAGGAGCCCGGTTTATTCTCAAAGATTCTCACTGGTATATTATGAAAGTAAAAGGTTATCAGCAACTGGTGCCACAAACCGAAGAGGATATCCATGAAATCAGATGGGTAAAAAAAACAGGACTTGCAGAATACATGAAAATCTCCTACCCTTCAGTAGCTGATGTCTTACGATCGGTCGCAGAATAAATCAGCTTTCCTTTCTCTTTATTACTGCAACAGTTAACCTGCTTACGCAAATGAGTTTATGCTTATCGTCGTGGATCTTAATATCCCACACATGGGTAGTAGCGCCTAAATGAAGCGGTGTGGCTGTTCCCGAAACAAACCCTTCTTTTGCACTGCGAATGTGGTTGGCATTGATCTCAAGCCCTACGCAATAATATTTTGAATGATCAACTACCATGGCAGATGACACACTTCCAATCGTCTCTGCCAGTACACAAGAAGCACCTCCATGTAAAAGGCCATAGGGCTGTTTTGTACGATGATCAACAGGCATTCTGGCTTTCAGGGAATCAGAACCGACCTCAGTCCATTCTATGCCCAGGTGATCAGCCATAGTTCCATTACCCAATTCTTTGAGATCAGCAAGGGAAAGATCTTTTTTAAACCATATAGCCATACTTACTTGGGAAGAGATTTAAACACCACTTCGGGAAGAAAAAGACTTGCATCGCCACCGTTTCTTAAAATATCTCTTACAATTGTTGAAGCTACAGATGTGTATTTGGGTTCCCCTGTCAGGAAAATAGTTTCAATAGTCCTGTCAAGTGTTCGGTTGGCATCAGCAATCGTTTTCTCATACTCAAAGTCACTCACATATCGGATGCCCCTTAAAATAAAATGAGCCCCGATCTTTTTGCAATAGTCTATAGTCAGACCTTCGTATACGGCTCCTTCTACCCTTTCCTCATCTTTATAAATATCCCTGATCCACTCCAGCCTTTGTTCTGCTGTAAACATGGGTGCTTTGGAAGAATTAAGACCAATACCCACCACTATTTTATCAAACAAAGGCAAAGCCCTGTTAATAATATCTACATGACCCAGTGTTAGCGGATCAAATGTTCCCGGGAAAAGACAGATTCGCTTCATTGAAATTTTTTAGGAATGAAGGAGATTATTAGTTACCTGCAGATTTGCTTCCTGAAAGTAAATACAGAACAGCCATTCGTACTGCCACACCATTCTCTACCTGTTGCAATATAATCGATTGTTTCGAGTCGGCTACATCACTATCCAGTTCCACACCACGATTAATTGGCCCCGGGTGCATAATAACGATTTCTTTATTAAGGCTGTCGAGCAACTGGCGGTTGATACCATAAGTAAGACTGTATTCCCGAAGCGATGAAAATAATACCTGGTTCTGCCGCTCTAACTGAATGCGCAGCACATTCGCCACATCACACCATTCCAATGTTTCTCTCAGATTATAGCTCACATTAACTCCCAGAGCTTCGCCAATGTATTTTGGAATTAAGGTGGGTGGACCGCATACTGTCACTTTAGCACCCATTTTTTTCAATAAATAGATATTACTCTGTGCAACACGGCTATGCATGATATCGCCAATAATTGCAATGTTCTTCCCCTCGATCTTGGCTGTTTTTTCCCTTATTGAAAAAGCATCCAGTAAGGCCTGTGTTGGATGTTCGTTTATACCATCACCTGCATTGATGATAGCAGCAGGAATATGCTGCGCAAGGAAATGAGGTGCCCCGCTTGCACTGTGCCGCATAACCACCATATCCACTTTCATGCTTAAGATATTCTGTACTGTATCCAGCAATGTTTCACCTTTTGCTGCAGAAGAAGTGGAAGCAGCAAAATTGATGGTGTCAGCACTCAATCTCTTTTCAGCCAGCTCAAAAGAGAACCGTGTCCGGGTAGAATTCTCATAAAAGAGATTCACAATCGTCACATCACGAAGGGAAGGAACTTTTTTGACAGGTCTTTGTAATACTTCTTTGAATTGTTCTGCGGTAGAAAGAATAAGCTGGATATCTTCTTTGTTGAGGTCTTTAATGCCCAGCAGATGACGAGTGGATAGTTGCATTAAAGGGCGAAATTAGGGTAAATAGTTGGATTCAAAAAAGTATCCAGAACCTATGCCACAATCAGCACCACTTCCTTATTGCCGGTCTCATTCTTTACCAGTTTTACTTTATCTGCTTTACTGGTATGGAGAATAGCTCCGGTGTAATCAGCCTGTATGGGGAACTGGCGATGTTCCTTTCTATCTACCAGTACACACAACTCAACTTTGGCCGGACGGCCATAATCCAATAATGCGTCCAAAGCAGCTTTGATGGTACGGCCTGTGAACAACACATCATCTATCAGTATCACCGTTTTGTTTTCAATGGAAAAAGGAAGATTCATGACATCAGGAGCCAGTATTTCTTTTCTAATATCATCCCTGTAAAAAGTAATATCCAGTTGCCCGTATTGCAGCGTTTTGCCGGGATAAAGCTGTTCCAAATGCTTCATCATCTCATCTGCCACCATCACTCCTCCTTGTTGTATACCTACAAACACAACATCCTCTGTTGATTTATGATGCCCGGCTAATTGGCCAGCCAGTTTATGAATGGTATCTGATAATTGCTGGGAAGAAAGCAAAACCTGCATGGTTGAAATTTGCGGTGAAGTTATCAAATCATCAGCAGAATTGAGGAGCACAAAAAACCAAAATACCTTTTATCAATCACTTTCAACAATAAAACAAAAAGGCCGGAAAACCGGCCTTTTTGATAAACTATTTCCAGTGAATTAGTCTTTAGATTTTTTACCACCAAAATTGAAGAAAACGCCTACAGAGAATACCCTGTTTTTAACGTCAACGTCAGTTTCGTCAATAATGTTAGACATACCAAATGTATAACGGGCATTTAAACCAAAGCCGTTGCTAAACTGGTAACCCAGACCCAGATTTACACCAAAATCTGTTCCTTTAAACTCATCTTTAATATCTTCTTCATCTGTGTTAGTACCATCAGATATTTTTGCTTTAGCTGACATCAGGAAACCAATTTGAGGTCCTGCTTCTGCAATAAAACCACTGTTACGGTATTGCAACATCAATGGAATGTTCAAATAACCAAGGTTGTAATTCAATTCCAGAGGTGATTCTCTGAATTCCATACCCTGGTTTGCAGAATAAATTAATTCAGGTTGAAAAGCAAAATTGCTGCTGATTGGAACATTTACAGTACCTCCGAGATAAAAGCCGGTATTAGACTTTTTGCCTTCCAGTTCATCAGCATCATCACCACCTAAAGTAGCAAAGTTAACACCGCCTTTTACGCCAAAAGTAACCTGGGCGTTTACAAACATTGTAGAAAGGGCTAACACGGACACTAAAACGATTTTTTTCATAACCATTGATTTAAAAGTTTATAAGGTTTTTTTAGTGGCGCAAAGATATGTGTGTAAAATCGCCAAAAAAATGATTTTCAGGATATTTTATAAAAATATTTACACTTCAGACAAAAAGGGATAACGGTAATCTACTGGCGGATTATACGTTTCTTTTATCGTTCTTGCACTCAACCAGCGATAAAGATTCAGGATACTACCTGCTTTATCATTGGTGCCGCTTCCTCTTGCACCGCCAAAAGGTTGCTGTCCTACCACTGCACCAGTTGGTTTATCATTGATGTAAAAATTACCCGCTGCATTTCTTAGTTTTTTTGTTGCGAGGTCTACTGCAGACCTGTCCTGTGCAATAATAGCCCCTGTAAGAGCATAGGGTGATGTTGTATCTACGAGTTCCAATACTTTTTCAAAACTGTTGGCAGGATATACATAAACAGTTAGTACAGGCCCGAATATTTCCTCGCACATCGTAACATATTTTGGATCCTTTGCCTGGATCACTGTAGGCTGAATAAACCAACCTTCTTTACTGTCACATTTACCACCTGCCCAAATTTCTGCTTTAGGATCTTTTTTTGCATTATCTATATACCGCTTGATGCTGTTGAAACTTTTTTCATCAATAACTGCATTGATGAAGTTGGTAAAATCTTCCGGGCTTCCCATTTTAAAACTCTTCACCCCTGCAACCAGTTTCTTTTTTACTTCTTCAGCCATATTGGATGGAATGTAAGCCCTTGAGGCAGCTGAACATTTCTGTCCCTGGTATTCAAAAGCACCACGCAATAAGGCAGTAACTACTACATCGGGATCAGCACTTTTGTGTGCCAGCACAAAATCCTTTCCACCGGTTTCTCCTACAATACGGGGATAAGATTTGTAATTAGCCATATTCTTTCCAATAGTCTCCCACATATTATTAAACACACCGGTAGACCCAGTAAAGTGAACTCCGGCAAAATCTCTGTGATTAAAGCAAACCCTGCCAATAGTAGGGCCATCCACAAAAATCAGGTTGATGACTCCGTC
>DEHX01000178.1:0-3677 GCA_002352145.1 Chitinophagaceae bacterium UBA2789
TCGTCATGATTGCTATGAGCGGCTTATTGTCTGCTCAAACTACAAGGCCCGGAAACGGTAATCCCGGCACTAACAAAAACAATCCCGCCTATGTAGATGCTAATAAGAACAATGTGTGTGATAACTATGAAAATGGAAACAGGTCATGTGTCCGCAACGGACAAGGCCAGGGCCGCAGGGTTGGAAATGGCTATGGAATGGGAAACAGGCAGGGCCGCCAATTTGGGCAATGCCGCAGAGGCGGTGGAAGAAGATCATAAGCTGGTCGCTGAAGTTTTCTGACAGTAACAGTTAATAGCCGGCAAATGAAGAAAAACCGGGTGAGGAACAGTTCAATTCTTCTTTTATGGAAACAGTAATACGACAATGGAAAAATGAAGACTTGCAGGAGCTGGTATCCCAGGCAAACAATATAAATGTGTGGAATAACCTTCGGAACTACTTTCCGCATCCCTACACAGAAGAACATGGCAAAGCCTGGCTGGAAAAAGTGGTGGATGCTTTGCCGGCTATTAATATGGCTATTGAAGCGGATGGAAAACTGGCTGGCGGTATCGGCCTTATCCTGAATGGTGATGTGTACATCAAATCAGCTGAAATTGGTTATTGGCTGGGAGAACAATACTGGGGTAAGGGTATCGCCACGGAAGCTGTACGGCAAATGACAGAGTATGCTTTCTATTATTTCGATCTTGTTCGTTTATATGCAGAAGTGTTTGAAACGAATAAAACGTCAATGCGGGTACTGGAAAAAAATGGTTATTACCTAGAGGGTGTCAGGCGCAAAGCCGTTTTCAAAAACAATGTACTGATGGATGATTATATCTGGGTAAAGCTGAAAACTATCGCATGAGTAATTCTTTTTAAAACTAAGTTATGTATCTCAAAAAAAATATTGCCACCAGTGAGTCAGGGTTCATCTTCAATCCTTCAACCGGCGATTCTTATGCTGCTAACCAGGTAGCCACAGACATTCTTCAATTGTTGAAGCAAGGAACAGCTCTTTCATTGGTAAAAGAGCAGCTGCTTGAAAAATATCGGGTTGACCCGCTGCGCCTTGAACAAGATTGGGATGATTTTATTAACCAGCTAAAGCAGGCCAACCTGCTTGAAAGCTGATCAAATAGTTTTGTATGAAAAAGCCTGATGACCTGTTAACCATTGCTGTTACGGGTCTGAATGCAATTGATAGTCCCGGTCCCGGTATAGCGGTGATACGGGGATTAAGAGAAGGACTTAAGCGGCCACTAAGAATAATTGGGTTGTCTTATGAAACGCTTGAACCAGGGATCTATATGCATGATGTTGTAGATAAAACCTACCAGGTTCCTTATCCGGCAGCAGGATCAGAGTCATTGCTAAAAAGGCTCGTTTATATTCATGAAAAAGAGAATTTGCAACTCATCATTCCCAATTTTGATGCAGAGCTGCACAACTTTATCAAACTGGCCCCGGTATTAAAAGAAATGGGCATTGAAACCTATTTGCCCACACAAGAGCAGTTTGATGCCCGCGACAAAGTGAATTTATTTCGATTCGGTAAAAAGCATGGACTGCTGGTTCCGAAAGATAAGATTATCAGCAGTACAACTGAATTGAGTGCTTGTGAAGAAGCATTTGGTTTTCCACTGGTGATAAAAGGGAAATTCTATGATGCCATCATTGCGTATACAATGGAACAGGCACAAAAAGCTTTTTATAAAATAGCTGCAAAATGGGGTCTGCCCATCATTGTACAGGAGTTTATTACAGGTACAGAAATCAATATTGCTGTGCTGGGAGATGGAAAGGGTAATGCGGTCAGTGTAATTCCAATGCGAAAGCTTTATATCACAGATAAAGGCAAAGCATGGGCAGGAATCACATTAGCTGATGATGCATTGCTAAAAGTAGCAGCGGATTTTGTAAAAGCCACCAACTGGAAAGGCGGTTGTGAACTGGAGATCATGCGGACGTCAAAAGATGAGTTGTACATTATGGAGATCAATCCCCGCTTCCCGGCCTGGATCTACCTGACTGCAGCAGCGGGTCAAAACCAGCCGGCAGCATTGGCAAGAATGGCCCTTGGAGAATCACAACCTGTTTATACAGAGTATGAAGTTGGAAAAATATTTGTTCGCTATTCCTGGGATCACATTACTGATATCAAAGAGTTTCACCAGGTAAGCGGAATGGGAGAATTATAAAAAAAGAAGTATGGAAAAACTGGTATATGAAAGCCCTTCGATCCAAAAGATGAATGCAGGGCTGATGAACAAATTCGGCACCAGAACAGACTATGAGCCTGTAAAGCAAATTGACGGAGTATCTGTACATAGTATGATGGCGCAATATGGATCTCCGTTATTTGTATTGAGTGAAAGAACGATGCGCAACAATTATCAAAACGCCGTCAGGGCATTTACTACACGATATCCCAAAGTGCACTTTGCCTGGAGTTATAAGACCAATTACCTGAATGCCGTTTGCAGAATATTTCACCAGGAGGGCAGCTGGGCCGAAGTGGTGAGTGGTTTTGAGTATAGAAAAGCGTTAGGTAATGGTGTGCCCGGCAATAAAATAATTTTCAATGGTCCGGAAAAGACCAATGAAGAACTGGAAATGGCATCGAATAATGGCTCTCTTATTCATATTGACCATTTTGATGAATTATACCAGTTAATTGAGATGAGCGATAAACTCAAACAAAAGCCAAGAGTGGCAATAAGGGTAAATATGGACACAGGAGTTTACCCTATGTGGGATCGTTTTGGTTTTAATTTTGAGAACGGCCAGGCGTGGAGTGCATTAAATAAAATAGTGGCCTCCGGAAAAATGGATCTTACCGGCTTGCATTGCCATATCGGAACATTTATGTTATCTGCTAATGCGTATGCAACGGCTGCAAAAAAATTAGGTGACCTTGCCTGGAAATGCAAGACACAACTAAATACCGCTATTCAATATATTGACCTTGGCGGCGGTTTCCCATCCACCAACACATTAAGAGGTTCATTTTTGCCAGGAACAGATGCGGTGCCTTCGGTAGATGAATTTGCAGAGGCAATTACAAAAGAATTATTGCTGCTTGGTTTTCCTCCCGCTGAATTACCCTTGCTTGTTTTAGAAAGCGGCCGTGTACTGGTAGATGATGCCGGATATCTGTTATCAACAGTACTGGCCAATAAGCGGTTGAGCGATGGTCGCCGTGCCACGATACTGGATGCCGGTGTAAATGTCTTGTTTACTTCCTTTTGGTATGATCATAAGATAACCCCCGCCCAGGATTTTACGCAACATACAGAAGACATGGCGCTTTACGGACCACTATGTATGAATATAGATGTAGTGAGACAGAGTGTAAACCTTCCATTATTAAACAGGGGTGACCGGGTGGTGATACATAAGGTGGGTGCTTATAATATGACGCAGTGGATGCAATTTATCCAGATGCGGCCCAATGTGATATTGATAGACGAACAGGGGCAAACACATCTTATAAGAGAAGCAGAAAAACTGGAGTATGTAGAACAGTTGGAAAAGGTTCCGCATCATCTTCAGCAAATCAATATATGATAAAATAGCAACTGGTTTCTTCAGGTGAAAAAGGCAACGATCATATCATTCTTTGATTATATCACAACAACAATATTGAACAGCTATGCCATGTTGTTCTTTAGCAATAAAAAATTTTTTGC
>DEHX01000178.1:3828-6313 GCA_002352145.1 Chitinophagaceae bacterium UBA2789
CGGGAATTTGCAGCTATCGGGCTTACGCAGCGAAATATTTACTGGTTGAATGAAATGTATGCCACCGGCGGCCCGGACCTGATCCGCTTCGTGCAGTGGTTGGAAGATTTGCAGTTACCTGATGCGGTAAGGGGCTTCCTGTTGTCACTTAGTGCCATCCTTTTCCAGAGCAATATTGCAGCAGGAATACTCTTGACTATTGGTTTACTTTTTTTCTCCCGGATCGCAATAACATTAATGGTATCCGGGTATGCAATAGCCATTTTGTTCATTCAGCTGATGGACGGCTATGCCGGCAGTGTGAATTATTATAACCTGGGCACCAACTTCATGCTGGTATCAGTAGCACTGGGCGGATTTTATATTATTCCCTCTGCCCGTTCCTTCATTTGGTCATTAATTACCGTACCCATCTCGTATATATTGGTCATTGCGTTATGGAAGATCACCTACACATGGGGACTGCCCGTTTTTTCTTTACCCTTTTGTATTACTGTAATTCTTTTCCTGTTTGTACTGCAACTACGCAAAGCCGGCGGTAAAATGGTTTTGACGCCTGTACAATATTACAGTCCGGAAGAAAACCTGTATCGGTATATCAACAGCAGGGAAAGGGTGATGAACAATTTCTATTACTACCATCTCTCCCTTCCTTTTATGGGCAACTGGACCATTAGCCAGGGATATAACGGCACCATTACCCATAAAGGTGATTGGGCAAAGGCACTTGACTTTGTCATAACCAACAAAGAAAACAAAACCTATCAAGGCAGTGGAAGCACCCCGGAAGAGTATTACTGCTACAATAAACCGGTACTAAGCCCTGCCGATGGTGTAGTGGCTGAAATCATAGACCATATTGAGGATAATCCCATAGGAGGAAACAATGTGCAGCAGAACTGGGGCAACACCATTGTAATTAAACATGCAGAAGGCCTCTACAGCAAACTTTCTCATTTAAAAAAAGATTCTTTCAAAGTTGCTAAAGGATCATTTGTAAAAAAAGGAAAGATCGTTGCAGCATGTGGAAATTCCGGCCGTTCACCAGAGCCTCATCTTCATTTTCAGGTACAGGCTACTCCCTATTTTGATTCGAAGACGATGGAGTATCCACTGGCTTACTTTATTGAGTTAAAAGAAGGCATTGCAGTACTGAAAAGTTTTGCGGTGCCGGAACAAGGGACTATTGCAGGAAATGTTGTTGTAAACGAACAGCTGCAGCAAGCATTTTCTTTTCAGCCGGGTATGATAATGAAAGTATTTTCTGAAGGATATAAAGACGAAGAGTGGGAAGTGATGGTGAGTGCTTATAACGAAACATATTTCTACTGCCGCCGACACAACGATTATGCTTACTTCATTAACAACGGAACGATGTTTTATTTCACCCATTTTTTTGGCCGACGCCGTTCATTATTGTTCCTCTTTTACCAGGCGGCTTTTAATGTGCTGATGAGTACGGATAAAAGAATTACAATTAACGATACGTTTCCACGGAACACAGAAGGAAGACATCCGCTTCGATGGATACAGGACCTTATTTCACCTTTTTACCTTTTTATGAGAACAATCTACACCTGCAATGTTAAGCAGGATGATGATGTGCTGGGTGGAGGCACAATAATATTGGAAAGCAGGATGCAGCAACAGCTTGGCAGAGCAATACAAGAGAAAATGAATACCCGGATTGATATCAGAAGGGGAAAAATAAAAATGTTCCGGGCAGTATTTAATAACAAACAAATGGAAGTGAAATGCGAAAGTTAATAATAACAATCAGCCTGGTCTTTTTGATGGCCATACTGAATGTAAATGCACAACATGATTTTTCTTTTGCAGCAGTTGACAGCCAGTCTTATGCCCTGTACCAAAAAGCCGACTGGAGAGGCCTTCTTGCATATGGAAAATTGGCGATTGCCAATAAACAAGATTTTCTGCTGCTACGGCTCCGTACCGGGTACGCAGCTTTTATGGTTGAAAACTACAGCGAGGCGATAAAGCATTATAAGGCCGTATTGCGGGAGGATAAATGCAATAACACAGCGCATTATTTTATTTATTGGAGCAGGGTCAATTTGGGGCAGCCCGAATTGGCAATGGCGGAAGCTAAGTTCATTGCAAAGGATGCTATTGATGAAAAGAAACTGAAACCTTCGGCGGTTACCGGAGTTGAAACTGAATTCAGCATTAAACGGACTTCAACCCGGCTGCGAAAAAATCCATTTTATGCAAGAATTGGTTTGGCTAATCGCCTCAGTCATGGCTTTCATATGCAGCAATCTGTGGCTACCTACCAGCAACTGATTAATGAACCTTCATTGACCGCAGTATCGCACAATGAAAAGATAAATATCAACCAGTTTGAATATTATAATCGGCTTATGCTGAACCTCGACAGGCACTGGCAGGTAAAAGGGGCCTATCATTACCTTAATACACCATTTAATAATTATACTTATAATAATCACCTGTTGCTTTTAGGTGT
>DEHX01000068.1 GCA_002352145.1 Chitinophagaceae bacterium UBA2789
AAACATGACCAGAAGATCGCCGTATTTGACCTCGGTGGTGGTACGTTCGATATTTCTGTACTGGAACTGGGTGATGGTGTGTTTGAAGTAAAATCAACCAATGGTGATACCCACCTAGGTGGTGATGACTTCGACAAAGTGATCATGGACTGGCTGGCCAATGAATTCAAAGCCGATGAAGCCATCGACCTGCGCAAAGACCCTATGGCCCTGCAGCGTTTGAAAGAAGCCGCAGAAAAAGCCAAAGTGGAACTGTCTTCTTCTTCTGAAACAGAAATTAACCTGCCTTACATCACAGCAGTTGACGGAGTGCCCAAGCACCTCGTTAAGAAACTGAGCCGTGCTAAATTTGAAGCACTGGCCGATAATTTATTTGCCCGCTGCCTGAAGCCCTGCGAGGCAGCCCTGAAGGATGCCGGTTTATCTACTTCACAAATTGATGAAGTGATATTAGTAGGNNGGTGAAGTAAAAGATGTGTTGCTGCTCGACGTTACCCCGCTCTCTCTCGGTATCGAAACCATGGGTGGTGTGATGACAACGCTGATCCCCAGCAATACCACGATCCCTACCAAGAAATCAGAAGTGTTCTCTACCGCCAGCGACAACCAGCCCGGTGTACAGATACATGTGCTGCAAGGGGAGAGAAGCATGGCCAAAGACAACAAGAGCCTCGGTATCTTCAACCTCGATGGCATACCACCGGCACCAAGAGGTGTACCGCAAATCGAAGTGATCTTTGATATTGATGCCAACGGTATCTTACATGTTACCGCAAAAGATAAAGGCACCGGTAAAGAACAGAAGATACATATCGAAGCCGGCTCTGGCCTCAGCAAGGATGAAGTGGAAAGAATGAAGGCCGAAGCAAAAGCCAATGAAGCAACAGATAAGGCTGAAAGGGAAAAAGTGGACAAGCTGAACCAGGCCGACAGCCTCGTATTCCAGACAGAAAAACAACTGAAGGAATACGGCGAGAAAATACCGGCTGATAAAAAAGCCGCTATTGAGCAGGCTGCCGAAAAACTTAAAGAAGCCCACAAGGCACAGGATATTGCCGGTATTGATACACATCTCGCTGCCCTCAATGCAGCATGGACAGCCGCCAGCGAGGATATGTATAAAGCCACACAGGGCCAGCCCGGTGCCGATGCTTCAGCAGGTGCCACACAACAACCACATGAGGGTGCCGGTGCAACAGCGGGAAGTGCGGACAACGTTACAGACGTTCCGTATGAAGAAGTGAAATAAAGCGTAATGTCACCCTGAGCTTGTCGAAGGGTGATTAAATGATGATAATGATAAAGCCCCTGTAGAAATGCGGGGGCTTTTATTAATTTAATTGTATATGGGGTATAACGAGAGACTTAATGGTGAAATAGCAAAATATCTATTTAATAATTTACCCTTAAAACTTTTACAGGATTGGGATGGCAGCGAAATTGTGTATAATGATGATGATAGTGATATAATTAATTCTGTTTCAATCCCAAGTTACATTTATGATAAATTAGATGAAACTTTTTTAAAAGAATTTAATCAATGGCTTAATTTAAATTTTGGTAAGATTGAAGTTAAAAGATTAAGTTAGAAATTTTTTATTCAATTAATAATTTATGATTTTTGTTATCAATTTTAAATTTTTGTATTTTTTTCAAAGCGCTTTGTCCAAGTAATAAAGGGGTGTGATTACTAGTAGATACAGCGACTTTAATATCTGACAACTCAACCTCACCGATTTTTAGTGAACGTAAATTATAATTTTTGCTTGATTTAATTGTGCCATCGGCTAACTGATAAGTCGTTTCGCCCAAATAATCTTTCTCATTAATTGTACCAGACCTGACTAATGTTAAAAAAACATCTTGTCCGATTGTCACGTCTGATGCGCCTAAATCCAGTACAAAGTCAAGCGTTAAAATATTATTGATCGTTACAGGCAATGAATAAACACCATTATTATAGTTTAATGTTATCGATTTTGATTCATTTATTAAAGTCTTAAACCCTGTATGATATGTAAACCGATAATCTTGATATTTTACATTTGTATATTCAACGGATAAATACATTGTTAGTAATGTTTCATTCTGAAAATGAATATCGGTGGCAATAATTATAAGCCTGTCTGTACCTGAATAATTATAAAAATTTGTTTTAACGTAAGAGTATCTATTTTTTTTATTAACAAGATAAAGTGAGTCTGGATTATCTAAAGCCTTTTTTATTTCTCTTAATTTTAGAGTGCTATATTCTTTGAGCAGAAAAATTCTTTCTCCTGAATTTTCAATATCGTTAAATAATTTCTCTATACATTGAATATAAAGGGTAGTCCCATTTATTTTATCTATTGGGTAAATTCCATCTTTTTCAATTTTATATTCATATTGTAAATCAACAAATATATTGGTCAAAGTGTCAAACACATATAAAAATGTGTAATCTGCATTTTTACAATAGTTAAATTGTTGGTTATATAAACAAACATCAAAAGAACCCGGATGATCGTTCATTTCACTGAAAATTGGTTTGGCACTGAAGAACTTATTTATTGAAATTTTATTTTTTATCAAATCTTTACCAATGTTAAAACTTGAAAAGTCACTTATCTTAAGTTGGCAATTTGAATTAGTTTTGATAGATAAAAGAAATAAAAAGATTGATATTCTTTTCATGAAGAAAAATATCTCCTTTCGAAAAAAGAAATAAGAATTTAATTGCATATTTTTTAAGTTAGGTTCGATTTTTAAAAAGCTCTTTCCTAATCTTATTCAAGTTTTCACCATTTTAAATGTAACTTTTCAAAAGATCACAGTTTAAGACATACAATAGAATATCAACGAAAATGCAAAATGCTTATTTGTTAATTTCATTAATGAAATCTGAAGGCAATCTTGCTTCAGCATATCCTACTGTAAAACCTATATTTGTTGGTAGATAACTTTCACAAAAATTGATAATATATGTATCTTCTGTGGTTGGTTTTGGTGTTAATGATTTTATTCCACTTAACGGTAATAAGTAATCTGGCATACTATTTAACTCAGAAGGTTTTTTTCCAGACTCCAATTTTTCAAATAGTGTTACTCGAATAAAGTCCATAGTATATATTTTACGGTTATAAAATATTTAAATCAAAACATCATTATTTTCAGCGATTGCCGCTTTTCCCAGTTTTCTGAGTGTTGCAAAATAAATAAAAAATGCCGAATAATTTTCTGAGTTTGAAATTTTTACCTCTTAGGGATCACCGTTATACACGCCACTCTTTCCCAATCGAGATTTTTTTTACCTTCTAGAGTCTCCGCCCCACTCGTACCGTTACCGCCCATGTCTCCATGTATAGCCATGTGTGTGTGTGTGGGTATGGCACATTGGGCAGCAATGGAGCATACCACACAAAGGCCCAATGTCGGTTTTTACCGCACTTAGCCAGCACATAGCTAGACATGGGCAGGAAAGTATGTTAATGGCTAGAGAATCCAGGAGGTAAATTGTAATACTTTTTTTAGGTATTTTATTTTTATAATTTAATCTAGTTGCGCTTACGCTTATTGATAAAGCCAATAATGATGAAGATGGACATTCCTATGAAGATTATACCCCACATCTGTTTTTTTTTAAAATTTAATACTTCTACTTTCTAACTGAGTCTCCTGAAAGCGACTCAGTATTATACTCCTCTAATTTAATACTTATAACAAAACACTAGTTTATTTCCCTTTTCACATTGTTCTTTCATTTGTGCATTAAATTGTCCATGGTCGGGCAGGTTCAGTATCAGGAGGCAGCAATTAGGCTCATAATATTCTTGCACATTTTCCTTTTGGCATTTTAGGCCTTTCCTTTCTCTTACCTGAGTCGTCATAAGGATTCTCAAGCCAGGCAGTAAATTTTTCCATCCATTCGAGATCTTCTTCCAAAGTCATCGGCACAAGTTTTTTGAGAAATGGCTTGAATATGCGGGCTACTTTTTTCTTCTTTCCAATTATACTTTCAAGCCCTTGCTGTATTTGCTTTTTGGTCAGTCTCTCATTTTTAGGAATTGAACGAGAATAAGCAACCCCTTTTACTTTTATGTATTCTTGTGGCATTGGTATAATTCTACTAATTTAATACTTATAACAAAACACCCATTTATTTCCCTTCTCACATTGCTCTTTCATTTGTGCAATAAATTTTCCGTGGTCAGGCAGGTTCAGCCGGTTCAGTATCAGCAGGCAGTTGTCAAACTCACCCAGTTGCCGGTAAATATCGGCCTTCATCAGCCCCTGCATAAAATAAGGGTCGCTTTCATCCAATAGCTGCGCTAGCCGTCGCATATTTCTTACTCTTCGTTGTATCTCAACAGAGCTTCGCTTAGCCGCTACGCCGCTTTTTTCCTGAAAGTTTTCCAGCCACCAGGCCAGTTTACGGAGGTATTTTTCTTCTTTATCGGTTCGGTATAATTTATTATTGATTGCGAAGTAGTAATTATCCAGTGTCAGGTACTCTGCACGGGGAGAATCATACCATTCGGCAGCATATTTTTCTCTTTTGCGTCTAATATAACCTTTCAAGGACTCCGGGTCTTCACCCTCTACATGAAAGGGTACATCATCAAAACTCATTGCTCCCACAACTTTGGCCTCATCCACCCAGAATAAATGCCCGCATTGCCGGCAGCTGGTAAAGGAAGGATAATTTCCTAAACATGCTTTCTCCATACTGCCGTCTGAGTATATATCAGCGCCAAATGAATTACCACTGATTACACTTCCCCGCTGAAACAAGGATGCACACTGCGGGCATTCATATACATATTTGGGTCCTAATTTCATTTTTCGGAAAATGAATGTATAAAATGGAGGAGAAAGGGAAGGGAGAATTTATGCACTTATCAACACTGTAATTATCGCAGTTATGCGAGACTAAAGGAATCTCATAATGATGTTATCGGCTTAGGCGATATACCCAATGAATTTATTTCCCCGTCTTATATACGGCTAACCCTCGCATCTTCACATGTAAAATCAATATCGGAACCTGCAAAACTGATCTCCGCTTAAGTAAAACCGGAATCTGTTCTTGTCAGCTTCATATTCGTTGAGGTAAAAATGGTCTCCGCCAATGTAAAACCGGTGTCCGGGCATATAAAATTCATATCCGTCGGTGTAAGAGCGGCCTCCGCCAGTGTAAAATCAATATCCGCTTTTGTAAAATTGATCTCCGCCCATGTAAAACGGTTATCCGCTTTGCGTTTCCATTATTTAAAATATTACTACCTTACTAAAAATAACACTCATGAAAAGAGTTGCCCTCCTCGTAATTGCTTCAAGTTGTTCGCTTTTTACCATAGCTCAGAAACCTGAACCCTTCCAGGATGAAAAAACAAACAAATACGGATACAAAGATGAAAATGGCAAAATAATCATCAAACCGGTGTATGCTATTGCCCACGAATTTTCAGAAGGTAATTACACTACGGTCAATATCGGCGCAGATTACGAATTTAATAAAGGCGGAAAATGGGGTATTATCGATACAAAAGGGAAGGTGATCATTCCCATTAAATACGATAATGCGCAATGCCTGGGCTACAATTTGTTTGCCCTGAATATCGGGCATAAGTTTTCTAATATGGATGCCAGCCCTTCAGGAAAGTATGCCATATTCAATGCTGCAGGCAAAGCGCTGACACCATTTGTTTATAGTGGTTTTTTGACAGCAGTCAGGTTTGAAGAAGGTTATGCACCCCTTGAAACATGGGATGGAAAGAAACAGCGTTACGGCTTGCTCGATTCTACTGGTAAAGTGGCCGTACCGGTCAAATATGACGAAGTAGGAGGCTTCAGGGAGGGGCTTTGTAAACTAGTATTGAACGGAAAAAAAGGATTCATTGATAAAACCACCAAAATGGTGATACCGATGAAGTATGATGATGCTATAAATTTTTCTGAAGGCCTTGCCGCTGTAAAATTAAATGGCAAATGGGGTTTTATTGATACAAAAGGCAAAGAGGTGATCGCCTTGCAATATGAAGATGCTAAATATTTTCAAGAAAACTATGTCGGGGTAAAGCAAAATGGCAAGTGGGGCGTAATTAACAAAGAGAACAACGTCATTGTCGGTTTTTTGTACGATGATATTGTTTGGATAAAGAACGATGCAAATGATATCCGGGTGAAAACAGGGAACAAATACATAAATGTAGACAGGCAGGGCAATATATTGAAGAACTAAGCCTGGAGAAACATTTCTTCCCAGCTGAGTCACTTGAAAAGGATTCGGTGTAAAGCTTACACTAATTTAATACTTATAGCAAAATACCAGTTTATCTCCCTTCTCACATTGCTCTCTCATTTGTGCAATAAATTTTCCATGGTTGGGCAGGTTCAGCCGGTTCAAAATATAGATAATCAATATTTTTCTTTTCATTTCATCGGCGTTAGAAGTATATTTATAAAAAGTAAATCACATGTAGCGGATTATATTTTTAGCTTTTATTTTTGGTCTGTCACTATCCATTTCAGCACAGGACAACTGGAAAAAGGAATTTGATCAGTTTAAGACAGCTGCAAAAACTAATACCGGGTATCTGCAATTACGCCAAAAAATTTCAGATCTTATTGATGCCGCGAAGGATTCGACAACGAATTTTTCAAAAGTGAAAAATCTTTTTTCATCGAATAAACCGCTTTTAACAGAGTCGTATACTAAGGCGGGTATTAACCCTGTAAAGAAACTATCCGTGCAGCAACCGCTTACCGCTTATTACAACCGTGTAAAAACAGCAGGTAAGCTGATACTTGACCGTGACCTGGTAAGAGAAGCGTTGGCAACAGCAGGCCTGGTGGTAACGAAAATTGAAAAAGTGCCTCCGTCTTTTTTTGCTTTATGGGTTTTCAATAATTATCCTAACCGGGAAATGCCAAGACCTGTCAATTATTCACATGAGTCTGCTACCAGCAAAATCAGTTTCACCTCCAGGCGATGTGATGGAGCAGAAGATTGTTACCAGGGTGTTTTTGCTATAGGTTATCCGAATAACATCACCGTTCCCAAAAATCCCGAAATCATTAAGGCAAAGATTGTGCTTGAATATTCGTTCATGTATACCGGGTGGGATACTTATGGAGCCAATACAGCAATGGAGTTAATGTTAAGAACAGGTAATAGATTTGTCAGTACACAGGTTAATGATTTACCTAACAGCTCCTTAATAAAACCAGACTTTGTTTACCCGTCTGGTACTCTTATAACGACACCTACTGACGGGTGGAAAACTGCAGGAATAATGTTACCGCCTGTTTCCGTAACAACAGATGTGCAGGAAATCGGGGCAAGAAAAAACGGTACTATAAGTTTTGAAGGATTTGTAACTCCCGGGTCAAACTTTGATGTACATCTCGGTATAGGTTATCCGCCGGGTACCAACAAAGGTCTGCATGGCTGTTACCATTATTGTGAGTTTTTGTTAAAGAAAATGACCGTGACATTTTTGAAGTCATCCAGGTAATTTTTTGCAGTTTGTAATTATGCTATCGCCTTTGACGGTATTCCCAATGCGTTTATTGCCCTGCCTTATACCGGTTGTAGTCTTTTACGATAACTTGTTTTCCGGTAAACCAGTTATTATAAGCGGTGTTCTTTGTATTGATACCGGGCCAATCAGATAGTTGTTTCTTCAGCCAGCGGGTCGAAGTAAAATACTTTCGTTTTCCGGTGTTGCTTTCTTCCAATATAAAAAACTGGTCATTTTTGGAGCCGGGGTCGGGCTGTTCAAAATACCATAAATGATAATAGCCCCCGATAACTAAACGATGAAGAAATACAGGCTTGCTTGATTTTGTTTTTTCAGGTTTAATAAGCATAGCATATGCGACGTCAATGGAATCTGATACATACCAGCTCACTTGTTCAGGTTTTGTTTCATCCCACCGGACAAAATATGCCCTGACACTGCCGGGATAAATAATCCTGATAGAATCATTATTGAATTCTGCCACCACATAATCATGCCTGTAGGCAGCTCTTACCCGGGGTTTTATCCCCACATCTCTTGTTTTTAATACAATAGTACAGTTAATCGTATCTCCATTGAGGGTGACAATTCCGCCATTGTATTGCAACTGCCCGGAAACGGAATAACCTAGTATAAGCACTAATAACAGAGTGGATAAAGCTGAAAAACGGGTTTGAAGTTTCATAGAATTAAAATAATAAAGAAGTTATCATTTGCAAATGCTTCCGATCTGGAAAAACAAAGAAAAATAACCATGGTTCGGGAATAGTATTTCTTTTTCCCGGTAAGGAAATGCTGGTAAAAAATTCAGTACAGGCAGCTTTGTTTATGCTTCGATGACAGGATTTATCCCGCCCTGTCAGGATTGAAGACCAAAAGTTACCTGTTTTGTCACCGGCAGCGCCTTTTTTAGCCCCGGCACGGTTATTCGGTATGGATTAAGTCAATCAAACAAAGCATAGCTTTACTCAATCTTAAAAACTGATTATGGAAATTGAAATCTTCACCCTGGCGGATTTTGCCCAGGATAATAACTCCAAGCTTACCATTGTGGGCACTTTTGACAGTATTAATTCCAAACAATTCCCGGCGCAGCATCCTGCCTGTTCGCTGGCCTGCCGCCTTCGCTTTGCAGCCAAAGAAGCCGGCCCGCATGATTTTAAGTTAAGACTTATCAACACCGATGGAAAGGAGATCATTCAGCCAATTGAAGGCAATATCAATATCGGTAATCCGCCCAACGGGCAATTTGCATCTGTAAACGTTGTGATCAACTTCAACCAGCTGCAGTTTGAAAAAGCCGGCCGCTATTCCTTCGAATTATATGTTGACGGCGAATGGAAATCCGGTTTGCCCTTATTGCTGAACCAGGTATCCTGACAAGGCATTTATCCCCGTTTACGGCCTCCTGTCAAGTCAAAGGCTAATTAATGAACAGCTTTTGCTGCTTACAATGGCTTTGCCTTAACTTAGAAGCAGTAAAATCATTTGTATGAAGAAACATTTTGCATTCCTGATGTTTATAGCACCCTTACTGGCAGCAGGCCAGTTGCAGTATCCTACTACTAAAAAAGGAGAAACAGTTGAAGATTATCATGGCACCAAAGTGGCCGATCCTTACCGCTGGCTCGAAGATGATAACAGTGAAGAGACTAAAGCATGGGTACAAGCCCAAAACAAAGTGACCTTTGATTACCTTGCCACCCTGCCTCAGCGGGACAAGATCAAAAAAAGGCTGGAAGAACTGTGGAACTATCCAAGGTATTCTTCTCCTTCCAAAAAGAACGAGTACTATTACTTCTATAAGAACGATGGTTTGCAAAACCAGGCAGTGCTTTATCGCCAGAAAGGACTGGATGGAAAGCCGGAAGAATTTCTGAACCCCAATACACTGAACAAAGAAGGTATTGCTGCGTTGGGTTCAACCAGCTTCAGTAAATCCGGAAAATATTTTGCCTATAGTGTAGCCGTAGCCGGCAGTGACTGGCAGGAGGGATACATTATGGAAACTGCTACCAAAAAAATATTGACAGACAAGATACGCTGGATCAAATTCAGCGGTTTTAGCTGGAAAGGTGATGATGGCTTCTATTACAGCGGGTATGATCAGCCTGATGAAAAAACAAAGCTCAGCAAGCAGAATCAGAATCATAAAGTATTTTATCACAAGCTGGGCACTGATCAGTCACAGGATGAACTGATCTACCAGGACAAAGAACATCCGCTCCGGTATCATAGCGCCGGGCTTACAGAGGATAAACGATTTCTAATCCTCCAGGTTTCAGAAGGTACCAGTGGTGCAGAAATTTGGTACTGGGATTTGCAGGACCCCACACAGGATAAATTCAACCTGTTGATCAAAGGGTTCACTACTGAACCTGATGTGATCGATAATTACAGCAACAGGCTGCTGGTAAGAACCAATGATGGAGCCCCCAATTATAAAGTCGTATTGATCGATCCTAAAAACCCGGGCAAAGAAAACTGGAAAACAATTATTCCGGAAAAAGAAGAAGCGCTGCAGGGTGTAGGTACCGCCGGTGGGTACATGTTTGCGAGCTACCTGAAAGATGCTTCCACCAAAGTGTACCAGTATACTTACAATGGTGACCTGGTACGGGAGATCAAATTACCGGGAATTGGCTCAGCTGGTGGTTTTGGCGGAGAAAGAGAAGACAAGGAGTTTTTCTATACCTTCTCTTCCTTCAGCACACCTCCCTCTATTTATCGTTACAATATTGCTACGGGTGAATCGACTTTATTCCGCAAAACAGAAGTTAAGCTTAAAACAGATGATTTTGTAACCGAGCAGGTTTTCTTTACCAGTAAGGATGGCACAAAAGTACCCATGTTCCTGACCTATAAAAAAGGCCTGGTAAAGAACGGGCAAAACCCGGTACTGCTCTATGGCTACGGAGGCTTCAATATTCCTGTCACACCGGGTTTCAGTACCAGCAATGCTTTCTTTATTGAGCAGGGTGGTATTTATGTATCTGTTACGCTTCGTGGCGGCAGTGAATATGGTGAGAAATGGCATAAAGCAGGTATGCTGGAAAACAAACAAAATGTTTTTGATGATTTTATAGGCGCAGCCGAACACCTGATCAAAGAGAAATACACCAACAGTCAAAAGATTGCTATCCGCGGCGGCAGCAATGGAGGCCTCCTTGTTGGCGCTGTCATGACACAGCGTCCAGATTTGTTTAAAGTAGCCTTGCCTGCGGTGGGTGTATTGGATATGCTCCGTTATCACAAGTTTACCGTAGGCTGGGGATGGGCCGTGGAGTATGGTAATGCAGATTCTGCAAAGCAGTTTCCATACCTGTACAAATATTCACCGTATCACAACCTGAAACAAGGCGTCAGCTACCCGGCTACGTTAGTTACCACAGCCGACCATGATGACAGGGTAGTGCCGGCCCACTCATTTAAGTTTGCTGCCCGTTTACAGGAATACCATTCAGGTGCTAATCCTGTATTGATAAGAGTAGATGTAAATGCAGGTCATGGTGCAGGAAAGCCTACCAGTAAGCAAATAGATGAGGCCACCGATATCTGGAGTTTTGTAATGTATAACCTGGGAATGCCTTTCAGGGAACCATCGGCCCCGGTTCAGAAAAAAGGATTTTGACCAGATATAAAATAAAGATGTAATAAGATACTAAAGCAAACGGTTGTTTGCTTTGTTAAAAGGATAAGTGGTTGAAATTTTTATTTAGGTGTGCAATATATTTGCACACCTAAATTTTTTAATTACATGAGCAAAGGATTATTATTTGGATTTGCATTGATGGCTGTATCCTCACTCTTTGGACAAGCATCTCCCGAAACAGAGGCAACAATTGATGACCTGAAAGTTTCTCCAATGCGTATACCTGCATTGCAGGAAGTATCCGGTTCTCCCTTCATGACTACGGAATATAAAAACGCAACGATTCACCTGAAGGATAACAAGTATGTTGCCGACATTCCCGTTAAGTTCAACATCTATAACAATTTTATGATGGTAAAGATGGATGACGGGCAGGAATTGAAGCTGGATAATTTCAAATCGGTAACCTGGGATGAAAAGGCTGATGACGGTACCCTGAAGCATTATGAATTTGCCATGGGTTACCCGGAAATCGACAAGCATTCCGACAGGGCCGTTTACCAGGTTCTGTCTGCCGGGCCCAATGCACATTTGCTTAAATATATTTCACAGAAAGTGGAAGATGCCAACACACTGGGTGATTACAGCCGCAGGGAGCTGGTAAAATCAGAGCAGCTTTATCTCTATATTCCGGGAAAAGATATCAAAAGGATCAAAGCATCTAAAAAAGATATTGCAGAAGCTTTGCCGGCACTGGCCAGTAAAATTGAAGAGATCGCTGCCAGCAATAACCTGAAGTTGAAGAGCGAATCAGAAATTGTAACACTGGTTGAAGCGCTGAACAAACCTTAATCGGTTCAACCTAATTTATAAGAAGTCCTGTCAAATAAAGACAGGACTTTTTGTTTTCCCATTACTTTTGGATCATGAAAGTGCTGATCACAGGTGCCAATGGTTTCTTAGGCCACTATCTTACCGGGCAGTTATTAACTAAGGGAATTGCTGTGATAGCAACGGGCAAAGGTGAGTGCCGCTTACCTTATTCAGATAATCGATTGTTTCAATTCCAATCATTAGATTTTACTGATCCGGAAGCCGTTCAGAGCATAATAGGAAATTCAAGACCTGACGTCATCGTACATAGCGGCGCCCTCAGCAAGCCTGATGAATGTGAACAACACAAAGACTATGCAGATAAAGTTAACATTGATGGAACCCGGCACCTTTTGGAAGCGGCGGCTGCCGTACAATGTTTTTTCATCTTCATATCAACTGATTTCATTTTTGATGGTAAGGAGGGGATGTATACAGAGGAGGACAAGGGTAATCCTGTCAATTACTACGGACTGACAAAGCTTAGGGCAGAAGCCCTGGTTCAGCAATATGTTTTTAACTGGTCTATAGTGCGTACCGTGCTGGTGTACGGAAAACCACTTACGGGTCGTGGTAATATCCTTACGGTTGTAA
>DEHX01000018.1:0-9341 GCA_002352145.1 Chitinophagaceae bacterium UBA2789
GGTTCAGATAAATTATCCTGGAAAAAGCTACTTCAATTGGCAACGATCAAATAAAATGTCAGTGGGATTATCCACTGCACTTCTGTATCTATTTTATATCCAGAGATACCACTAAATAAAAACGGATGTTCTGAAGATCACAACATCCGCTTTCAATATTGCCTATTAAGTTATTTCTTACTGTGTCAATGAAACCCTCACCTGTAAACCTGCCCTTGTATTTGTAATCGGGAAGGCATTACTGATCTTGGGAATATTCCTGTTCTGTTCAAAGAACAGTTTCATGCTTACCCTGTTGTTGACCACATAATCTATAGAAGGTGCAATACGTATTACTTTCTGACCGGCAGTACCAAATGCAGTTCGCTGGTCAAGCTTGCTGTTGGCAGTGGCATCATCTCTCAAACTGAAGTCAACCCGGATAGTCACATCATTATCCATCTCACCCTTCATGAAAGGCAGCTTCTTGATCAGCGGAAGACCTTTTCTTCTCCAGTTAAATCCAAATGTAACCTCAGTACTGCGTTGCTCTGCCAGCTGGTAATCGATAAGACTCAGGCTCAGTGTGCGGCTCTTCCTGAACTCAAAACGAGTCTGTAACTGGTTAGTGAAAGTCATGTCAATTTCAATCAGCGGATCAAATGCTTCCTGGATAGTAATATTCGGCACCAGGAAGTAAGGAATAAAATTACCGGTTAATGTATCGGTGAAAGAAGGATAACCCACCCTGAACGGATCAAGGAACAACAGTGCTGTATTAAAGCTGTTCATGCTAAAAGTGCTGTGGTATCCATGCCGGATAGATACATTGGTAAATATCTTATCCAGTCCCGGTATTCTTGAAAGGCCTGTATAGGTAACTGTCCAGTTTGGTTTTGCTTTAATTCCCGAGAAAGGATTAGAACGAAGATTTGGGTTGCTATTTTTTATCAGGCTTACGCTATTAGGATCCTTATTCGTGTAGGCTGCAATAAAGGCGGGTATTACCACATCCTGTGCATAGCGGCCATATCCTTTATAGAAATTAGGATCGTTAGGGTCAATCACACCGCCCTGGTAAGGATTTAGTCCCGCAAGCCGCTTTGAAAGTATGGCACGGTTGCTCTCAAACTTCTGAAAGGTTTCTGATACTACATTCGGATCAAATTTCTTAAAGAGGGTCTGGAATGCGATATAGCTAACATTAAAACTTCCCAGTGCATAAGGGTTCAATCTCGTCAATCCAACATTATCAAACTTACTGGTATCCTTATACAATTCTGAATACTGCTTATCAAATGTTTTATCGTAATTGATATCAATATTAAAATCACGGAAAGGACTTACCTGTGCAGTAAGATTTAACCGCTGATTGTAGCGCTGCTGTATCATCGCTGTCACCAGGGTGTCGGCAGACAGTAATCCTTTTGCACCGAAACGATTTATCCAACTGGTATCGGGCTGGTAGCCGAATATATAACCGAAACCGGGTTGACGGCTCTTGAAATTGTAACCTAATACCCTGGTACTGTCCATATATCCGGGCAGGGTTGTTCCCATATCCTCGGTATATTGAATTCCCACTCTCTTTAAAGAAGTGGCCAATTGTAAAAAGGCCTTTGGCACACCTGAAATTTCCGGAAGCGGCCTGTTGGGATCTTTCTTTCGTTGTTGTTTCTTCTGCAATCTTTGCTGCTTCCTTTCCAGTTTTGCCAGTTTTCTTCTTTCTTTTTTGCTCAGTTTTGCTTTGGAAGTATCTTGCTGAGAAGGCATACCGGGTACAACTTGTTGCTGCTGCTGATCTTTTTGCTGTGCACCGGCATTATCACCTTGTTTAGTTTTATTATTTTTCGATTTCTTATCCTCTTTCTTATTATCACCTTTACCTCCCGGCTGATTTTTATCTCCACCAGGCTGACTATTGGCAGGTGGCTGCTTAGGCGCACTGGTATTTACTGCCCGGAGGAAACGGGACTTATTGTACAACATTTCAAAGTTCATTTCACCGTTGATGGTCCTGGTCTGGGTATTGGACAACGTATTGCCCAAGTCAATTTCGGGTGTTCTTGCCAATAATGAACCTGCCAGCCAGTTGTATTTGGTATTATAGCTGGCCCTTAATGTAGTCCAGTCAAGCAGAGGAATTTTCTGCATTGGAACATTGTAAGTAATGGTTACTTCCTGACGGTAGCTGGTATTTCTTCCGCCCTTTAACAAGTTTTTGCGAACAGAATCTTTGGCTACTTTATTATCAATCCTTCCAAAAGGCTCATCAATCCTGGCATTATTGACAGCATTAAAATCAATGGATATTGATTTGGTAAGATTCCATTGCAGGATATAAAAACGGTCGAATGTAAAGTACTTATTGTAGGTCTCCGGTATTTTGTACGGACCACCACCAACATTTCTCGGTCGGGTGGCGCCGAACTGCCTGAACACATCTGCCCTGAAAGAAATCTGCGATGGCGCATAATTTAAATTGAATTCCTTCAGCAATGCCAGCCATTTTGATTTTGACTTGATCAGTTTCTTGAATGGCTCAAAGGGCTGCACTTGCGGGGCATAAGTATATCCGACTGCACCTCGGGTCCTTCTCATCTCATCTCTTTCGATCAACGGGTTATAGCTGAGTGTTTGTATATAAGAATAATTGAAATCGAAATTGGTAACACTCCAAATCTTTGGCCGCTTACCATCTGTCTTTATTTTCTTTACGTTGGTCAGGTTAAAAGTTTTTGTGGTTGTTACATCCAGTGACTCCCTTTTTATTGAGTCTCTTTCCTTACCATCTACCTCTTTCAATTTATCTCTCAGTTTAATATCCAAATCATAAGGATCATATTCAGGTGTACTTGTTCTGTGGCTGATGCCCATATAAACCGGCACCTGCAACCCTAATTTTTTGGGCAATAACTTACCAGCTTCGATGGTAGCAGTGGCATCCACCGTATAAACATCTTCCCTGCTTCTTTCATTTACCCGCTGTTCCAGTGTTCCAAAACCCCTGGTTCTCGCAGTTGCCGCTAAAGAGATGTTTCCAAGATCTGCTAATTTAATATCTGCTCTTGCCAGTGCAGCCCATCCACCCTCTTCATCGAGTTGAGATAAACGGAGCTCATTGAACCAGACTTCTGTACACATGGATTCCTGCGCCAGGTTTTCAACACCCAGCAACATGCCCCTTACTTCACCAAGATTGGGATTACCCAGAATAGCATAGGTTCTGCCATCAGCAGAGGTTTCAGAATAATATTGCGACGGAGGCACGGCTTGTTTATTTCTCCTTGATTTTAGCTGTGTGAGTAACTCTAATTGAAAATCAAGATTGTTTACAGCAGGCCAAATGGTCAGTGAATCAGTTGTGCCAAATGGAGTGATCTTCAGCGGAATTTTCACCTCGTAATAGTTACCAGAAAAATCATTACCAATACGAACTACCGCTCTCATTTGACCATCTTCTATCGGCTGTGCATTTTGAACAGACTCTGCATGAATAAACATAGACAATCTGCCGTACTGCCGCATATCGAGGTTCATTGTCTTAAACACACCTCTTGCTTCATTCTGCGGCAGGCCGCAAACCTGTACACTCAAAGCCTGTTCATTCAGGAACAAAGCAACGTTATTGTTGCTCAATTGCTGCTGTCTTTCTATGCCCGGAGGAATGGTATAAGGGATAGGCTGACGCTGATCGTTTTCTTCCACATTCACCGCCAGGGTGTTTACATTAGTTGGATCATTTAAAGGCAACTGGGTGTAGTTACCGGTAGTATCAATTTGGTACTGGTATTTCCTCCATTGGTTTCTTACCAGTTCCAGTTTACCAAAACGCATAACTACTGAGTCATCAAACCCGGTTACAAACATCCTTATGAAACGGATTGACTTGAAGTCAGGAATGTTACCGATCTTTTGCTGGTATTGATTGATGGGAATACGGAATAAGTACCACGTTTCAGGTCTTGTGTTGCCATCAGCAAGGTTTACTGTTACTACCCGCTTGTCTGTGATGAAGTTGCTCCCCACAGGCATATTCGGCTGAATGTCCACTTTGTACTGGAAGTATTCTTCCACTTCATTCATCGTGTTATCACGGTTCAACTCTTCTGCGTCGGGGTACTGTGTAAATGCATTTACGAATTGAGTGTTGTTTTCAGCTATAGGTGAATTGCCATGCGGATTATTGATATTCTTGTATCGACCTAAAATACCGGCAACCGGTTGCTGATCAAAAGCAGGATCACGGTATGCCCTGAAGTTATCAGCCGCAGGATCACTAAGAGCTTGTTGATATATAAGAGACCCTGTTCCAAAAGTAGCTGCAAGGTCAGTAAGGTATTGGCTAAACCTTCTTCTTTCCGCATCATCCTGTAACCCGTCATAACCCACGTCCTGGTATTGACGATCTTCAGGCAGAATACTGAATCCATTAGTGATCTGCATAGGATTTGCCGGAACTTGTCCCCAAACCGTATTGGAATCTAAGGCTGCATTATTGGTAGGTGTCCGCAATCCATTTTCATATTGCCTTTTCCCATCTCTTAAAATGTCTTCTGAAATATTTCCCAGGTTAAAGTAAAGCTGGCCACCAGTTGGGTTTGAATTATTCAGAATAAAAGGATCCTGTAACCAGAATTCAATGAACTCAATATTACTGGTTTCAAAATCCGTTTGGTCAATATTCCGCATCATGCCGCCCCATGATTGTTTAGGATTGGTGAGTTTACCATTAGCATTAATCCTCGTATTGCGGTATTCTAAATTGTAGGGTCCTTTGTCTTTTGGATAGAATGCAATATCAAAAGTTGTCAGCAGTCCTTCCCCAAACTGGGTGCTGCGGCGGGGGAATATCTCTCTTTGTAAAACCTGTCTTGTTTCAGGTCTTGATAATTCAGCCAGGTCATTGCGCAAAGGATTATTAGGATTTCTTTTTTCCTGCAATACCGGTTCAATATTATACCAGGCAATCTTTGCCCTGTTATAACCACTGCGCAGATCATTCATCAGGGATGATTCAGGGAATAATCCATTTCCCTGCGGCACTGAAGCCAGTGTCCAGCTAATGATTGGAAAACGAAGATCAATATTGGCCCGGGTACCTTCAAAGTCGTCAATATATACCTGGCCACCACGGTCACCACGGCTGGGATTGATTTGTTTGGCATGACCGGGATCCAGCAATGCAGCTTCGGCATATGCTGTAATGGACGACATTGATTTGGTAGAATAAAACGGCAGTTTATCGAGCCACTTTGTTAATCTGGGTAAGTTATTACGATAATCCACATCAATACCATACATCGTATTGCGAATTGGATCTTCACCATAAGTCTGCTTGATGAAGAAAGGCCTTTCTCCTAATCGTACTATTGTTCCGCCGAGTGAAAGTTTTTTACTGGCCAGATAATCGAAACGTACGCCCAGGAAATTCTTTTGCTGAAAGCCAAAGGCCTGGTTGTTCTCATAAGCAATATTTACGGGTACACCCGATGCGAGAATGGCAGAATTTGTTACCCGCAATGTCCCTAGGTCGTAGTTGATTTCATAGTCAACGTTTTCCTGTAATACTTGACCGTTGGCTGTTACCGTAACAGAGCCACGGGGAATATTAAAACCTAACTGGTACTCACCTGATGCAGGGTTATTGGCAGAACCGGCAAAACTGTTGCCGCCAAAGCCCGGAGCAACACCAGATGATTTGGAGCGACCTACAATTTTGAAACGGTTCAGATTGGCAAAGGTCTGGGCAATCGCTTTAATCGTATCATAAAGCGGATAGTACAAATATTTGTTCCTTAATGTCTGGTTGGCGTAAATATAATCGAGGTCGTGACCAAAAGGTTCAAGCACCGGGAATACAATTCGGCTTTGCGATGAAATAACAGTGAAGCCCTCTACAAAGTCAAACACACCATCGGGCTGCGGGTCATTTTGATTGTTCAGCCTGTCAAGATTCACCAACGAAATGATTGGAGCCCCTTCATATGTGTTGATCACATCAGTTGGAGGTAAATATCTTTTTTCGCCAAGGCTGGGTTCTTCATAAGTAAGATCCAAACGGAAGTCCTGTCTTTCTAATTGGCCAAAGCCTACAGAATAGACATTCTTCATCATCAGGTCCCAGATAGGAAGATTGGTACGCTGAGATGTAGCTTTTAATAATTTTAAGAATAAAACCCGTTGTGAAGTACCTGTTGTATCTGGCGGTACATCCTGCGAAAATTCACCCACCTGGTACACTCTGCCATTATAGGTATACTGAAAAGCTATACCCAATACTTCATCAGGCTGCAGTGGCTGGTTTAAAGAAATAAAACCGATACGGTCATTGAAATAATAATCTGTAGGCTGCAGTTTACGGGCAAATGTTTTTTCAAAATCCTGCACCGGCAACAAGCCCAGGGTAGTTAACTGGTTTTGAACTGTGGATGAGTTTCGATAATTGGGGTTGCTTCTTAGTGTTGAATAAAGATTATTCGCTTCATTTTTTGGCAAGGGATCTCCGGTTCCGGTAATCACACCTGAATTGTAAGGATTGTTTTCACCAAGATCCATGAAGGCCACCACATCCCTGGTATCGGTAGTAGTACCATTTCTGTTGGTCACCCAAACTTCTACTCTCAGTATCTGCACTTTTGAATTTACAACCGGCAGTTGCTTCATTGCCGTGTTGTAATTATTGCGGAAATATTGCCCCATCAGGAAGTGCCTGTTCTCATCATATTCATCCGCTTTTAGTGAAAAGCTTTGAGTGGAAGAGCCCCCCTGTAAGCTTTGTGTTTGCCTTTGCGACTGTTGGTTGGCCAACACAGTGGTTACAAATAATTTTCCAAACTGCAACTGTGTCTTTACACCAAAGAGGGATTGTGCCCCGGGAATCAAGGTTCCTTTGGAAGCGAAGTTGGTATTACCTGCCTGGAAGATTTTTACAATATCATCATCTTTTCCACGAAAATCGAGTTTGAGTTGGTTTTCAAAATTGAAATTGGCCAGTGTATTATAATTGATAGGAAGTTTCAATTTTTCTCCAATACTCGCATCCATCTGTAATTGCGAGTTCATGTTGAAATCAAAACCGCCGTTATTTCTTGCCCTTTCAGGTAAGGTTGGGTTTTTAATGTTTTGCCCCTGGTAACCCGCCATNNGCACCCATGATACGGTTGAACCAATCGCCTGATGGTTTGAATTTTGGCTTGAAAAGCCTACGGTTCATATTGGAAAGTAAAGCCGATCTTTTTTTGAAGTATTCTTGCTCATCCTGGCGTCCCTTCAATCGCACAAACTCTTCCATGGTGAAAGAGGTCGGAGTACGATAATACTGGTTGCCGATTTTTTCTACTATGTAATATTTGTTTGTTCTTGGATCGTATTCAACCGTTCTTTTGATAAAAGAGGTATCCCTGAAATCAAACGTATTCCTGTTGGGGTTGGAATAAGGGTCACCGTATCGGTCAAGCAAGGGATAACGGGTGGTGTCAGAAAAGAATCCGGTATTATTATTATTTGTAATGCCTCCGGGATAAGCAAAGGCAGGTAAATTACATACAAGCACAAAGGCAATAACAACCAATGTACGGAAAATATGAGCAGCTATAAGGTTCAATGTTTTTTCTCCTTCAGTTAGTTTCCTGAAAAATAATCTGTTACAGGGTACGAAGTGCTAATTTAATCAGTTCCTCAACGGATAGAGCCGGATTGGCCGCCAATACTTTTTCCAGGGCTTGCCCGGCAGCTTGCCGGCTGATGCCCAAAGCGGTTAAAGCATTTAACGCATCTTGTTGCAAAGTATTGTTTTTCAGCGCCGGAATATTTGATTCCAACGGATTTTTAGCCAGTTTGTCCCTCAGTTCCAATACCATCCGTTCGGCTGTTTTTTTACCAATTCCTTTGATGCCTTCCAGTGTCCGGGTATCACCGTTTATTATAGCCCTTGAAAGTTCTTCGGGTTTCATGTAGGACAGCATTACCCTTGCAGTTGATGCTCCGATACCAGAAACACTTACCAGGTGTAAAAACATCTCTTTCTCGGCGAGGTCAAAAAAACCAAAAAGGATATGTGCATCTTCCCTGATCAGCAGGCTGGTAAACAGTGTTCCCTCATCCAAATGCTGAATTTTGGTATAAGTATTCAGGCTTATCTGCACTTCATAGCCCACACCATTCACATCCATATGAACAACCGCCGGACTTTTATACACATAATTGCCTTTAAGAAATGCAAGCATAGGTTGCGAAAATAAGGGAAATGAAAGAGGAGAAAGCAGTTTACTAACAACTGTTTTTATTCCGCTTCTTGTTTATTAATCAGCAGCGGAATACTGGTTCTATACTCACTGTTTCCATTAACTTTGTCAACTTATAATTTTTTTAAATATGCCACACAGCCAAAAAAAAATAACAGCGGCTATTACTGCCGTTGGCGGATTTGTGCCGGAAGATAAACTGACCAATTTTGATTTGGAGAAAATGGTAGATACCAATGATGAGTGGATCCGTACCCGTACCGGAATTTCTGAAAGAAGAATTCTTAAAGGCGAAGGCTTAGCCACATCGGATATGGTGGTACCGGCAGTTAAACAACTTTGTGAGAAAAGAGGCATCCACCCGGAAGAAATTGATTGCCTGATAGTGGGCACTGTAACACCTGATCATGTATTCCCGGCTACTGCTAATATTGCCTGTGACAAGCTCGGCGCAAAAAATGCATGGGGTTTTGATATCTCTGCAGCCTGTTCCGGGTTTCTTTACTCACTAACAGTTGGAGCTTCGCTGATTGAAAGCGGACGGTATAAAAAAGTGGTAGTGTGCGGAGCAGATAAAATGAGTGCTATTGTTGATTACCAGGACAGGGCTACCTGTATCATTTTCGGCGATGGTGCCGGAGCCGTGTTACTGGAACCAAATCATGAAGGCTATGGTGTGCTTGACAGTATTTTAAAAAGTGATGGAAGTGGTTGCCAGTTTTTACACATGAAAGCCGGCGGTTCTAAAAAACCTGCCAGTATTGAAACGGTTATGGCTAAAGAACATTATGCTTACCAGGAGGGACAGGCAGTTTTCAAATTTGCAGTAAAAGGCATGGCCGATGTAAGTGCAGAATTGCTGGAAAAAAACAATCTTACCGGCGAGGATATAGCCTGGCTGGTACCGCACCAGGCCAATTTGCGGATCATAGATGCTACGGCCAGCAGGATGGGATTGCCCAAAGAGAAAGTAATGATCAATATTCAGAAATACGGGAATACTACTGCAGCCACTATCCCACTCTGTCTTTGGGAATGGAGGCACCAGCTAAATAAAGGTGATAATATTGTTCTTGCTGCATTTGGAGGTGGATTTACCTGGGGAGCCACACTGGT
>DEHX01000018.1:9351-12325 GCA_002352145.1 Chitinophagaceae bacterium UBA2789
TCTTTCAGTTTACGGTGTTCATCAAATTTTCGGCTCACCTCCAGCATGATGCTATCCATACCTTCCAGTAACCAAACCGCATCCTGCAAACGGCCCGCCTTTAACTCATCTCCCATATTTTCCTGGTAGATTTTCAGATCAAGCATGTTTTCATCAAGGTCCTTGATAGTATGCGGACGATTATCCCGGCAACTGCTGCAAGCAACGAATATCGTCGCAGATAATAACAATGATCTTACAGATGAAAGCATTCACCAAATTAAAACAACCCGGTTACTTTTCCATTATTATCGATATCAATATTCTCCGCCGCAGGAATAGCCGGCAAGCCCGGCATCCGCATCATTTCACCTAAAATCGGAATGACAAACCCTGCGCCGGATGCAAATTCAAATTCCCGAACAGTTACCACAAAATTTTCCGGCCTGCCCCGCTTTGTTTCATCATCAGATAATGATTTGGGTGTTTTTGCCATACAAACAGGCATCTTATCAAATCCCAATTCCTTTATGTGCTTCAGATGTGTTTTGGCTTTTACAGAAAACTCCACTCCCCTTGCTCCGTAAATTTCGGTTGCAATTTTGTGCATTTTTTCTTCGATAGTCATGTCAGCCTCGTAAAGCGGTTTAAAATCACTTTCACCATTCTCTATTATCCGTACCACTTCTGCTGCTAACTCTGTACTGCCTTTTCCACCTTCAGCAAAACATTTACAAACAATGGCTTTTACTCCATACTTTTTACAGGCCTGTTGCACCAGTTCTATTTCTTCCTGGCTATCATTGGGAAAATAATTGATCGCCACAACTGGCTTCATTCCGAACTTCATCAGGTTCTCAATATGTTTTTCCATATTCGGAATTCCTTTCAGCAGCTTGTCAATATTTGCCGTTTGCAACTCATCTTTTTTAGCGCCACCATGATGACGTAATGCTTTTATCGTAACAACCAATACTGCAGCCTCCGGCCTTAAACCGGCGCCGGCACATTTGATATCAAAGAATTTTTCAGCACCCAGGTCGGCACCAAAGCCGGCTTCTGTAACCACATAATCTGCCAGGGATAAACCCATTTTGGTAGCATTCACCGTATTTGTTCCCTGTGCAATGCTGGCGAAAGGTCCTCCGTGCATAATGACAGGGTTATTCTCCAGTGTCTGAACCAGGTTGGGTTTCATAGCATCTTTCAGTAATACTGCCATTGCCCCGACAGCATTCAGGTCTCTTGCAAAAACAGGCTCACCCTTATCATTCATACCGATGTAAATATTACCTAATTTTCTTTTCAGGTCATCAATATCTTCTGACAAACAAAGAATGGCCATGATCTCCGAAGCAGGTGTGATGTTGAATCCATCTTCTCTCGGAATACCCTGGTTGATTCCTCCTAATCCAATTAAAATATGACGCAGTGCCCGGTCATTCATATCCATCACCCGCTTCCACACAATTGTTCTCGGATCAATGTGCAGGTTCCTTGTTTTATTCTGCAGGTTATTATCTATAAGGGCTGATAAAAGATTGTTTGCTTTTTCTACGGCAGAAAAATCGCCGGTAAAATGCAGGTTGATGTCTTCCATGGGCACTACCTGGGCATACCCTCCGCCTGCTGCACCGCCTTTTATACCGAATACAGGACCCAAAGATGGTTCTCGTAATACAGCCATGGCTTTCTTGCCGATTACATTCAACCCATCAGTTAGCCCAATGGAAACAGTCGTTTTACCCTCACCATACGGAGTGGGTGTAATAGCAGTTACCAGCACCAAATGGTGTTGTGCAATTTTATCTTTATCGATTAGCTTTAATGGAAGCTTCGCTTTGTATTTTCCATAGTACTCAATATCATCTGCATTAACACCTATGGAAGCGGCCATTTCTTTTATATGCTTCATTTTTGCCGATTGGGCTATCTCCAGGTCAGAAGGGAATACTGCAGGCATAATCGTTAGTTTTTAACACTGCAACTTAGTTGATAGTACTTTTTTGGAGCTTGATAAATATCAGAACTGGATATGATTTACTTCTGCTGCCGTACCCAGATAATAAAATCCAGTGGAGGTAACTTATCAATTCCCAGTTGCCGAAGTATGGTTACCAACTGGCCCCTGTGGTAAGTGGAATGATTAAAAACATGCAGCAATACCTGGTATACAGGCTGCTTAAACAACTCTTTTTTGGAGTTATGAAAATGAAATACATGCCTTAGTGAAAGTTCTGAAGCATTCTGTACCCAGTCTTCCCATTGTTTTGACTGGTTGATAAGCCCTGTAAAAAGGTCCTGCATGGAGCCGGAAAAGCTATCTCTTGGAAAAATAACCCTTTCCTGCATTTTTATACGCTGCCACCAACCACTTTCGGCATCCCATATATGCAATGCGGTTTTATACAAACTGGGAAAACTGGAAACTACTTCAGCCTGCTGCTTTTCTTCCGGCAAGGAAAGTATTATTTCGCTGATGCGCTGGTTGGCCCATACATTATACGAAGCATATTGTTTTAACAGATCTTTCATCGGCGGTTGGTGCGGTTGAAAACAGTATTTTTGAATCTTTCCAAATTTCTTAAATACAACCTTTTTGCATGAATAAAAGTTATCCCCGACAGGAGGACAATCTGAATAACTCATTGCCCTTAACAGGCTGGGGGTCTGCTGCTGTACATGCCGGGCACAAAAAAGACCCGATGTATGCACACCAGGTGCCCATCTATGCCAGTAGTACTTATATTTTTGATGAAGCAGAACAGGGTATGCGCCGGTTCAGTGGGAAGGAAGAAGGTTATATCTACAGCCGTTGGGGCAATCCGACAATAACTGAAGCGGAAGAAAAAATCGTTGCCCTTGAAACCTTTGGATTGAATATGCAGGCAAAAGGTATTCTACATTCTTCAGGGATGGCTGCAATTACCACACTGATGCTGGCTACACTAAAACCCGGTGATAAAATTCTTACTCATTATTCACTTTACGGGGG
>DEHX01000027.1:0-32411 GCA_002352145.1 Chitinophagaceae bacterium UBA2789
AAAACTACCAGTATACTGCGTGACTTGCTAAATGCTGATTTCAACCGCATTGTAGTGAACGATAAAAATATTTACAGCGACACCAAGAATTATATTCAACGCATCGCACCTGAAAAAGCAGAGATCGTTTCGTTTTACAATAACGGTTCACCCATTTTTGATTCATTTGGTATCACCAAGCAGGTGAAATCTTCTTTTGGAAAAACAGTAAACCTTGATAGCGGGGCTTACCTTATCATTGAGCATACCGAAGCTTTGCATGTAATAGATGTGAACAGCGGTTACAAAAGTGTAAGCAATAACCAGGAGCAAAATGCCCTGGAAACAAACCTTGAAGCAGCGGAAGAAATTGCCAGGCAATTGCGCCTGCGGGATCTTGGCGGCATCATTGTGGTTGATTTTATTGACATGAAGCTGCCGGAAAATAAGCGGAAGCTGATGGAAAAGATGGAAGAATTCATGTCACCAGACAGGGCCAAGCATGCTGTGCTTCCTATTTCCAAATTCGGCATCATGCAGATCACCCGCCAGCGGATGAAGCCAGAAGTAAATATCAATACTCAGGAAGTGTGTCCAAGCTGTAATGGCACCGGAAAGATTTCTTCTACCCTGCTGCTGGAAGATGAAATAGAAAAGAACTTAAGTTACCTGGTAACACATAAAAATGCCAACCTTAAACTGGTTGTACATCCCATTTTATACGCTTACCTGACAAAGGGTTGGCCCTGGAATACAAAAATGTCGCAGTGGAAGCGAAAGTATGGTCAGAAAACAAGGCTGGAAAAAGACAGTAACTACCACCTTACCGAATACAAATTCTTCGATAAAAACGATGAAGAGATAAAGTTTTAATAAAACTCTTTTCTAAAATTACATCATAAGAAAGCCCCGTCATCAGACGGGGCTTTCATTTTGTTCTAAGCAGAAATATAACTCTTAGTACCCTGGGTTTTGAGCAATAACTCCCCGGGATGCATCAACTTCTCTTTGAGGAATTGGAAATACCATTTCATTAGCATCATATGCAAAGCCATCTGCACTTTGTTTTAAACGCTTAAGGTCATGTACTCCCTGTCCTTCGTGTGCCAGTTCTAATTTTCTTTCCGCAAGAATTTCAGCCAGCGTAACAGTGCCTACGGCAGAAAGACCGGCTCTTTGTCTTGTTCGGCTTACATCCTGTGCAGGTGTAGCACCAACAGAAGTACCGGCTCTGAAGTTAGCTTCAGCACGGGTCAGGTACATTTCAGCCAAACGCATTATTGGAAGTATTCTGTACTGCTGTTGCCATTTACCGCTGCGCACATCGCCGGCTCCGGTATAGAACAATGCCAGCCTTGCATCAGAAGCAGTATAAAGTGCCAGATGACTTGCTTGTATTGAAACATCACCATCACGTCCTCCATAGGCAGGTATGGACCAGAACAGGTGCATGTTATTTGTTCCATCCTGTGCAGATACCTGCATAGCGAAAAGATACTCTGCTGAATTGCTGCTATTGTTAAAAGCTGCTGCATAGGTACCTGCAAGGCTTTTTCCTGCACCAGTAGCTACTGTAATAGCACGGTCAGCTGCATCTCTTGCTGATGGATAGTTCTCCATCTGAAGGTAGACACGGGACAGCATGCCTGCCGCTGCGTACTTGCTGGCATACACTCCGTTGTTATTAGGCAAAAGACTTTCGGCCTCAGTAAGGTCGGCAATTATCTGTGTATATGTCTGCTCTACGGTGCTGCGTTGTACATAAGATGACTGATCAATACCTCTTGTCGGAGCCAGAATCAACGGAAGGCCCTTGTTCGTACTTACATTACCTGCACTGTATGGTTTGGCAAAAAGCTTTACCAACTCAAAGTACATAGCTCCTCTGAGAAATAGGGCTTCGCCTTTCACCCTGTTCTGGTCAGCACTATTCACTACTCCAATGGCACTGATGATATTGTTACAGATATTAATTACATCATATGCCTCCAGCCAGGTATCTCTTACATATGCATTAGTTGTAAGCATGGCTTTCAACCAAACCTCACGGGGTTGATTGAATGTTCCTTCCCACCTGATCTCATCATTAGCTGCCAGCAGTTCAGCAAAAAGCATAAGGTTACCACCATAGAGATCACCATCACTTACAGCGTCATAGGCACCGTTAAGGACCTTTTTAACATTGGCATCAGAGTTCAATGCCACTTCTTCTGCAACACTTTGCTGCGGAAGAAGGTCCAGTTTCTTGCCGCAAGAAGCAACAATTACTGAAAGAAGTGTTATTGCAATTATATTACGTTTCATTTTTTTCATTTTAAAAATTAAAATCCGAGGTTTACGCCAAATGTCACAGACTTGATCTGCGGAGCAGCGTAGAAGTCGCTGCCCTGGTTACGGTTACCGGCACGGTAATCGGTATTTACTTCAGGATCCCAGCCGGTATAATCGGTAAATGTGGCCAGATTGATACCTGTAACATAGAATCTTGCAGAACGGATCTTTAATTTAGTCAGCAATTTGGCAGGGATATTATAGGCCAGCGTTACATTTTTGAGACGAACATAACCGCCATCTTCCACATAGCGGCTGGAAGCACCGATACCATTTCCATAACCAAGTCTTAACTGGGGTACGTTAGTAACATCACCGGGCTTTTGCCAGCGGTTTAACTGGTCACGGGTCTGGTTATCGAACCAGTCGAAACTGGCTGACATAAATCCACCGGCTCCATTCTGTATTTGGTTGCCAAATACACCCTGCAGCAGTACGTTCAGTTCAAAACCTTTATAGCTAAATGTGTTGTTCAAACCACCGATCCAATCCGGGTTGGGATCACCTACAACAAAGCTACCGGCTTCATTATAGTCGTTGGTGGTTGTTTTGCCATCTTCTTTATAATAAAGTGCATCACCATTTGCAGGATCTGCACCTGCAAACTTAGGACCATAGAAAACACCAATGGGCTGTCCAACGATGAGTGAGTTCAGGTAACGTCCATCATTACCAGGAATGGTAGTTTGCTCACCATCCAGTTTTGTGATCTTATTCTTGTTCTTAGAAAGGTTAAAGCTGGTATTCCACTTAAAATCCCTTCCATTGAAGTTGGTTGAATTAAGAACAAATTCAACACCCTTATTCTGCATAGAACCAACGTTTACTGTTTGTGTAGCAAAACCAGAAGTACCGGGAACAGGTACATTGTAAATAAGGTCATTGGTATTTCTTACATAATAATCAATTTCACCAGTAAGCCTGTTGTTAAACAGACCAAAGTCAATACCAATATCTACCTGCTCTGATTTTTCCCATTTCAGTTCCGGGTTAGCCAGCTGCGTTGGGATAAGACCTGAGGCATTATTATACTTTGCAGCACCATACAGGCCAAGCTGAGCAAAGTTTCCGAAACCATCAGCATTACCAGTAAGACCAAAACTACCACGCAGCTTAAGAAAGCTTAACCAGTTTACTGACTTCAGAAATTCTTCTTCACTCAATATCCATCCCAGGGAAGCTGCTGGGAAGAAACCATATTTATTGTCCTTACCAAACCTGGAAGAACCATCGATACGGCCACTCAGGGTTAACAGGTATTTTTCGTTAAGCTTATAGTTGGCCCTTGCGAAATAAGATAAAAACGATGATTCATTGAGAGTGGAAGTACCTCCGGTAATTCGTCCGGCACTAGCCAGAGTACGAAGTGCATCTACAGGAAAGTCTTCACCAAAAGCATTAGTGAAATTGGTTGTATACTTCTGATATGACATACCTAATGTGGCATCTATGTTATGAATACCACCAAAACGTTTTACATAATTGAAATAGTTGTTGGTATTATAGTTGAATGTCCTGAACCAATCAGACTGGGCATAACCATTTGTAGACTGCCCATTGATGGTTCTGGAACCATAAAACTGCTCATCATTTTGAGTTTGCAGATCAATGCCAAATTCAGTTCTGAAAGTAAGATCAGTGAATATCTTGTAGTTCAGAAAGAGGCTACCAATATTTCTGTAGGTAGTAGATACATAACTTGAGTTCTCTAATTCGATCAGGCCGTTATAATAAGTAGTAACCGGCCTGTCGTATAGATTGCCATTAAGATCCCTAATCGGTGTAATTGGCGCCAGGGCCACTAATTGCAACGGCGTAGAAAATTCATTATCCAGGGCCACCCTGTTACCTACACTTCTTGAAAGACCAAGGTTGAACCCTAGTTTAAGTTTATTACTTGCATCATGCTCCAGGTTGATACGACCTGAAAAACGCTGAAAATTATTACCAACAAGAATACCGTCCTGGTTAGTATAGCCACCGCTTACAAAGAACCTTGTTTTATCATTACCGCCAGAGGCATTGATATCAATAATCTTTGTACGGGATTCATCGTTGAATGCTTGCTTTTCCCAGTCAGTATTTGTTTCCAGGTTGCGCCAGTTAGAGTAACCAGAGTAACGGGTGAGCCGGTTCTCTGCAAACTGAAGCCATGAACCAGGATATTGTGCAGGATCCAGGGGGTCAACACCTTCCAGGTTATCACTGTTAATAGCAGCTTCTCTTAACAGGTCAACATACTCTTTTGCATTAAGGAAACCTCTATAACCGGTTGGTTTGTTTACACCATATTGTGCATTAACATTCAGTGTTGTTTTACCAGCTTTACCTTTTTTGGTTGTAATCAATACTACACCATTGGCAGCACGGGATCCATAGATTGCAGCAGCAGAGGCATCTTTTAAAATTTCAAATGACTCTACTTCATTAAAATTTATATCAGCAAGAGAATTGCCGGATATCCCATCACCGTTTAGTGGAACACCATCTACTACATACAAAGGAGAGTTAGATGCACTTAAAGAACCAGCACCCCTGATTCTTACTTTCACACCTTCACCCACTTTACCATTATTAGATTCCACAAAAACACCTGCGGCTCTACCCTGCAGGGCCTGGTTAAAATTGGGAACTGGTGTGTTAGCTACTTCAGATCCTTTTACCCGGGCAATATTACCAGTAAGGTCTTTTTTGATCTTAGTACCAAAACCCACTACAACTACTTCATCCAGGCTTTGTGCTTCACCCGATTTCATTGAAACCTGGAATGTGGTACCGGAAATAATCAGCTCCTGTGATGTGAAACCGACAGCAGACACAACCAGGGCTTTCGCTTTATCCGAAACAGATAAGCTAAAAGTACCATCCTGGCCGGTGAATGTTCCATTGTTAGTTCCTTTTTCCATAACGGAAGCTCCGGCAATAGGCGCCCCGTTGTTGTCTGTTACTTTTCCTGTCAACGTCTTGTTTTGGGCCAATAGGGATTGGACCGATAACACAAGCACCGTCAACATAAGCATCATAGTTTTTCTCATGTGTGTGATTTTTTTAATGTCGGCGAAAATATTTAACGATTTCTTAAGGACAAAAAAAACCATGCAGGTTGCTGCACGGCTCTAAATATTGATTCTGGTCAAAAAGTCAGGCTAACTTCTATCCCTGCTGCCCAGGTAAAGCATTATATATTGAATCAGGGTTACCACAGCGGCCAAAGCTGCTACTACATAAGTAGTGGCAGCCCATTTCAGGGCATCCTTAGCTTTTGGGTATTCCTGGGTGTTAGTAATATTGGTTTGGTTCAGCCAGGCCAATGCCCTTTTGCTGGCATCAAACTCAACGGGCAGGGTAACCAGTGTAAATAACACCGTTAAGCTCATTACAATAATTCCTATAAGTAAAACCGTTGGATTATTTGTAGTGGCTAAAATAATCACACCTGCCATCAGTATCCAATTGACCAGCATTGAACTTACCTGTACGGCGGGTACCATCTTACTGCGAAACATCAGGGGCCCGTATTGTGTAGCATGCTGTACGGCATGGCCGCACTCATGGGCTGCCACAGCAGCTGCCGACACACTGGTGCCGTTGTACACATCCGGGCTCAGGTTAACCGTCCTTTTTAAAGGGTTATAATGGTCGGAGAGGAATCCATCCACAGAGATCACTTGCACATCATAAATGCCATTTTCCCGGAGCATTTTTTCGGCTATCTCACGGCCTGTAAGACCGCTGGAAAGCAACTCCTTACTGTACTTGGTAAACTTACTTTTAAGCACTGCAGAAACCAGGAAACTAATGCCCAAAAAGAGCAGGGAAACCAGCATAATTTCGTTTGTCATGTCTATAAAATATTGATTTGATTGATACTATTGATAACAAAAATATTACCATTTGGATTAAGTCATTTTTTTCAGCCTTTTTGTCATTTCAAAGTGATAACAAACAATAAGTTCTGGAAATTTACTTAAGACCTGTCGAACATTAAATATTGCATAAATGAATGATATTTAATACTTTATGCAATTGAATAAATTTTTCTTATTAGCCTCTTTTTTAAATTGACAGGACAGGGAAGTTATTCACAGCAGCAAAAATTTATTTTGAAATGTGGGGCATAATTGTAACTTAGCAATAGAATTTAATGGGTTAGTAAGTAAGAGGGTCAGTCGCAAGATTGGCCCTTTTTACATTTTAAAAAGAAGCAAAAAAGTCATCAAAAAAAAGGATGACTTTTTTCATTAAAGAAGAAATGAATTGGTCACTCAATACTTCATTCCAGCATATCAATGTTTAAACTTTTTAAAGAACCCCCTGCATCAGTTAATTTTATTGCATGAGTAAAGTAAAGACAGCTTTTTTTTGTCAAAACTGCGGATACGAAAGTGTGAAGTGGGTAGGTCAGTGTCCGTCATGTGGACAGTGGAATACGTTCGTGGAAGAATTAGTGCAAAAAGAAAACGGAAAGAAAGCTGACGACTGGAAAGGGTACAACGAAGAAAAAAGAAACAGCAAAACCATATCATTAAATGAGGTCAAAAGCAGCGAAGAAAAAAGATTGCCAACTGCTGACACAGAGTTGAACCGTGTGCTGGGCGGTGGTATTGTACCCGGCAGTTTAGTACTGGTTGCCGGAGAACCGGGTATTGGAAAATCAACTTTGTTTTTACAAAACGGTTTATGGTTAAAGGATGTAACGGTACTTTATATTAGCGGAGAAGAAAGTGAGCAGCAAATAAAAATGAGGGCTGACAGAATTGGTTTAAAGAATGACAACTTCTACTTGCTGACAGAAACTTCTACACAAATCATTTTCCAGGAAATAAAAAAACTGAAACCGCAGCTGGTAATTGTTGATTCCATTCAAACATTACAAACCTCGTTTATTGATTCTTCACCGGGCAGTGTATCCCAGATCAGGGAGTGTGCTGCAGAATTTCAGCGTTTTGCCAAAGAAACCAATACTCCGGTATTCCTGATTGGACACATCACAAAAGATGGAAGTATAGCCGGTCCGAAAATATTGGAGCATATGGTAGACACCGTGCTGCAGTTTGAAGGAGACCGACATTATGCCTACCGTATACTACGGACATTAAAGAACCGTTTTGGCAGCACAGCCGAACTGGGCATTTATGAAATGACCGATAAAGGAATGAGAGGTGTGCTCAACCCCAGTGAAATTCTTATTACCCAAAAAGAAGACCAGTTGAGTGGTATAGCTATCGCTGCCACTATTGAGGGAATGCGGCCATTACTGATCGAAGTGCAGGCCCTGGTAACACAATCAGTTTACGGTACTCCGCAAAGGACGGTAAGCGGCTTTGATCTTCGCCGGCTTCAATTATTATTAGCTGTTCTTGAAAAAAGAGGCGGATTCCATTTCGGAATGAAGGATGTATTCTTAAATATTGCCGGAGGTATCAAAGTAGAAGACCCATCAATAGACCTGGCTGTGCTTTGTGCTTTGTTGTCCTCTTACGAAGATGTCCCCCTTCCCAATAGCATCTGTTTTGCCGGTGAGGTAGGCCTGAGTGGTGAAATAAGGGCGGTCAACAGAATTGAACAACGTATTGCAGAAGCAGAGAAACTGGGATTTGAAAAAATCATCGTTTCAAAGTATAATCAAAAAGGACTTTCCAAACAGAAATTCGGCATTGAAGTAGTAATGATGGGAAGAGTAGAAGAAGTCTACCGTTATCTTTTTTAAATGACATTATTAAGAGAAATAAAAGAATCAGTACTTCACCTGTTGTTCCCCCATGTCTGTACAGGTTGCGGCAGTGATTTGCTCAGCAAAGACTCTGCTTTATGTATGCGTTGTGTGGAAGCTATGCCGGAAACCCAGTTTGAACTGCATGCCGGCAACCCGGCTGAAAAAACTTTTTGGGGGCGGTTGCCAGTAGCAGCAGCATCTGCACAATTTTATTTTACTAAAGAATCACTGATGCAGCACCTCATGCATCAGCTCAAATATAAAGGCAACAAAGAACTGGGAATTCAATTGGGCCGTATCATGGGTGAGCAACTAAAAAACTCAGGCAGATTCCCTGTAGATGCATTGATACCGCTTCCTCTCTTTCCAGCTAAAGAAAGAAGGAGAGGTTATAACCAGGCAACTGTATTATGCCATGGAATGGCAGAAACTATGCATGTGCCTGTATTAAATACTGTGATCACAAGACCGCAACACACCGAAACACAAACTAAAAAGGGCCGGATCGAACGGTGGAAAAATATGGAAGGAAAATTTGTTTTGACTGACAAGGCCGCTATTGAAAATAAACATATACTCTTGGTAGATGACGTAGTAACTACGGGGGCTACCCTGGAAGCTTGTGGAAACGAATTGCTGCAGGCTGAAAATGTAAGATTGAGTATTGCCACCCTTTGTATTGCATCCCGCTAAAACGACTGGCTTAAATCACATTTCCTCTTTTTGCAGCTTAGTTATATTTTTACAATAATGAAAATCTTTGGGCTATTAACCATATCCTTTCTCCTCCTTTTTGTTTCCTGCCGGAAAGATTCATTCATCACTTCACCTGATGCCCGGGTAACGATCAGTGCAGATACATTAAAGTATGATACCGTATTTGTAACCGCCGGATCCACTTACAGAACGTTCAAAATCATTAACGAGAATAACCAGAAACTGCTGATTTCTTCTTTACAACTTTCAGGAGGAACATCCTCAGCTTTTAAAATGAATGTTGACGGCACAGCCGGCACCCGTTTTAATAATTTAGAAATAAATGCAAACGACAGCCTTTATGTATTTGTACAAGTAAATGTAAATCCAGGTGCTGCCAATCTGCCTTTTGTAATACGGGACAGTATTCAGGTAAGTTATAATGGCAAAGACCGCCTGGTGCAATTAGAGGCATGGGGACAAAATGCCAATTTTCTTCGGAATAAGGTTGTATCCACTAATGAGATATGGAATAACAACCTTCCATATGTGATCCTTGGTTCTTTAACCATCAATACCAATCAAACACTTACCATTAACAAAGGCTGCCGCATATATGTGCACGCAGACGCCCCGATTATTGTAAACGGGACTTTGCAGGTAAATGGCCAAAAAGATACAGCGGACAGGGTGTATTTTACAGGCGACAGATTAGATGAACCCTACAAAGATTTTCCTGCAAACTGGCCGGGTATTTTTTTCCAGGCTGGTTCAAAGGATAATGTGCTGAATTATGCTGTTATCAGAAATGCTTTCCAGGCAATAGGTATAACGGACCCCTCTCCCAATGCCAGTCCAAAACTAATTTTAAATGAATGTGTGATCGACAATAACTATGATGCAGGTATCGTAGCAGTCAACAGCAGTATAAGGGCCAGAAATTGCCTGATCAGCAATTGTGGCAAAAATTTATTCCTGGTAAAAGGCGGCGATTACCAGTTTACCCATTGCACAATAGTGACAATAGCCAACCGTTATGTTGATCATAAAGATCCCGTACTAGCTCTTACAAACTTTACCAATAATAGTACGGCTGATTTAAATGCAATTTTTCGAAACTGTATTTTTTGGGGACAAAACGGTTTAGTAGATGATGAAGTAGTGGTATTAAAAAGCGGAAATACTGTTTTCAATGTCAATTTTGATTACAATTTGTGGAAGGTACAGGCTGCACCTGCCGGTGTATCCGCCAACCAAATAATCAATAATCAAACACCGCAGTTTGACAGCATCAATACTTCAAGAAATTTCTATGATTTCCGGTTAAAATCAACATCTCCTGCTGTTAACAAGGGAACCAGCACATCCGTAACGACCGACCTCGATGGTAATCCCAGGGCTGTGGGTTTGCCTGATCTGGGATGTTTCGAAAAGCAATAAACCAGGTAATATTAATTTACCCAACTCTGAACAGAACAAGTTTACCTTTGTTATTGACATAAACAAAAGAAAATGAAATCGCTTTTATTGACATTAATATTATCGGCCACACTGACTGGCGGTATTTACGATTTTAAGGTAGCCGGGCTGGACGGAAAAGAAATCGACTTTTCCAAATTCAAAGGAAAAAAGATATTGATCGTTAATACTGCTTCCAAATGCGGGTTAACGCCTCAGTATGAAGGGCTGGAAGAATTGTACAAAAAGTATAAAGACAAGCTGGTGATCGTTGGTTTCCCTGCCAACAATTTTGCCGGCCAGGAGCCCCTGAACAATAGTGAGATAAAAGATTTCTGTAAGCAGAACTATGGCGTAACTTTTCCCATGGCTGAAAAGATATCAGTTAAAGGTGATGACACCCATGCATTATACACCTGGTTGAAGTCCCAGGCAAAGGAAAAAGGCTTTACAGATCCAGTAACCTGGAATTTTGGGAAATTCCTGATCAATGAAAAAGGAGAACTTATCGCCACCTTTAGTCCAAGAACAACCCCGATGAGTGAAGAAATTTTAAAATACCTGAACTAATTCATATTCCTCAAAAATTTGAAGCAATACTGAATTTTCAGTATTGCTTTTTTATTGCCAGAAGGTTTACTTTCGCCTTACATGACATTCTCCGATATCATAGGACAAAAAGATGTAAAACAACAACTGGCCGAACTGGTACATCATAACCGGTTGAGTCATGCACTATTGTTTTTAGGCAAGGAAGGAAGCGGAGCCCTGCCATTAGCATTGGCTTTTGCCCAATATGTAACCTGTGAAAAAGTACAGGGAAAGCATACTGCTATACAGGCAGGTCCCTCATTGTTCGGAGACCCGGAACCAGTTACCGTTAACAATCAACCGGTGACCGATTCCTGCGGTGCCTGTCCGGCCTGTCAAAAAGCTCAACAACTTGTACACCCGGATATTCATTTTTCTTATCCTACTGTTACCAAAAAGGCCGGAGAAAAACCAATCGCTACAGATTTTATTACCGAGTGGAGGGAGTTCATCAAATTAAACCCTTATGGAAATTTGTTTGACTGGATTGAACTGATAAAGGAAAAAGAGAACAGCCAGGGCAAAATAACTTCCAGGGAATGTGATGAGATCATCAAAAAACTCAGCCTCAAGAGTTTTGAAAGTGAATACAAAGTACTGATACTTTGGATGCCGGAAGAACTGGAAAAGGAAGGAAATAAGCTGCTGAAAATAATTGAAGAGCCGCCTGCCAATACTTTATTCATTCTGGTGGCGGAAAATGAAGAACTCATATTACCCACCATTGTAAGCCGATGCCAGTTGATAAAGATTCCGGCACTGGAAAATAAAGAAATTGAAGAGGCTTTGATCAGCCGGAATAAAACAGAAGCATCCATTGCCCGCCAGGTTGCCAGTGTTAGCGAAGGTAATTACCGGGAAGCTTTGCAACTGGTGCAACATGCCGAAGAGGACTGGCAAAGCCTTTTACGGGAATGGCTGAATGCCATGCTGAAGACAGGACCGGTGGCCCAGGCAAAATGGGTGGAGGAGATCAGCCGGCTGGGGCGGGAGAAACAAAAACAATTTTTACGCTATTTCAATCACTTGCTGGAACAGGCCATTCTGCTTAAAGCTACCGGAAATACACCAGGGGCCTTTGGCACAGAAAGGGATTTTGCAGAAAGACTCAATAAGATTGCCGGAATCGAACGACAACAGGCTATTATTGAAGAGATTGATAAGGCCAGCTACTACATAGAACGCAATGCAAATGGCAAAATGCTCTTCCATGCCCTGACTATTAAACTATACCACATAATTCAGGATAAGATTGTATTTTTGATGGATTGAGGATGGGCTATGAGGCTAAAAGAGAACCAGGAGGAAAAGAAAAGGGCCCATAAGATTTGATGAAACTATTATTTGTGTTCACTACTACTTCTACATATACAACTGCTGCTCAACGGGTTTCAGCTTTGATGGGCCGCGGACAGAACGTACAAGAGTGCGACGCAACAGCAGCCTGGTAGAATTATTACAGCTGGTTTCATCATTCTTTCCTCAAATTATTCAATCATTTCCTGATAACTATCGGGACTGAAATCTAACATCAGCAATGAGTTGTACTGGCTGCAGCACGGCTACGGGTGGAAAACCCAATGGATGTAAGAGTAACGGCGGATGCAGTTCCGGCGGGTGTAACCGTATGAACGCCTACGACTGGCTGCACAACCTCCCCATGGCTGATTTTGACAGTGCCTGTAAAGTGATTGAAGTGAGTTTTAGTCAGGGTACCCGCAAAGATTTTTTCCGCAATCCTATGTTGCAGCCTTTTGAAAAAGGCGACCTGATTGCCGTGGAAGGGGTAAGTGGTTTTGATATAGGAGAAGTGTCGCTGACTGGTGAAATCGTTCGCCTGCAGATGAAAAAAAGGGGAGTGAAAGAAGATAACCCCGAAATGAAAAAAGTTTTGCGCCGGGCAACCGACCGTGATATTGAAATATGGAAGCAGAACAAAGCCCGGGAACCAGAAGCAGTTATACGTAGCCGGGCCATTGCCAAGCAACTGAAGCTGGATATGAAGATCAGCCAGGTAGAAATGCAGGCTGATGGACGTAAAGCCACTTTCTTTTATATTGCCGATGGACGGGTTGATTTCAGGGAGCTGATCAAAGTGTATGCTTCTGAATTTAAGGTAAAAGTGGAAATGCGTCAGATCGGTGCAAGACAGGAAGCAGGTAAGGTGGGCGGCATCGGCAGTTGCGGCCGTGAACTTTGCTGCAGCACCTGGCTCACTGACTTTAAGTCAGTAAATACAGCAGCAGCCCGTTACCAGAACTTATCCATCAACCAGACAAAGCTCAGCGGTCAATGCGGACGTTTGAAATGTTGTTTGAACTACGAACTGGATACTTATTTAGATGCCTTACAGCATTTTCCTGACAATTGCGATGTGATACAGGTAGCCAAGGGCAATGCATTCCTTATCAAGAAAGATATTTTCAAGAACCTGATGTGGTACACATTGCCAGACAGCAATAAGCAGTACCCGCTAACCATTGAAAGGGTTCGAAAAATAAAATCGCTGAACCAGCAAGGTATAACTCCTGATGAACTGGAACCTGTAGAAGTTACGACCGGTAAGCCAAAAGAAGCAGAACCGGAAACAGTGGAACTGGTAGGGCAAATTAGTCTTCGAACACTGGAAAAGGCAGAGAAAAAGAAAAAACAACAGCAACAACAAAGAAACCAACCTAACCGGCAGTCAGGTCAGCGGCCACAACAACGTCAGCAGGGCGGCCAACAACAAGGCGGTGGCCAGCAACAAAGAAGACAACAGGGAGGACAGCAAAAGGGACAGCAACGCAATCCGAACAGGAACCAGCAAAGACCTGGCAATCCTAACCGTAACCAACAGCGGCCTGATAACCCCAACCAGGGAAAAGACAAACAGGTTTAATTATTTCCAGAAAGTATATTGATAAGTATTGGTATTGGTATAGGCCACACCGGCTTCTTTTCCGGTTGTGATTGTTTTTGTCAACATTCCTTTTGCGTCATAAAATAATGTCTTAACCCAGGGATAGGTACCAAGGCTTTGTTCTTTAATACATTGCCCCTTGTTGTTATAGGTATATTTCAGGTGCTCAATCTCTCCTTTGCTATTGGGCCCGGGCTTCGTCTTCACTTGTATAAGCTGCCCCTTTGAATTGTAATCATAAATAAGTGTTGTTTCTTCATCCCGCTGCTCTTTTAACAACCTGTCGGTTTTATCAAACCATTTTATCGTGACCGCATCGAATAATTTATGATAGCTTTTTGTTGAATAGTCTCCATTAGCTTCATAGGTATATTCGGTTTTTTCCCTCTCTTTGCCATCCTTATCATACATAATCAACATTGCGATTCTGTTGTTTTCATCTAACGTATAAATTTTTCGATATATACAAAGCTCGTCATGATAATAAGCTGTGTCATTCCCATTTCTGTCATAGTAAGCTGTATATGTGAACTTTTGCGGAACACCATCCTCTTTAAAAGAACAGGTTTCAGCAGCAGAAGCGATTCTAAACTTTTTAAATTCATTCGGAGTGTGCTGCCCATAGAATAGCAGAGATGTAAACAGTAAAATAACAGTAAGGAAAGGTTTCATTATGGTTGGTTTAAATTAAGATTATTTATTGACCAGATACTGCCTTAATCAATGCATCCTGAATCTTACCCCGGATGCCCAATTGGGATAGCTTTCCATTATCCCTTGTTGGATAAACCCGGTTGGAAAGGAAAACATAAACCAGGTCATACTTAGGATCTACCCACACACAGGTTCCGGTAAAACCGGTATGTCCGAATGTTTCGGGCGAAGCCAATGCTGAAGGATACGGTTCTTTGCGGGTTGCATTGTCTTTTTCCGGTTTATCAAATCCAAAGCCCCTGCGGCTGATATTACTGTTGTAGGATGTAAACAACTTTATTGTTTCGGGCTTCAGGTATCTCTCGCCATTTAGCTCGCCCCCATTTAACAACATCTGGTAAAGTAACGACAGGTCGTATGCGTTGGAAAATAAACCGGCATGCCCTGCCACTCCGCCAAACATAGAAGCCCCTTCATCATGTACATCACCCCTGGTAGTTTGCTGACGAAAATGCTTTTCTGTTTCCGTCGGCACTAAACATTCCAACTGGAAACGATTCCTGGGTTTGAAGCCTGTGGAATACATACCAATTTTGTTGTAAAAGGTTTTTTGTACGTATTGATCCAGTGTCAACCCGGTTACTTCCTCTACTATTTTACCCAGGAAAATAAAATCATTGTCGCTGTACACATATTTGTTCTTCGGTCCCAGCGGACTTTTAAGTATTCGCATCATCATCGTATCCTGCCAGTCATTGCGGAGGTAAACATTTTCAGCTACCCTTACGCCATATCCTTTTTGCGGCTTGGCAGCATATACAGCCGGTTTGGGCGCCCCGCTGCTATCTATTGTTTCTTTATAAAAGGCAATAAAGGGAACCAATCCGGCCTGGTGTAATAAGATTTCATCAATCTTCAAATCCTCTTTATCAGTGTTTTTTGTATAGGGAAGATAGTCCTTCAGCTTTCCGTCCAACTTGATCTTTCCTTCCTCATACAGCTTCATTATAGATACGGTGGTGGCAGATACCTTGGTTACTGACGCAAGGTCAAAAATACTTTCAGCTGCCATTTTTGGTGAGGAAGGTTCGTACTCATAGTTGCCAAATGCCTTATGGTAAATAATTTCTCCCTTATGCGCAGCAAGCACTACGCAACCGGGAAATGCTTTTTTACTAATACCATCCTGGGCTATGGAATCAATTACTTTCAATTTAGCCTGCATTTCTTCCACAGCAGTTTTGGCCGCTACTATTCCATCGCCCGGTTTGAAACTGCAAACGGTAACCGGCAGTTTTCCTCTTGCCTTGAACTTACCCAGCAACAGGTCTGCTGCTGCATTTTGTGTAACAGGGTCATCCTGGTAACAGGCCGCTAGTGTCCATGCATCGCAGAAATTTTTGGTGGCAAGCACATTTCCAAACGTAAGTGTAACAGTTTTGATGAAGTTCAGTTCTTTATATAAATCGATAGCTGCCTGTGAAATTCCGAAATTATTTGTTGGCCGCAGGGAGTAATCATGTACTCCTATTACAATTGCATCATATTTACCATCCTTAGGCACCTGCTTCAATATTTCCTGTGCCTTTTCTTTTCCATCTTTATAAGAGAAAAGAAAAACATCTGCCCCAAAATCATCTTTCATTCGCTTGCCGAAAGTGTTCAATTCAGTGCTGCCAATTCCCACATAAGCGATCTTTTCTTTTTTTGAAAGTGGTATACCAGCATAATCAGTGCGGGAAGCTTTAAAAGCAGCTTGTGATAATAATGTGATTGTTTTCTCCGCTACTTCTTTTCGAATAGCATCCGTTTTGGCATTAAGATCATTTAACAGGTTATTGGTATTGATAGGCCAGACCTCAAACAAACCGAGGTCATATTTCTCATTCAGCACTTTTCTTGTTTTTACATAGATATCATTCCAAGACAATTTGCCTTCCGCTATCGCTTTTTTCACTGCAGCAATGGCATCCCCTACATTTTCCGGTAGGCAAAGCATATCGTTGCCGGCTACCAATGCTTCCACTACGATGGTGCCGCCGGGGAAGAACTTACTTACACCTTTCATCTCCAGCGCATCAGTGAAAGTGAGCCCTTCATAACCCATCTCTTTGCGCAACAAATCAGTCACATTATTTTTCGATAGGGATGTTGCTTTATTCGCTGTATTATCTATTGAAGGAATGTACAGGTGAGCAATCATTACACTCTTAACACCGGCTTTAAAAATACTTTGAAAAGGTGCCAGCTCCATTTCATTTAATTGTTCCCTGGTCTTGTTTATCACCGGCAGATCATAATGTGAATCCACATCCACATCACCATGACCGGGAAAATGCTTGGCACAGGCCATGATGCCCGCATCCTGCATGCCCCCCATATAAGCCACTCCCAATGCAGAAACCCTGTTTTTGTCTTCACCAAAAGAACGATAGCCTATAACAGGGTTATTGGGATTGTTATTTACATCCACTACAGGTGCATAGTTGACATGCACACCAATTCTTTTACATTGCTGCCCGACAGCTACACCCATTTTGTACACCAGTTCTGCATCATCCAGCGCACCGAGAGTGAGCTGGTAAGGAAATTTTGTTACACTGTCCAGGCGCATACCCAGGCCCCATTCTCCATCAATCGTTACCATCAAAGGTGTTTTGGCAATGCTTTGATAATAGTTGGTGAGGTTGGCCTGCCTTACCGGGCCTCCCTGGAAAAAGCAAAGTGCACCCACATTGTATTTCTGAATATCTCTTACCACTTTGGCCACATGATCTGGTCCCAGGTTAGAATGGGCACGGACCACCATCAATTGGGCAATCTTTTCATCATCACTCAGGCTGCTGTACACACTGTCTACCCACTGCTGCTTTCCCAGTTTGCTTTTATACTGGCCGTTGGAAAATAAAGGCAGGAAAACTAACAGAAAGACAAGTCGTTGTAATCTTTGCATAACTAATTTTTTCATTGGCGCTTAAAATTAGTTCTTTCCCCTGTTTATATTGTATTAAAATCTTACCTTTTAATTCTACTCTGCCCCCCTGAAAGGCTACTGTACCAGTTTATTAATCTTTTAAACTAAACAGTTATGAAACCTTTCACCATTCATCTAAAGATTTTTACATGTTTGTTATTAATCAGTCAATTGGCAGCAAAGGCGCAAATAATTAACTCAGAAAAGGGATTGACAACTGCTGAATTCATATTGTCAGAAGGAAAAATAAAAATTTATCTGCCAGAAGATATTAGACAGGGGGATCATATCTCCGGTACCGTGGTAATGGAAGCCGCCGGCAATACGGAGAAAGAAAAAAGCCGCAACATCCAATCACTTCAAAAATACCAGCTTGGTCATGCTGATGGTAGTTTCGGTAAACAGGGATTATCCGGACTTTTCAATTATACGCTAAAGGGGCCCAATACAAATTTTACTTTGTCTGCCAATGGTAAAATCATTTCATCACTTATGATTCCATTAAAAAGCAATATTGCAACCAGAACAAATCTATCTATTCCCACTCATGCATTAACGGCAAGCCCATTACCAATGAAAGGCCAGTTTGACGGCAACGCAGAAAATACAAAATGTATGATAGACGGCAGACACATTGAAATCCTGGCCGAATCACCAAGGCAATGCATTGTTCAGCTGCCTCAGGTAACCAGCGGCGCTCATAACATATTGATAAGTGAAAATAACAAGACAACTGAGCAAAAAATATGTGCTGTAAATCTGGATGTAAACGCAGGACGCCTCAATTTGCAAAAAGGAGAAAGTACTTATATAGATGTAATTATTACAGGTTTACAAAACCTTCCTTCTGCTGCCACACTATCCGTGGTAAATACCAGTACGGCAACAGTGATGATGACAGGTGGCGATGCACAGGTAATACACATTCAACCGGCAACTGTTTCTGTGGCAGGAAGCTTTACAAAACGATTTGATTTGAAGAGTGTGAAAACAGGGAACTTTTCTGTAAATGTGAACTTAGATTTACCAGAACCGGCTTCAGCCACAGGCAATGCAGCATCACTCTGCAACTGTTATATTAATGAGCAATCTTGCCTGATACCATTGCAAACATGCCTTGCCCTTGGCGGTAGCACCAACCCTCCTGTATTCTATAATACATCACCGGATAATCAAAATCCAAAAATTTCAAACCCTCCACCTGCTATATTACTCTCACCGGGAAATATAAATGCTCAAACTTACCAGGTTACTCTACAGGTAAATGTATTGAATGATGATGTTGCAGCCGTAATCTTTTCTGAAAAACCGGTTTCAGGCACAGAATGGCAACAGGCAGGGAGAGCCTCTTTTAATGGTGCCAGTTGGTCGGCAAACTGGTTACCGCCCCTCGGGAATGATGGCCAGCATATCATACGGGCAAGGGTAGCAGGAAAAAACAGTACGATTACAGAACTATACACCGGTGTATATCTGCAATTAACCCCGGCCACTATTAAAACTATGCCGGGTGAAAGAGTAAACTTTACTGTAACAGATGCACAACTGAGTAATGCCAATCAGAATGTGCAGCAACAAGTGGAAAATCTTTGGAGAATTCAGGAAAAATTAGCTCGACTAAGAAGAAAGCTGGAAGAGCTGATTGAAGAAATGGACAGAAATAAAACAATGGCTGATGAACTGGCAGCAATAGACAAAACCATAGAAAAGATACCCGGGCTATACGCCGATTCATTGAAAAAATTGACTGATTCATTGGCAAAGCTGAGAGCAGCGCTGCCTCCAAATCCCGACCCGGCTGATTTGCAAAAGACAGCAGATGAAGCTTCACAACGGGCAAAGGATTGTGAAGACAGGCTCAATAAACTAAAACAGGAAAAAGAAAATGCACAACAAGAACTGAATAATCTCAATAATGAAATAGAAAATCTTTTAAAACAACTGGATGCGCTTCACCTGGGAAATAACTGGTCAGGAGGACATGGCTATCATAAAGACGGAAGTTTTTGGTATGGCTATGTAGGTGATGAAAATTCCAACACAAATATTTGGAGTGAATCAAACGCTATTTCCAGTAAACTGAAAGCTTTAAGAAAACCACAGAATGCGGCTAAAAACAGGTTAAAGGCTTTGGAAGCAGAAATTACAAAGGCACAGGAAGAATGCGATAAACTGAAAAAGGAAAAAGACAAGGCTGAAGATGCTGCCAAAAAAGGAAATGCCATGGCCGCCGCAGAAACACAAATAGATGAACTGTGCAGGCAAATACAAGCTTTGCTGGATGCATTGAAAAAATGGTGTGCAGCACATCCTGGTGTTTGCCATTTTAATCCTGAATTACCCGGTAAACCCCGCACAGTAGCAGATCTGGAGGCTTTCCTTTCACAGCTTGATGACATCATAAACAAGAAAAAGCAAAAAGAGGCTGACCTGGAAAAAACTGCTGATGAAAAAGCAAGCGAAGCACAAGGTGTGGGCAATGACATTAAAGCTGCCGAAGAAGAAATGAAAGCTGCCGAAGAAGAAATGAAAAAAGCACAGGCCGCTGCTGATAAACTCCAGGCAGAAAGAGAAAAGCAGTTAGAAGAGGAAAGGGCAAAAAAACGTAAAGAGGAAGAAGAGCAGGCAAAGAACAGTGCACCAAAGCCGGCACCTACATTACCCGAGCCAATAGATGCATCGGATAAACAAATAAAATTTCAGGCCCTAAGTATGTTAAGAAGCCTGTACCGTGATTATTGGGTTGATAAAGGACCCTGTGATTGTACCACAAAAGCTATTGCATTGGCAAACAACACTAATACTGCAGCTTCTGACGTATTGGGCGGATTAGCGATCGGAATTATTTTTGCCCCCATAGAATCATTGCCTGGTCTATCGTTTGCAGCAAAACTTGGAATAGGAGCAGCCAAAGCATTAGGCAGCGCTTTGTACGGCGGCGAGAGTTTTACAGATGAACTGGCTAAAAACCTGTTTGATGTAATAGGGGGAGAAATATTTCCCGGCCTGCTTGATAGTGAAACAGCAGGCAATGCTGCTAATAAGTTTGCTGGTAAAGGTTTGGAAGAACTCATGAAAGCCGAAGGGATCCGTTCAACACAATGGGAAGGTGAAACTACTTTGCGGGAATGTGGAAAAGTGAAAGGAAAAACAACTATGCTATTTAATCCCAATACAGGCTGGGTTACTTTATTAATAAAAATTGATAACTGCCCGTTAATTGTTATTAAATACAAGGTAAATAAAGATGGTGTGCCCATAACCAAACCAAGCGTTACCAAAGTGCAGTAGTTTTCATATCAGGAAGTTTTACAGCAACAGGGGCTGGCTGCAAATGCTTATTTTTGGCGGCTAAAGCGGATTTTGTGCCNNAATAAAACTCATCATTGCTGATGCCGGTAAATCATTGATACAGGTGATTGACAACGGCGGGGGTATGAGTGAGACAGATGCCAGAATGTGTTTTGAACGACACGCCACTTCCAAGATCAAAGACATTGAAGATCTATTTCATATNNGTGGAACTGAAAACGAAAAGAGCCGAAGATGAAACGGGTACTTATATCGAAGTAGAGAACAGTGTGGTAAAGAAGCAGGAACCAGTGGCAGCGCCAAACGGTACCAGCATTGCTATGAAGAATTTATTCTTCAATGTACCGGCAAGGAGAAATTTTCTGAAGAGCAATGCCGCTGAGATGCGCCATATCGTTGACGAGTTTACGAGAGTGGCCATGTCGTTTCCTCAAATCCTGTTTACCCTAACTGCCAATAACCAACAGCTTTTCCATTTAGAGGCCGGAAGCCTGAAGCAACGCATTGTTCAGTTGCTGGGCAATAATTACAACGCTAAACTAGTAACAGTAAAAGAAGAAACAGACTACCTGAATGTTTATGGATTTGTAGGAAAGCCTGAAACAGCGAAGAAGACAAGAGGAGATCAATATTTCTTTGTGAACAACCGCTTTATAAAAAGCCCTTACCTGAACCATGCCGTAATGAGTGCTTACCAGGAAATGATCCCGGCAGACAGCTTCCCGATGTATGTACTCTTTATTGAACTGGATCCAACTGTGGTGGATGTAAATGTGCACCCGACCAAGCAGGAAATAAAGTTTGAAGACGAAAAGATCATTTATGCCTTTGTGCAGGCCGCTATCAAACATGCATTGGCCCAATTTAGTGTAACCCCTACACTGGATTTTGATTTGGATGCTTCGATACAGCAACTGCCATCCATTCAGCAACCATTCACCGAGGAAAAAAGATCTGCTGCTGCATCAGGCTCTATCTTCAAAGGCTTTACGCAAAAAAACCAGGCTCATTTTATAGAAAAAAGTGAAAGAAGTGAGTTGAAGAATTGGAGAGATTTCTATGAGAGTCGGGAGCCGGGAATTGGGAGTCAGGAGTCAGCCCCCGTGTCGCAAGCCCCTGCTCACTATTCGCCATTCACTATTCACCAGGATACCGAATTAACACAACTCCTGAACACTTACATTGCTGCTCCTTCAAAAAACGGCTTCCTCCTTATCCACCAGCAGGCGGCGCATGAAAGAGTATTGTATGAACAATTAAAAACAGCTAGTAAAGACAAACCGGTAGCTACGCAGCGCAGCATGTTCCCTTCGACCCTGGAACTGACACCAGCTGATGCTGCAGTGATGGAGGAAATTATCGGCGACCTGCAATACCTGGGTTATGTTATTGAACCTTTTGGCAAAAACAGCTATGTGATACAGGGTACACCTGCCGATGTGGAAGCAGGAAATGAAAAACATATCATTGATATTTTGCTGGAACAATACAAGCACTTCAGCCCGGAAGTAAAATTTTCTAAAAGAGAAAAATTAGTCCGCTCCCTGGCAAGACAACAGGCTATTAAAACCGGCACCCGGCTGACAGAAAGAGAAATGCGGCAGTTAGTAAATGATTTATTTGCCTGTGAGCAACCGAATACAACCCCGGATGGAAATCCTGCTTACCTTGAATTTAAACAGGAGCAGTTGGAGAGGATGTTTGGGAAATAGTCAATCTCTGCTTTTTCCTCAAGCCAAGAAACGAATCATCTAAATTTTGCAAATGAATTCTTGTTGTTGTCTCTTAGACTCCTCCTTCGTCGGAGTGACAAAACTCCGTGGTTAGTACTTGTTTCTTATCCCCTGCAAAAACTTTTCTATAGCCCTGCGTATATCAGTAGATGAAGACTGATGATTATTTATCAGCGTAGAAAAAATCAGCAATTTTCCCCTTTTTGTATAGAGGTACCCGCTGAAGGCCACTACACCGGAAAGAGTACCAGTCTTGGCATAGATATACCCGCTGTCTGCTTTGTAATAACTGCTGATCGTTCCTTCTCCACCGGTAGGAAAAATGACTTTGATGCGTTCCATACCAAATTCATTTTTCATTTTGTTAAGGATAGCAACAAAACTTTGCGGGGTAAATAAATTATACCGGCTTAATCCGCTGCCATCCGCCCATCTTGGTTTTTGCGGCAGGTCTTTAAAATCGGTTTTGAGAATGGTATCAATGATCTTTGCATCATTCATCACTCCCAGCTTTTCATTGCTCACCATCAACAAACTTTGCTCCGCAAAAAAATTATCACTGCGGTGCATCATGGGTTTGAGCAGCGAGTCGGTGGGTTGGGAGTGATTTTTTTTATACTCATCAAATTGAAGCGAAAGGCCAAAGCCTAATTTATCTTTAGATCTATTTAATGTATCTCGTAAAAAATCAAAATTTGTTATCCCGTTCTTTGTTTTAAAAGGGATTCGGTCTTTCGAAAAGGAGGTTGTTGCAGACCAAAATCTGAATTTATTTTCATCTTTATCTCGGATTACTGAAAACTTGTCTCCCAGCCCCATTAGCTGTATCATCGGCTCGTTAAAAAAAGGTCTTTTTAAAATAGGTGGGATTACAAGTAAACGGTTGTCTTTGATTTCGAAACTAATCACATTGGCATATACAGGCATAGCTGAACGTTCTGCCATATAAGCTTCTTCATAATCATTCCATGACCATCCGCTTCCATATTCTTGAATCTCATCTTTACTATGAAAAACAACGTAAATGTTTTTTGATGTACCCTTCAGATAATTGAATATTCTTTGATTAGTAAACTCTGAATTCAAGAAAGTTGGGTCGCCACAGGGTTTCAACCAAATCGTATCTGACACTTCACGAATCATAAACCCCACCAAACTATCTCCCAAATATTTCATCGCTGCATAACAGGTTGGTATTTTGGTATTGCTGGCCGGTACAAAGTATTTATCACCCTGGTAATTGTAGAGGTATTTGTTATCAGCCGGGTCGTAAATGCTGATACCCACATGGGCAGCCAGCAGGGCTTTGTTGCCCAACACTTCTTCTTTGGCTGATTTAGCAATTTGTTTGCTGACAGAACAGGAAGATAAAAAAATGATGAATGATGAATTAAGAATGATGAATTGCTTAATAAACTTAAATAATCTCTTCTTACCTATAATGCTAAATTCATAACTCATAATTCATAAATTAGAATGAAACAATTTTACCAGAAGCAAAACTCTCCAACGCTGCCTCAATGATCCGCATGTTATTAATACCATCGGCAGCTGGTACAGGGTTAGGCATCTGGGTAGTCAATGCTTTGTACACATCATCGTAATAACCCATGTAGTTACCGGGAGAAGAGGTGGTTTCCTTTCTTACGACTTCGCCATTGATTTCCGTATGCAATAAACCATCCGGAGCTGCCGGGGCAGGACACCAGTTTACCAATGAAGGTTTTACACCGGCTTGCAGTTGCTGTTCCTGCATATCAGACCGCTGCTGCAAAAAGCTTCCTTTCATGCCATGCAGGGTGTAGGCAAAGGTTGATTCCCTGGCAATGCAGGTGGCTTTTAACCTCACTCGCAGTTTTTCGTAATAAAAAAGTATTTCAAAATAATCAGGCGCAATCACATCTTCCCGCATTCTCCATACATCGGCAAATACAGCTTTTGGAAATCCAAACAACTGGATAGCCTGATCCACCAAATGCGGTGATAGATCATATAAAATACCAGCACCGGGCAGATCGCCTTCTTTGTGCTGCTTGCCGCCAAAAGAAGTACGATAACGGTCATACCTTATTTCGGCTTCCCTCAAATCACCTAGTAAGCCTTGCAGCAAAACTTCTTTCACCGCCCGGTAATCACCATCGTATCGGCGGTTTTGGTACACACTGATAAACAGGTTATTCTTTTCCGCAAAAGCGGCCAGTTCTTTTGCCTCTTTTACTGATACAGTAAATGGTTTTTCTATCACCAGGTGCTTGCCTGACTGCAGCACCAGCTTTGCCTGCTGATAATGTAAATGCGTAGGTGTATTCACCACGATCAGCTGCAAGTCTTTATCTGCACACAACTCCTCCACTGATCGATATAGTTTGCTGTGAGGATATCTTTCCCGGGAATCATTATTGTTTCTTTCCACAATAGCAGCCAGTTCATACCCCGGATGTGCTTCAATAAATGGCGCATGAAAAAGCTTTCCACTCATTCCATAAGAACAGATGCCAGTCTTGAAAATTGAATCAGACATTACTATTGAGTGTTGAAAAATTGGATATTTCAAAAACCACCCTTCTACAAGCTCAGGATGACAACAACCCCGACTACCTACTAAAAACTAATGACTCCCGACTCTTTTATCCCCTCTCCTGTGCTCTCAGCCAACGTTCAGGTATTTCATTGCTGCTGGCCAGCAGGTAGTCTTTGTAGCTGCAGGCAATGAATTTTTTATCGGGCAGCTGCATCCACCAGCGGCCGGTTTTCTTGCTTTGCAAAAAAGTGGTTTCCACTTCGGCAAAAGCCGTATGGTATTCGTTGAAGGACTCTTTCTCGTCCAGTGAAGCTTCTCTTCGGCCGCGGCTGCGTCCGTCGAGCACATACCATAGCATATGAGCGATCTGTTTGGCCGTCAACTCGTCTTTATCATGCTGTGCATCATAACCATAAATGCCTATAGTATTCACATTCGGGCTCATCCCCGCATAGCGCATCAGCACACAGGCCTCTTCGCCGTTGAAACCATTGGGTGATACCATATTGGCTGGTGCATAAGCATGGGCAATAGCAGTAATGTCAAAACTAAAGAGGTTGCTGTTGCGGATCACCGGCTCCATTTCATCAATATTTTCCTTTACACTGCCTACCCGGTAACAATCAAAGCGGAGTTTGTCCATTGTTTCCAGCATCCGCGGATGTACATAGTAACTCTGGAAACCGATATGGTTGTAATGCCGCAGGAAATTGGGTTCTCCTGTCAGCATCTCCATCAAAAAATTTTCATGCCGGAAGGGAGATTCGAGGTTCAGGTCTATCAATGCATCTACACAACTGGCTTCTATCAGCTTCTTGCTTTCCACATAAGCATGGTACTGTGATAAGGTGAGATCATGAGAGCCTCCGAGAACGATCACCGTTTTTCCATCTCCGATCAGTTCCTGCACTACTGTTTTTAATGCCGCATAAGAATCGGTAAACAGGGAGCCGGCTTTAATATTGCCCACATCGGCCACTTTTATATCGGTATGCCAGTAGAACAAAGAATAAAAATGACGGCGGATAATATCAGGGGCTTCGCTATGGCCATGGATCAATCCGCTTCCCCGCTGCTCCCCGCAACCGACCAAAACGATCTGTGCTTCGTCCAGGTCCGGAAAATGTTCCTGGTAGGCATCCACAATTTTACCCAGCTGCCCTTCTTTGTAGCCTTCATCATGTGAAATGGCAGAGAGATTTACGGGGGAAAGAAAGTCGGAAATATTGAGGTGGTCCATGGTCACAAAGCTAGGAGATTAAAAGAGAAAAGGAGTAATGGAGAATCTTGTTAATGCTTAAAATCACCTCCTTTCTCTTTAAACTCCTTTATTCCCTTATCTTATCTTTGCAGCCTTATGGAACAATTGCTGAACAAGATTGAAGCGTATAAAAATGAGGCTAGCAGTACCGTTGCAACAGATACAAAAACTGTTGAGGAATTCCGCATTAAATGGCTGGGCACAAAAGGTATAGTAAAAGAGATCATGGGTGAGATGAAAAATGTAGCCCCCGAAAAGAAAAAAGAAGCCGGCCAGTTACTGAATGAGTTTAAACAATTTGTTGAAGCCCGGTATGCTGAATTGAAAGATGCAAATTCAACTACAGAACATCAAACATCAAACATAGATTTGAGCCTGCCCGGCGATGAGCTACCTATCGGTTCCCGTCACCCGGTGACACTGATGCGGAACAGGATCGTTTCTATTTTTCAGCGTCTCGGCTTTGCTGTTGCCGAAGGACCAGAAATTGAAGACGACTGGCATAATTTCGGTGCCCTGAACTTACCGGAGCACCATCCTGCCCGTGACATGCAGGACACTTTTTATATTCAGCAAAACCCGGATTGGGTGTTGCGTACGCATACCAGCAGTGTGCAGATACGGGAAATGGAGAAGGGCAACCTGCCAATACGTATGCTGATGCCAGGCCGTGTTTACCGTAACGAAACGGTGAGTGCAAGAAGTCATTGTTTCTTTCACCAGGTAGAAGGTTTATATATTGATGAAAATGTTTCATTCGCCGACCTGAAGCAAACATTATACTTCTTTGTAAAAGAAATGTACGGCAAGGATGTAAAAGTTCGTTTCCGTCCTTCTTACTTTCCTTTTACCGAACCCAGTGCTGAAATGGATGTAAGCTGCTTTATTTGCGGCGGCGATGGCTGTAACATCTGCAAAAAGACAGGTTGGGTAGAAATCTTAGGCTGTGGCATGGTACATCCCAACGTGTTATCAAACTGTGGCATAGATCCGAATAAATATACCGGCTTCGCTTTTGGTATGGGTATCGAAAGACCCGCCATGATGAAATACGGTATCAATGATATTCGCCTGCTAAGTGAAAATGATGTACGGTTCCTGAAGCAGTTCACTTCGGCAATTTAGCTAAGGATAAAGATTTCCGGTTGAGATAGTATTTGGCGCCAAACTCAATTGTGCTGTAATCAAAATCATGCAGCCCTTGCTGAAATGCGAGTAATACACCTGTTCTCTTTATTCTTTTTTCCAAATTAAACCGGTATACGACCGGTTTGTCCCCGCTGTTTTTCAAATAGCCCAGGTAACCGGCCACATTGGTTTGTATGCGCCAATTATTTTGATTCCACTCCAGCCCCGTTCCAAATAAGAAAGCATCATCCTGCTGGTGTTTATCAGATTGTATCTGCCAGGAATAAAAACCGGTCATACCATTCCATTTCAGGTTTTTTCCCAATGGCTTGCCAAATGACAGATCAAAGTAATAACCCGGTCCGTCAGAATAACGGGCAGCGCCGAAGCCTGATGAACAGGGAAACCGATAGCCTAACCGCAATACCAGGTGAATATGTTTTCGCCATTTATTTAACAATTGGAGATTAGTATTCAGGTGTACTTCTCCTGTTGCTTCCTTATCATAAAAAAACTGGGCAAACACATGACGTTCCTGTTTGGTGGCAAGGCTCATGTTGTAACGTTCATAGGGCACCCATACTGCATCAAATGAGATCAGATCTTTTACCAGGCAGTAGTTTGCATAAACAGAAAGGTTTTGTGTATTATCTCCTTTTGAGAAATGAAGCATGCCGGTAACAGCTATAAAAAAACTGCTGTCAATGCTGCTGTTTCCCAGCCGGGGAACAGGCAATGCATTAGGCCCCATGTAAGCCGGCTGTGTGTACATATATTTTTTCCAATGGCTTATACCATCCCAGCCCACTGTTTGTGCCCATTGGTCATAAGTTTGTGTAGTTGCCTGCAAAGACACCAGTATTGAAAAAGCAAAAATTGATTTTTTCAGCATGACTGTTCAAAGTTAAAATTTGCGGCAGGCACAAAAAAAGGCCGCCCGGTGGCAGCCTTAAAAAAACCTATGAACTGTGATTATGATTTTGGATTGTAAAGGATAACAGCGAGGGCTGCCACAAGGCCCAGCCAAAAGCCGATGCCCATGAATTTGAAAATTTGGCTCATACCTGAACCGCCTTCCATTAATCCGCGGATCAACGGATAGATCCAGCCTACCAGGGCCAAAATACCTAACACTGATCTGCTGGGAGTATATTTCTCATTGTTGAGAGCACCTACCAGTAACAACACACCGGCAATGGGTGTCAGCAATAATACAAATCTGTCTGCTGAGCCTCCACTACCTGCGCCCATGCTGCCACCAGTAATAATATCAAGACCGCTCATTTTTAAAAGTCCTCCCAGGCTAAAATAAGGGAGAAAGAATGCGGCAATAATTACTACTGCCAAAATCATCGTGATTGTTTTTCTGTTCATGTTGGTTGGTTTATGGTGAATAATGATGATGCTTGTAAAATGAATCAGGGTTTTAATGATGCCGATCGCTTATAGCTGAATAAGGCTGCCAGTAAGAAAGCAATGACTGCTATATAAAACCATGGAGTAAACCCAAGGGTAACATTGGTAAGGCTGTCCATGTTATCAAGCCCGATGGAATCGGATCCCTCTTTGGTTTTTTCGGCTGCTTGCTTGGCCAATCCTGCATCAAACCATTTTTTCAGGTCGAGCATAAAGCCAATTAATGCACCGGCACCCAGTACGCCGCAGGCTGTAGCCGCATAACCTGTTGTTTTGTTACCTGCAAGAGCCAGCAAAAGACCTAACAAAGCCAGCGCTGCAGCGCCAATGATAAAGTACTGTGAATTGCCTTCCTTCTCACCTTTTTTAGGTGCCTTCATATCCTTCATCATATCCTTTCCCATGCCGCCCATGAAAGTCCACTCTTTTCCGGTTGCAAAGGCAAGTCCGCTCTTACTCATCAAAGCAGTGCCTGCACAACGTATTTCTGATAAAGGCAGCAGAAACAGTAATAGTACAACGGCAAATGACACGGAAGAAGGTACTTTGGATCCAAATATTCCGGGTGACGGAGGTGCAGGGGGATAAACAGGATTAGAAACAGGCTGGGTAGTCTCCATAAAAGTGGTTTTGGTTTTAGAAGCAGAAAGATAATATAAATAACTATTCCTGCAACATGACTTTATCATCTGTGGACAACCAATATCTTTACAGCCGTAAATTTTCTAATGGAAATAAACTCAATATGCGTTTGCGGAGCCGGCACTATGGGCAGTGGCATTGCTCAGGCTGCTGCTCAGGCCGGGTTTGCTACTTTGCTTTATGAGCTAAACCCTGTTGTACTTGATAAAGCAAGGGAAAACATCAGCAAAAACCTGCAGTCATTGGTTAATAAAGGGAAAATGGAAGCTGCAGAAAAAGAAAAGATTGAAAAAAGGATCAGCTTCACAGATGATATACAAAATTGTCTCGCTGATATTTTTGTTGAGGCAATCATTGAAAAAACAGACATAAAGATCGCTTTATTCAACCAGCTGGCAGAACTGAATCACAGTGAATGCATTTTTGCCAGCAATACTTCATCTCTTTCCATCACCGCTATTGCCAAAAATGTGCAGCGGCCGGAAAGGGTGATCGGTATGCATTTTTTCAACCCTGCCACTATCATGAAACTGGTAGAGGTGGTTAATACGGAATATACCAACCAACAAACTACTGCAACTGTTGTGGAACTTGCAAAGCAAATGGGTAAAATCCCTGTAGTCTGCAAAGATTCTCCAGGCTTTATTGTGAACCGGGTAGCAAGGCCTTATTATATTGAAGCCCTGAGGCTGGTGGAAGAAGGCAAAGTGAGTATGGAACAAGCAGATGCTATAATGGAAGCATCAGGTTTTAAGATGGGGCCATTCAAACTGATGGACCTGATCGGTAATGATGTAAACTATGCAGTGAGTTGTTCTGTTTACGAGCAACTTGGGCAGCCTGAAAGACTGAAGCCCTCCTATATTCAGGAACAAAAAGTAAAAGAAGGAAAACTGGGAAAGAAAACAGGCGAAGGCTATTATAAATACAGTTAACAGGTTTTCAGGTTTACAAGTATAAAAGGAAATAGCACTTGTAAATTTGCAGCCTCTTTAAAAGAATCAACTTGTCAACCAGGATACTTATTACAGGCGGTACCGGTTTCTTAGGTTCCTATATCATTAAAGAACTGGTAGAAAAAGGCTATGCTGTAAGGGCCCTTCGCCGCAGTAATAAACTACCGGCATGGATTCCTTCCGAAATTCTTGAAAAAACAGAATGGGTGGATGGTGATGTATTGGACGTAGTGGCGCTGGAAGATGCGATGGAAGGGGTTGATGTCGTTATTCATGCTGCCGCCATCGTTTCTTTTGTAAAAAAAGATAGGGAACAGATGTACCAGGTAAATGTCGAAGGAACAGCCAATGTTGTGAATACAGCTTTGGAAAAAAATGTACGACGTTTGGTGCATATCAGTTCGGTAGCTGCCCTTGGCAGAACCACTAATGGCGGGCATGTAGATGAAGAAAAAAAATGGGAAGAGAACAAGGCCAATACCCATTATGCCAAAAGCAAATTCAAAGCTGAACTACAGGTATGGAGAGGCATTAGTGAAGGACTCGAAGCTGTGATATTAAATCCGAGTACTATTCTGGGTTACGGCGACTGGCACAGCAGCAGTTGTGCCATTTTCAGGCAGGTTTACGAAGGTTTTAAATGGTACACCCCGGGCATTAATGGTTTTGTAGATGTAGAAGATGTTGCAAGGGCTACCGTTTTGCTGATGGAAAGCAATATATCAGAACAAAGATTTATTGTAAATGGTGACACATGGCCATTTCAAAAATTACAGAATACGATTGCTGATGCATTTGGGAAGAAAAGACCCACCCGAAAAACAAGCCCGTTCTTGTTATCAATTGCCTGGCGGATGGAAAAAGTAAAATCCTTTTTTACCGGAAACCGTCCTTTACTTACCAAAGAAAGTGCAAGGGTGGCCCAAAGCCAGACCTGGTTTGAAAATGGTAAACTATTGAAAGCTTTCCCGGAATTTTCCTATACCCCGCTGGAACAATCAATAAAAAAAGCCTGCGAAAAATACGCCGGCACCATTGTTGACATGCAACGGTAAGCCCATTGCTGCTATCTTTAAACCGTAATACTTTCTTATGGTAATAAATCGTTTACTGCTTTCTCTGTTGTTTATTGGTTTTTCAATACTCTCCACTGCCCAGTTTGTCATCACCGGAACTGTAGTTGACTCCGCCTCAAAAGAGCCCCTGGTCAACGCATCCGTTTTTTGCCAGAATACAACTTTGGGAACAGTAACTGATAAAGAAGGAAAATTCTCCCTGTCCTTGAAGTCAGGTGGCTATGACCTGATCTTCAGCTACACCGGTTACCTTACCCAAACCGTGAGAGTGACAGAGAATAATAGAATTGATATACAATTGGTGAAAGAAGAAAAGAGCATGGGTGAGGTGGTACTTAGAAACACTTATGAAGTAGCAGATGGCTGGACCAAGTATGGCGATTTTTTCTTCCAGAACTTTATCGGTTCCACACCCAATGCGGAGAAATGTACGCTGCTGAACCCGGAGGTATTGAAATTTTATTATTACAAAAGAACTAACCGGTTAAAAGTACTGGCTACTGATGCTATCCAGATTGCCAACCATGCACTCGGCTATAATTTACGCTACCAGCTTGACTCCTTCGTTTATTTTTATAATACTCATGTGAATTCATACCGGGGATACTGTCTTTATACTGAAATGGAAGCCGATGACAGTACAAAGCAGGTATGGAGTAAGGCAAGGGCTAAGGCTTATGAGGGATCAAAACTGCACTTCATGCGGAGTTACTATGACAGCAGCTTGTACGAAGATGGCTGGGTAATTGACATGCTGGATGAAAAAAATGAAAAGAAGTTTAACCGGGTAGATAATCCCTACGATACACTTTATTACGGAGCACTGGACAGCACCTTGCAGATCGAAATATGGTTTCCCCGGAAACTAAGTATTGCTTATACCAATAAGAAACCAGAGCCGGAGTACTTGAAAAAAATGGGTTTACCGAAAAATGTACAATACCCCATATCTTACATCGATATCAAAGAAACAATTGCTATTACCGAAAATGGTTATTACTATGAACAAAAAGACTGGATAAACCAGGGCTACTGGAGCTGGAAGAATGTGGCAGACCTGCTGCC
>DEHX01000027.1:32449-33255 GCA_002352145.1 Chitinophagaceae bacterium UBA2789
TCCTTCACGCCGCTTTGTGCATAAACTACAGCATCTTTCCCTATTGTTAGTGTTTTGCTCACTCCTACCTGTCCCCAAAGAATGACATTATCTTCAATGGTAGTAGCACCAGCAATACCGACCTGCCCGGCAAAGAGGCAATTTTTTCCTACCACCGTATCATGCCCGATATGTACCAGATTATCCATTTTGGTACCTGCACCTATCACCGTATCGGCACTTACGCCCCGGTCGATGGTACAGTTGGCCCCAATCTCCACCCCATTTTCAATCACTACCCGGCCGCAACTGTTCATTTTCTTGTAATGAATATCCCTGTTCGTCTTTTTGTTATAATAAAAAGCATCACTGCCTATGACTGTTCCTGCCTGGATAATAACATTATCACCGATAATACAATGATCAAGAATGGTCACATTAGGATGGATGATACAATTCTTACCGATTCGTACCTGGTTACCGATATAAGCACCGGGCATTACCACCGTGCCTTCACCTACCACCGCAGAGTCGCTGATCATTTTCATAGAAGGTGTAAATGGCCGGTAAAAGTTTACAATCTTCAGGTAAGCTTCAAAAGGCTCTTCCACAATCAACAATGCTTTCCCATCCGGAACATCGGTTTTTTTATTTATGATAATAAAACTGGCGGCTGATTGAATACATTTATCATAATACTTGGGATGATCTACAAATACAAGATCACCTTTCTCTACTTTATGAATTTCATTGATACCGGTCGCCAATCCATTTATATTGCCCGCTACTTCTGCACCGATCAATTGTGCAATGGTGGTAACCGGAAC
>DEHX01000027.1:33358-38329 GCA_002352145.1 Chitinophagaceae bacterium UBA2789
TTTAGTTCTAAATAAAAAATTTGAAGCGGAAAATAATTTCTAAAAAAGTAGTGATAATAACGCCGGTTTATCCACAAGCAATTTTAAAATGTTAATAAAATATTTTGGAAATATTTTTTGGTTAAACAAAATTCTTTTTAATATTGTGGAGGGAAATTTATTTCCCTGTACTTACTAACCCATCCATATATTAATCCCTCTGGTTTCTCCAGAGGGGTTTTTGTTTTATCCCATTGTTGATTTCAGTCTTTTTTGCCTGCACTATCAGAGCTATTATTATGTAAATCCGAATACTTTATTTAAAATACCTTTACGCTAATCTAAAAATCATTTCATGCTGAAATCAATGACCGGATTTGGAAGGGCTGAAAAAAATGTAGCCAACCGTACCTTCCTCGTAGATATCAAATCACTGAATGGTAAACAATTTGAACTGCAATTAAAACTGCCTTCCATTTTAAAACCTTTTGAATTTGATATCCGCCGCCTTCTTTCCGAAAAATTAAGCCGCGGCAGTGTGGATTGCCAGATCAGCCTGAAAGATACCGGCCACACCAAACCTGTTACCATCAACACCGACCTGGCCAAAGCTTATTATAAGCCATTGGCAGAATTGTCAGCAGAGCTCAACCTCGACCCCTCCACAATTCTCAGCACTCTGGTAAAACTGCCGGAGGTCATCACCCCCAGCAGCGAAACACTGACTGATAATGAATGGGAAGAATTTCAACAAGTGCTGCAGGCTGCCATCGAAGACCTGAATATTCACCGCCTGGATGAGGGCAAGTCACTGGAACAAGACCTGAGGGTCCGTATTGCTAATATCCGGCAACAACAGGAAGAAGTGATCAAACTGGAACCGCTTCGCAAACAAAAGATAAGGGAAGGTATTACACGATTGCTGGAAGAAAATGTTGGTAAAGAAAACTATGACAGTAACCGGCTGGAGCAGGAACTGATCTTTTACATTGAGAAAATTGATATCAGCGAAGAGCAGGTACGCCTGAAAAATCATTGTGCGTATTTTATAACGTTGCTGGATGAAAATGATGATGCCAAAGGCAAAAAGCTATCCTTTATCCTGCAGGAAATAGGCAGGGAAATCAATACCACCGGCTCCAAAGCCTACGATTCTACTATTCAAAAATGTGTAGTATTGATGAAAGATGAGCTGGAAAAAGCAAAAGAGCAGGTGCTGAACGTACTGTAAAAGCTTCCGGCTCCCCGCTAACAGACATGCAGAAACACTTTACTTTTGTAAAAACTCAGAAGTTTGAAAATATTGTTCCGCACTTTATTACCCTTACTGGCAGTTTCCCTGTTTATACCGGCTTGCCAAACCATTGAACTTTACGAAAAATCGGTGACCATACCTGGTCATGCCTGGGATAAAAATTATAAACCCTCTTTCAATTTTACTATAAAAGATACTGCCGTCCCTTACAAACTCTATGTAGTACTGCGGCATACCGATCAATACAATTACAATAATATATACGTCAATATCACCACCCAGCAGCCTGGGCAGGACAGCAGCCGTACCGGCCGCTATGACCTGACGCTTGCCACTAACGAAAAAGGCTGGTTGGGCAGCGGTATGGACGATATATATGAACACCGTATTTTACTGACACCTGCCGGACAGGAATTTTATTTCAGGAAAACAGGTGATTATACATTTACTATTGAACAGATCATGCGGGAAAATCCATTGCAGCATGTAATGAATGTAGGGCTGCGACTGGAAAAGAAACAATAACTGATCTTCTATGCCAGATAACACCCGAAAAAGATTAAAGCGCACCAGTATCCTCTACATTATCCTTTTCACCTATATCATTGCCGCCCTTATATGGTGGTTTATTTCTCTGGAAAAACAAAGCAGTCGTATTGCGCAACTTAGCTATAAGAGCATAGATGTGATAAAGGATTCTCTCAGCACCACAGAGCTGGCTGAAAGAATACAGTCCATTGATAAAGAAGCTAAAAGAAATACCGGAAAATACATTGCAGAAGGCATTACATTCCTTCTGCTGATTATTACCGGAGCCATTTTTGTTTACAGGGCTATCCGCCGCCAGTTCAAATTGCAGCAGCAACAGCAAAATTTTATGATGGCCGTAACCCATGAACTGAAAACACCTATTGCAGTTACCCGGCTGAACCTGGAAACCATGCAGAAATATCACCTTGAACCAGAAAAACAAAAAAAACTGCTGCGCACCACCCTGGATGAAACCAACCGGCTCAATTTTTTAACCAACAACATCCTGGTTTCAGCACAACTGGAAGGAGGCCGCTACAACCAGACCAATGATGAGCTTAATCTGTCCGACTTGCTGAAAGACTGCCTGCAGGATTTCCGAAACCGGTTTCCCGACCGGATATTCCTGGAGGAAATAGAATTGGATGCTGAAGTATTGGGTGACCCTTTATTGTTACAGATGCTGATCAATAACCTGTTGGAAAACGCAGTAAAGTATGCNNCCGGGTATACCCGATGAGGAAAAGAAAAAGATATTCTCCAAGTTTTACCGCATTGGCAACGAAGCCACCCGAAAAACACAGGGCACAGGACTCGGATTGTACCTTTGCCGCAAGATAGCTGAGGACCACAATGCCGACATTTCGGTGACAAACCATTTGCCACAGGGCAGTATTTTTGCAGTCATTTTTAAAACATGAGTACAGACCGGAAAACATCTATCCTGCTGGTTGAAGATGAAGAAAACCTGCACGAAGCGCTGAAGTTGAATCTTGAGCTGGAAGGCTATGATGTTACTTCTGCCTTTGATGGTGCTGCTGCCCTCAAAGCAATCCAGTCAGAATATTTTGACCTTATTATACTGGATGTGATGTTGCCTGAAGTGGATGGGATTAATGTGACTGAAACAGTACGCCTCACCAATAATGAAGTGCCGATTCTGATACTAAGTGCCAAAAATACCAGTGCCGACAGGGTGCTTGGATTGAAAAAGGGCGCCGATGATTACCTGACCAAGCCCTTCAACCTCGAAGAGCTTTTGTTAAGGGTAAATAAATTGATCAACAAGAACAAGAAGCTACAGGATAAATCAACTATTGGCGATACGTATTCTTTTGGCGGAAACAATATTGACTTCAAAGCACAGGAAGCAACTAAAAGCAACGGTGAAAAAATTCAGTTAAGCAAAAAAGAATCCATGCTGCTGAAACTGCTTATTGAAAATAAAAATGAAGTAGTGCCGAGGGAAAAGATCCTGCAGTCAGTCTGGGGCTATAATGTGTATCCCACCACAAGGACCATCGATAATTTCATCCTGAACTTCCGCAAATACTTTGAAGAAGACAGCCGCAACCCTAAATACTTCCATTCGGTAAGAGGCGTAGGTTATAAATACGCTGAATAAGCATCATGCCAATGATGCCAGCACTTTACGGGCATCTGCCAGCAGTTGTTCCTTATTACTCTCCAATGCTGCGGTTGTATAAAGATTGGTCTCACATTCTGTCAAAATGTGATTTATAGTATTCGTCATTTCCGGGCTGATTTCTTTTTCAACCAGTTTTGAATACAGGGCCGCTTTGTTGAGGTTTGTTCCCTCCAGGCCAAAATAATGCCCCAGCTTTTCCCAAATAACACGGTGCAACTCATTATAGAATGCCGGATCATTATGCTGCGCCAGTTGCGTAGCCGATTTTAACTGCTCATCAGCTGATGGTTCAACTACCAATGTTTCTTCCGCTTTTACCACCACCGGTTCCTTTTTNNCTGGCCCTTGTATTAATGCTGCTGACAGACTTTTTCTTTTCTGTCACCACTTTTTCTTTCACCGTTTCACCACTTACACGGAACCGAACTGGTTTGGTAGTCATCGTTTTGTACCGGTTACTATCGGGATCAAAAAAAGCATACGAAATAGCCGGAATTTCAAAATCGCCTTCCTCGGCAGCTACAAAAGGAAAACGAAAGGTTCTGCTTCCCGCAAGCGGCACTTTCGTCTTATCCAGTTTATCCGTATTAGCTGCATCGAATGTTTCAACAGCGGCAGGCCATTGAACAGCTGGCGGTATCAGTTGCAAGAAATTCCCTTTACCGGATACAGTAACTTCCAGCCAGGCTTCTTCATTTTTTCTCAGCTCGGTTCTGACCAGCGCAGCACTGATAGAAAAATTGCCTGTTGCGCCGGTGAAGAGGGCTGGTTTATTTTTCTCCGGCGAAGGCCTGACAGTGATCGTTACGGCTTCACTTGACATGCTGCTTTCAAATACCTCAGCATGCTTATTCGCAGGCTCTTCCTCACTGCCGCTCAACATACCTTCGGCTATTTGTTGTTCCGTTTTTTTATTCACCACACTGCGGGAAAACTCTACTTTATTCCTTACCTCCATCGGATCAATAGTGAAAACGCCTGCCTGCAAAGGATAAAGCTGCACTTTGCGGATGGTGTGGACATCGTATACTTTTCCATTTAGCATTTCAGCTGCTACCTGTTTGTCTGCGAGGTTCACCATATCAAAAACAGTAAAGCCATAGAAACCGGGATTTTTAACAATATCTGATTTTGATTCCAGCCTTGAATATAATTTGAAGGTGGCTGTAACCGGCTCACCGGCATAGCAACTGCGTTTATCCACCAGTACTTTCAGGAAAAGATTCTTCCTGATCTTTTGATACGGGTCTTCACCCGGGCGAAGGATATAATCAGAATTCATGGCCGCCATTTCCCGGCCAAACAACAACGTGGCTTCTTCTTTTGTAATCACTTTCACCCACACATCATCGCTTTGCAGTAATTGTCCGTCAGCAACAATGGTAGTACCAGGGATCATAAACCGGCCCGGCCGGGTAGCTTCCAGGGTGTACACAAAATTCCGCAGTGGTTTTGAGCCATGAACGGATGGTACAGAGCCGGTATAGAGATTGGGCCCCGCCACATAGCGAAAGTTTTTAAAAATCGGCGGCTTCAGGTTGCTGGCATTATCAGCATC